>JAYPGD010000208.1:7636-8417 GCA_038126655.1 Verrucomicrobiales bacterium
CGCGCCGGAGCGGTCAAGCAACAGGACGGCGACGCCGAGGAGCAACACTCCAACGACGCCGGGGACCAGCCAGCGGGGGCGGGGATTGTGTTCGGGTTGTGGTTCGGGAATCTGCATTCTATCGGCCCGGAAGCGCCAAGAGTAATACTTGGCGGAAGCCTCGCGGCCAAGGAATTCCCTTGCTTCCCGGGACGTCGAATTGATGATCGGTCCATGGATGACGAACCGTCAGTCAGGCCGATGGCCGAAGTTCCCTTCCGGCGCGCGATCGGCGAGGAAAGGGCGCTGAACGCGCGGCGTTTTGGCTCCTTTCGATTCGTCTGGGCGGGCACCTTTTTGGCGCTTCACGTGGTTGCCGGAGGCGTGCTGGGCATGCCCTCATGGAAAGCGAACCTGCCGGCCATGATCCTGTATTGGGTGGTGGCGCTCGGGTATTGGATGGGGCGGAAAAAGGCGGCGGCCGCGAGTTTTGGGGTCGCGTCGATCCCCTTCGTGGAAGTTCCGTTTGTTCTGATCCTCCAATGGCGGGCTGTTCAGGCCGGCAGCGATCCGCAGGGTGTCGCGGGTTTCACGGTGGCCATTTACATGGCGCTGGTGGCGTTGTCCTCTTTGTCCCTGCGCAGTCGCCTGGTGTGGACGACCGCGGGCATGTGCGCCGTCTGCGCCGCAGCGATCCAGGTCATCGCGAAGGACACTGCGGCGGGATTTGCGTCGGCGACGCTGTTGATCGCGGCGGTGGCGGGCATCTGCCAGTATTCCCTGCGGCGGTGGCGGACGTTGG
>JAYPGD010000208.1:8427-10195 GCA_038126655.1 Verrucomicrobiales bacterium
GGCCCGGTTGGGGCGCTATTTCTCGCCCAAGGTCGCCGAGCGGATCGAGCGTCTGGACGAGCGTTTCGGCGGCGGCCGGGATTGTGAGTTGACGCTGCTGTTCAGCGATATCCGGGGATTCACCTCGATGAGCGAAAAGATGAAGAGCGAGGAGGTTGTCGCGTTGTTGAATGAGTATCACGGGCGGATGGTCGATTGCATCTTCCGCCATGGCGGCACGTTGGACAAATACATCGGCGACGGGATCATGGCCTACTTTGGCGCGCCCATCGCGCAGGAGGATCATGCGGAGCGGGCGGTGCGGTGCGCGTTGGAGATGTATGCGGAATTGAAGAAGCTGAATGAAGAACGCGTCGCCCGAGGCGAGCCGGAAATCCACATTGGCGTCGGCGTTCACTCCGGGCGGGCGACCGTCGGCGACATCGGCGCGCCGCATCGCAAGGAATTCACCGCCATCGGCGACGCAGTGAATCTCGCCTCCCGGATTGAGAGCCTGACCAAGGAGCATGGCGAGAGCATTCTGATCTCGGACGACACGCGGCGGAAGGTGGGAGCGGAGTTTGCGTTTCGAGAGGCTCCTGAGGCCTGGGTCAAGGGCAAGGAAAAGCCGGTGCGTACGCACGTCCCGCTGACGGGGGCGTCGGCGAAGGATTGAACAGGGACGCTTGTTTGGTTAGGCTGCGCCGTCAGGACATGAACGGGGCATCGTCAAAAGAATCGCAACGTCGGAGTGGGGGCTCGAACCGGGACAAGAGTTACGCTTACGCCCTGATTGCGGTGGTCATCCTGGGCGTCGCTGCGTTGGGGATCACCCTGAGGGACACGTCCGATGCGCCTTTGGATGTTCCCGACGCGCCGCTTGGAGGGGCGGAGGCCCCGGCTGCTTTCGAAGATTCCGTCAGTTCGCCTGCCCCGGCGCAGGGGCAGGCGATACCCGCGGACGCGCCCAGGGTCTTTTCGCTGACGGGAAGGCCGGACGCGAAGGGGAAGCTGTGGTGGAACGGCATCCCGAAGGAGATGGAGGAGGGCACGGTGGAGCCGAGCGGCTCCAGCAATATCGCCATGAAGGATTATGTCGGCGCGGAATCCTGCAAGGAATGCCATCCCGGCAACCATGAGAGTTGGTCGCAGCACCCGCATCGGTGGATGAATGCCCTGGCGACCGATGAAATTGTGATGGGCGATTTTTCGGAGGGGGCTTTCATCGAGTACTTGGGAGGGCGCGCGACGTTCTACATGGAGGGCGGCCGCCGGCGTATGAAGCTGGAGCGCGATGACGTGGTCCGGATCTTTGACATCAACCGCACCATTGGATCGCGGTTCACCCAGTATTATGTCGGGAAACTCCTGGAAGGGCCGGAGACTCAGAGTCATGTGCTGCGGAAACTGGAGCATGTGCTGCCCTTTGGCTGGTGGATCGACAAGGAGGAGTGGATCCCCGTGGTTCATGTGGGCGAGGAACTGCCTGACGGCCAGCGAAACGATCCATTCGCCCGTCCGGATGAGTTCTATTACGACGGTCGTTGTTCCGCCTGTCATACGACCAAGCCGATCGGCGACTGGATGATGGGGGTGGGCGGCCTGAACCGTTTTGAGAAGTCCTCGCCGCATCCGGTGTCCTTCGACGTGTCGGCCTATCTGAAGGAGAATCACGCGAAGAACCTGCCCGAACGGCTCTTTGAGGCGCCGGATTCGAACCAGGATTTCCTTCGGGTGATGAGCGCGATCGAGAGGTTGCCGACGGTGGAGCACACGGCGAATCTGGGCA
>JAYPGD010000209.1:0-4122 GCA_038126655.1 Verrucomicrobiales bacterium
CGTCAGGGCCTTGCCGTCGAGGGATTTCAAGCCGCCGCCGGTTTCGCTGAAGCTGACGCGGATGCTGGAACCTTCCGCCGTGTGGCTCTTGTAGAGCGGGCCGGAGTAAACGATCCCCTTCTTGCCATAGTTCTTGGCGAGGGCCCAGAGGGCGAGGCGTTTGCCGACGTCCTGTTTGTTCTTCGGGTGGATGTCCTTGATGTTGCCGATGTCCGTGGTGACGGCCATCCCCGTGTGCGGGACAGACAGCGTGGCGAGTTGCGCCTGCCAGATGCCCGGGAGTTGATATTGGCGGTTGTCGCCGCGATAGACGTATGGCGCCAACTGTACGTAGTAGAAGGGCAGTTCCGGATTGCTCCACAATTCGCGCCAGCCATGGATCAGCGCCTTCATCTTCTCGCGGTAGAGCATGCCCTCGCCGTTGTTGGATTCGCCCTGATACCAGAGCGCGCCCTTGATGGCGTAGGGAACCAGCGGGGCGATCATCCCGTTGTAGAGGGCCAGCGGCGTCTGGTGATTGATGGCCTCGGTCACCTTGCCGGTCTTCTTGTTCTTCACCTTCCGCTTGGAGGGGAAGGTGGCGAGATTGTCGGAAATGCTCTTGAGCGCCGGAACGCTCTTGAAGCCGGCGGGCGTCGTCCACGGCTCAATCCGCGTGCCGCCCCAGTTCGAGCCGATGAGGCCGACCGGCACATCGAGTTCATTCATGAGTTCCCGCCCGAAGAAATAACCCACGGCGGTGAAGTTCGGGACTGTTTGCGAAGTCGCCTGCTGCCAACCGGACGACGGCACGTCCGATTCGGCCTTGGCCGCGGGACGATGCGGAATCTTGATGTGACGGATGCGCGGATGGTTGCCGGCGGCGGCTTCCTCCTTCGCATTGTTGGAGCGCGAGACCGTCCACTCCATGTTGCTCTGCCCAGAGCAGAGCCAGACCTCGCCAACGACGACATCCTCCAACTTGATGGTGTTGTTCCCCTTGATCGTCATGGCGCGGCCCTTGGAACTGGCCTTCAACGCCAACAGGCGCACGGACCACCTGCCATCCTTGCCCGCCGTCGCCGTGTGATTCTGTCGGGCGAATGAGACGGTGACCTTCTCGCCCGGTTCGGCCCAACCCCAGATGGGGCATTCGACGTCCCGCTGAAGCACCATGTGGCTTCCGATGATGGAAGGGAGTTTGACGTCGGCCGAAGCCGTCAGGGCGGAGATTCCAAGCGTCGCAATGACCGCAAGCCGTTTGATGAGGTTCTGCGTGAGCATGCGGGGATTGAAGCGAAATCGACCAAAGCGTCAATGGGATTCTGGAGCGGCACAAGCAATCGGCGCCGGGCGGTTGCGCGCTCAAACGGCTCAGCCTGGCAACGCGCTGGGAGCGCGGAATTCATTCCGCTTCAACGCCCAACACTCCGCTCTGCCCAACCAAACCGATGCGCTTGAAGCGCCAACGCCGAAGCGGAATAAATTCCGCGCTCCGTCTCCCCTCCTTAACGCAGACACGCTCAGGCCATCAATGCCCGGATCGGAGGCGCGTCGGCGACGCCGGTGAGGCGTTGGTTCAACCCCTCGAACGGCACGGTCAGTCGTTTGTGATCGAAACCGAGCAGATGCATCATTGTGGAATGCAGGTCGTGCAGGGGCGTGGGATTCACGACCGAATGGTAGCCGAACTCGTCCGTCTCGCCGTAGGAGACGCCGCCTTTGATGCCTCCGCCGGCCAACCAAGCTGTGAAGGCCTCCGCATGATGGTCGCGGCCGACGAATTTCATTTCCCGCCCGGCCCGGTTCTCCCGCATTGGAGTCCGACCGAACTCACCGCTCCAGACCACGAGGGTTTCGTCGAGCATGCCGCGTTGCTTCAAGTCGGCGAGCAGCGCGGCCATGGGCTGGTCGATCTGGCGGCACTTTTCGAGAAAGCCCTTGTTCAGGGCCTCGCTGGCCGTGGAGCCGTGGGTGTCCCAGCCCCAGTCGAACAACTGCACATACCGCACGCCGCGCTCCACCAATCGCCGGGCGAGCAGGCAGTTGTTCGCGAAGCTCTCCCTGCCCGGCGTGGCGCCATAGAGATCGCGGACATGTTGCGGTTCGCGATTGATGTCCATGGCGTCCGGCACGGCCATCTGCATGCGATAGGCCATCTCGTATTGCGCGATGCGCGTGAGTGTTTCCGGATCGCCGAATTCGTCGTGCGTCTGCTGATTGAGCGACTTGAGCGCATCCAACGCCGCGCGGCGCGTGTCGCGGGACATGCCCTTTGGATTGGACACATTCAACACCGGCTCTCCCTTCGAACGGCATTGCACTCCCTGGTACACGGATGAAAGAAAACCGGAATTCCAAAGGGCCTTGCCCGCGCGCGGTTGGCGGCCGCCGGAAAGCAGGACCACAAAGCCGGGGAGGTTCGAATTCTCGGCGCCCAGGCCCCAGGTCACCCAGGAACCGATCGACGGAAAGCCCATCCGCGCCTGGCCCGTATGAACCCGAAGCTGCGCGGGGCCGTGGTTGAACTGGTCCGTCTGCAGGGTCCGGATGAAGCTGACGTCGTCCGCCCGCTGCGCGAAGTGGGGCAGGCGTTCTGAGATCCAATGCCCGCACTGGCCGTGCTGCTGAAATTCAAACTGCGGCCCCAGCATCTTGGGCGTGCCCTGGATGAAGGCGAAGCGCTTGCCCTCGAGGAACGACTGGGGACACAGCTTGCCGTCCAAGCGCTTCAGCTCGGGCTTGTATTCGAACAGCTCCAACTGACTCGGCGCGCCGATCATGTGAAGGAAGATCACGCGCTTGGCCTTCGGCGCAAAATGCGCGACATCCGCCGGGGCGACCGACTTCGCAATGCCGGCCTGCTCCGACAGGTAGAGCGCGCCGAGGCCGGTCGCGCAACGGGTGATGAACTGGCGACGCGTATCGCGCTCCAACGCCTCGCGCCGGACTTCAGGGATCAACGATTCCGGTTTCATGAAAGTGAGAATTCAGGGCCGTGGGGTAGCGGGGGGGCGGAGAGAGCGGATGTTCGCTTGAGGGAGTTGAGGGGCGCGGAATTCATTCCGCTTCGACTTGGAACCGACCGAGGCAAATGGAAACGCCCAAACGTCGGCTCGACCGGAGGTGGAAGCGGAATAAATTCCGCGCCCCGCCGAGAGCAACCGGGCTTGCGCTCATCCACTCCATTGCTCCAATTCTCCATCACTCCGTCTCTCCACGTTAGTGTCAGTAATTCAAGACCTCGTCCATGTTCAGCAGGGCCTGGGCGACCACGATCCAGGGCGATTCAGCGCCTGCGCCATCAGCGCGTTCGCTCACCTGTTTGTGCAGTGTTTCCAATACATCCAATCTCGCGTCATCCGGTTTGCGCGCGGTGACGAGACGGCAGGCTTGGGAAAGTCGGCTCCGGATGGATCCGGAAAACTCGCTTTCAATCCGCTTCGCCAAAGCCTCGGCGCATTCCACGAAGGCCTCGTCGTTCAACGTGACCAGGGCTTGCAACGGCGTGTTCGAGGCCACCCGTCGCGGTGTGCAGAACTCGCGCGAAGGCGCGTCGAAACTGGCGAAGCTGGGGTAGGGGATGCTGCGTTTGGTGTAGGTGTAGAGCGAGCGGCGGTAGCGATTCTCGTCGCCGCGCTTGGGCGTGTTCCACTTGTCGCCGGAGCTGAACGGCTGCCACACGCCCTCGGGGATCGGCGGGTGCACTGGCGGGCCGCCGAGCTTCGGCGACAACAGTCCGCTCAAGGCCAATGCCTGATCCCGCACGGTCTCCGCGGGCAGGCGCCCCCGTGGACCGCGGGCAAACAGGCGATTCAGCGGGTCGCGCTCCAGAAGATTCGGCGCCACCCGGGAGGACTGCTGAAACGTTGCGCTGGAAACGATCTCCCGCAGGATCGCCTTCATGCTCCAGTTGTGATCGTGTTGAAAACGAACCGCAAGGTGATCCAACAAGGCCGGATGCGTCGGAGCCTCGCCGGCCGAGCCGAAGTCCTCCAAGGTCCGCACAATGCCCACGCCAAAAAGCTGTTCCCAAAGGCGGTTGACGAATACACGCGCGGTCAATGGATTGTCGTCCGACACCCACCAGCGCGCCATGTCGAGGCGGGTGAACTGCTCTGCGGCATCGGCGGGTCGCATGGA
>JAYPGD010000209.1:4132-10008 GCA_038126655.1 Verrucomicrobiales bacterium
TCGCCCTTGTCGAGAAATTTGCCGCGGACGAATACACGCGTCGGCCGGGCGATGCTCTCCTGCCGATCCAGCATGATCGGGAGCGAAACCGACTTGATGGCATTGCGCCGCTTGCGCCCATCCGCCAGTTCATCCTCCAACGCCTTTGCGTCCGGCGCGCCGGGCTTCAAATCCGTCCAACGCGCGTCTGTTGAAAAGTCCAATCGTCCACGCTTGATCACCATCGGGTGGCCGTGCCCGGTCTTGTCGCAATTGATCGTGATCACAAGGCCGCCGCCCTCGGGGATCGTCACCGGTTCCTTCGGGATCAAGGCAATCTCCCGCTGATAGTGAATGCGCGAATCCGCGCCCCAGCCCACGCCGTTTGCGCCGATGACCTTGAACGGATCGGTTGGCATCCAAGCGACATCCGGCACGGCCCGGGCGAAGGCCAACGGCGTCTTCTTCCCCTCCTTGTCACGAACCCAGGCCTCCAACTTGGTGATCACAAAACCCCATTCGGGATTGGCGACCGAAGCCTTCGGATCGAGCGGCAGAACCGTCAACCGAAGCGCCTGAATCGGTTCGCCCGAAGCGAGCCCGGGCGAGTCGATCGTGACCCCCGTCTTGGTCTGGACCGTGCCGACGGTGTGAAACTCATCGCGCCCCTCCACCTTGGCCACGGTGTATTCCGTGCCGTTGTTCGATGAGGCCTTGACGCCGTTCGCCGGCAGCCATTCCGCTTCCCGACGCAATTGGTCCGCGGGTTTCCAATGTTGTTCCTGCAATTCGAGAATCCGCCGATCCAATTTCTCCGCCTCAGCGTGCTTGGAGCGATCCAACGGAGCCTTCAGCAAGGGCGCATCGCTGGAGAGATCCGAATCGGCCGAGTTGTTGAAGAAGGCCATGAAGCGGTAATACTCCGCGTTCCGGAACGGATCGTAGGGATGGTCGTGGCATTGCACGCAGCCAAAAGTCGTCGCGCCCCAGATCTGCCAGGTTGCGCTGACCCGATCCATCTGCGCGCCGATGCGGAACTCCTCGTCATCCGTGCCGCCCTCGTCGCAGGTTTGGGTGTTGCGATGCAGCGCGGTTGCAATGAGCGAATCGATGGTCGGCTCGGGCAGGAGATCCCCCGCCAACTGCATGATCGTGAACTCATCGAATGGCAGGTCGTCATTGAACGCGCGCGCCACCCAGTCGCGATAAGGCCAGATGGTGCGCTTGCCGTCGAGGCCCAGTCCGCGCGAGTCCGCATAGCGCGCCTGATCCAGCCACATCGACGCCCAACGTTCGCCAAAGGCCGGCCGCGCGAACAGGCCGTCCAAGGCCCGGTCGATCGCCGCATTCCGATCCTTGGAATACTCCGCCGCAAAGGCGTCCAATTCCTCCAAGGTCGGCGGAAGTCCGGTCAACGCCAAGCTGAGACGCCGAAGCAGACGACCCGGTTCCGCGGGCGGGTTCGGCTTGAGCCCCTCTTGCTCCAGGCGCGCATGGACGAAGCGGTCGATGTCATTCCGCGCGCGATTCTCCCAGCGTGTCTCCGGAGCCTGTGGCCGGACCGGTTTCTCGAAGGCCCAGTGCCCGCTCCATTGTCCGCCCGATTCAATCCATTCCCGGATCGTCGTGATTTCCTTGGCTGAGAGTGGGTCGTGATCCTCGTCCGGCGGCGGCATCCGATCGTCTGCATCCTTGGTTATGATGCGCAGATACAATTCCGAGCCCTCCGGATCACCGGGCTTCACCACCGGGCGGCCCGAATCTGATTTGTAGCCGATGATTCGATCCCGATAGACGAAGGAAACCCCGCCCGCCGCCTTCACGCCCCCGTGGCATTCCGTGCACTTCGCGGTGAAGACCGGCTTCACATCGCGGCTGAAATCCACCGCGCAATGACCGGCTGTTGCGCCGGCAGCCAACGCGCCCAAGACGACCAATCGGAACTGGATTCTGGAGAACATGGTTCTGAAAAATGTGGTTTGCGACCGGTTTGACGCCAAACCGATCTTGCGTTCTTCAAAGCAACACATGCGCGCAGGGTACGCGAATGAGCCCCTGCGTCTAGAAGAAGAAAATGTCGATCAGCTCCTACTTCCCTCCCTCGCCGTGGCTGGCGGCATCGGCGGATTTGCCTTTGCCGGCGCGGCTGGCGAGGAAGGCGACGAGGTCGCGGAGTTCGCGCGGGGGCAGGGCGGCGCCGAGCGGCGGCATGGCGGAAATGGGCGGGGTGATCTGTTGCACATCCGCGCGCTTGATCGACATCTTCTTGCCGTCGAGTCCGACGACTTCCAGTGTTCCATCCGCCTCCTTCGCGATGCGGCCGAAGACCGAGGAGCCGTCCTTCAGCGTAATGCCGGAACTTCCGAAACCTTCTGCGATTACCGCGCCCGGGTAGACCAGCGATTCCACGATCTTGTCGCGCTTCAGCCGTTCTCCGACCTTGGACAGGTCGGGCCCCTGGATGCCGCCGTCGCCGCCAACCTTGTGGCACTGCATGCAGGCGCCCTGGTTGCGGAAGATGGACTCGCCGTTCTTCGAGTCGCCGCCGAACTGGCTCAGGCTGAAGACGGCGTTGGTGGAAGAAGCGGCAAAGGACTCCGCAAGTTTCTTTGCGTTCGGGTCGCTGGACTCCTGCAGGGCGAGAAAGAGGTCGAGCCAGAGCGTCTTGCGCAGCTTCGAGCTCTCGCGGCTCTTCCAGGTGTCGGCGATGGCTTTGGGTTCGCTCGCGGCCAATCCGGCGATGCCGGCGCGCGCCGCCGGAAGTGAACCGTTCTTGATGGCGCCGCGGGCCTTGGCGCCGATGCCGTCGAGCTTCAGCGCGAAGGCATGGCCGATCGCCGCGGCGCGGACGGCCGGAGCCTTGTCCGAAAGCAATCCCGAGACTACGCCGGCTGACTTGGGCCCGGTGGACTTGGTCAGGCTGTCCAGGGCGGCGACACGAACCTCGGCTTCGAGACCCGTGTTGGAGATCTGCGCGCGGAGTGTGGATTCCTCAAGCTGCACGCCGGATTCGTCGGCCAGCTTCAGCGCGAGAGCGGTCAGGTTCGCCGGTTGCTTGTCGGCGAGAAACTTCTTCAGATCGCCGCCGATGGCCGCTCCAAGTTTCGCTATCGTGCGTTCCTTGTTCACCTGCGGGCGGTAGTGGCCGAGGACGGGATCGGTGTCGATCGCCTTTTCCCAGAGGCGCAAGCCGTGCAGCGAGGCCTCCCGGATCGAAGCTGACAGGGAGGTGTCGCCGGCCATGGCCATCAACTTGCGGGCATTGGTTTCGCCCCCTTTGCGATAGTTCGCGGCCACGATCCGACGTTGCACGGTTTCCGGCAGGGCGGCGGTTGCGGCGGAGCCGAGCGCGGCGAGCCGAGCGCCCGCGGCCCCGTCCATGGCCTTGGTGTCGTAAATGGCGCGAACGGCCTCGCGGCGGATCAGTTCACTCTCGTCGCCCAGAAAACGAACCAATTCAGAGCTGGCGTGGCGCCGCAGGTAGAGCAGGGCCATCAGGCGGACTTCATCCGACTTTGAAGCGGCACGCGCCACGGCGGCCTTTTCCGTGCCGATGCGATCGATCGCGCTCAGGCAGGCGTGGCGCAGAACCATGTCCCTTTCGCCGGCTCCGCTTTGTTCCGCCAGAGCGTAGAGGGCGTCGATGACCTTGCGATCGCCCGGCTTCGCGACCCGGCTCAAGGCGATGGCGGCCAGCGAGCGCACGCGCGGCGACTTGTCGGTCAACAGGGTGAGCAGGCTGCGACGGGACCTGCGCTCCTTGATCGTTCCCAGGGTGCGCGCGACATTGGCGCGGATCTCGGCATCGGCGTCCTTGGCCAGCTTCAGCAGATCGCTGGAGACCCCGCCGCCCGCGCGGCCGATCTGACCCAGGCCCCAGATGCCATGCAGGCGGGCGACGAGCGACGCCTTGCGATCGGTCGCCATTTCTTCCAGGGCGTTGCGACCGTCCTTGCCGCGTTGGACGAGCTCAAACTGCGCAGCCTGCCTCAGTCGCTTGTCGGGCGAGGCCAGATGCCGGACCAGGTCCGGGACCGATTCGCCCGCCAAGCCTCGCGCGAAGATGGCCTTCGTCGTTTCGCCGGCCTTGCGCTGCGCTTCATCCTTCGGCGTCACCACCTGGACGGAGGCGTTTTCATTGATGCTCCAGCCGCCGCCGAAATCGCTGAGGTAGATGTTGCCATCGAAGCCCAGTTCCACGTCGCTTACGCCGACGCCCTTGATGAGAACCTCCTCGGACACGGCGTGATAACCGGCTCCCTTCGACTCCACCCCGATGGTCAACACTGTGCAGTTCTCGGAAGGACCGCGATAGTTCGCCAACAGGAACTTCCCGCGCAGGTCCTCCGGCAACGACGCGCCGGTCAAAAAGGTCACGCCCGAGGGGCCGCGCGCCACGTGCGAGGCCGGGGGATACACCCACTGCGGCTGTTCTTCGTTGTAGGTGTCGAACATCCGCTCCGCCACCCACATGGACTTCGCCGGATGAAACTTCTCCCAGTCCAGGATGGTGACGTAATGGTGCGCGGACTGGTGCGCCATGTCCCAGCCGGAGTCCGTGCCTTCGAGCGCGTAGACCATGCGGGCCAGGTCGCCGATGTCGCCGGTGTTGTCGAAGGTGAACAGGTTGCCGAAATCGTCGAAGGCCAGTTCCTGCGGGTTGCGGAGGCCGTTGCAGAAGACCTCGAAACCGCTGCCGTCGGATTCGCAGCGGAAGATCGCGCCGCGCCCGGGGCCGGAATGGACTTTTCCGTGTTCATCCGTCACGTGGTAACCGCGGTCGCCCACTGAGAAGTACAACATCCCATCCGGCCCGCGGGTGATGCCATGCAGGTCGTGGCCGATGAAGGACACCCGCGCGCCAAAACCTTTCACGATCGCCTCATGCGTGTCCGCAATGCCGTCGTCGTTGCTGTCGGTCATCTTCCAAAGGTTCGGAATGCAGGTGAAATAGACCGCGTCGTCCTCCGGAAGGATGGAGAAACCGATGCCATCCAGGGTCCCCTTGAAATGATCCGAAAACAGCGTGCGATGATCGGCGGCTCCATTGCCGTCGCGGTCCTCCAGGCGGATAACACGATCGGGCACCGCGGTGAACCAGCCTTCGGGAAAGCGACCCGGATGCGCGTCGTAGAGCTTCTGCCGGTCCTCGACCGCGACCGATTGGAAGTCGCCTCGCACGAGTTCGGAAGCTCCGCGCAGGTCGGGTGTCCCAAGCCAGAAACGGTTCGCCTCGGCGACATAGATGCGTCCCTTGCGGTCGATGCCGATGCTGCCGGCGTTCTCGATGAATGGAAAACGCACCCAAGTGTGGCCCTGCAACCCCTCATGTTCGATCAGTCCGGTGAACGAGCCCCTCTCGTTCTTCATCGGAGGCAGTTGATCCTCCGGCACAGTGGGCAGTTGCTTGAACTCATTGGCCAGTTCCTGAACGGAAGGCGCGGGAGACGTCGCGATGCCGGCGGCCAGAACGACGGCGGCGCAGGCGGCGCGAAACGGGAAGTGTGTGGATTTCTTGATCATGTCGGATTCACAAAAAGTCGGGACCATACGTGCATTCCCCGGCGAGTCAAAAGCGTTCTGCGGGTATTTTTGCCGCCAATGGACGCGAGGAATCCGGAGGTATTCATGCCGGTTGCTGAACGGTCAATTCCGACGAAACGGAATCGGGCGTGAAGTGAATGTAGTTCTTCGCCATCACGTGGTCGCCGGGGCGGCATCCCGCTGATTCGGCCGCTCGATTTGATCCGTTTTCCCTGCAGTTTCCGAAATGAACACGATGAACGGAGGTCGGATCCATCACGGAATGAATTCATCCCGGCGCTCCTCGGGGTTGACGTTCTGTCCATTCCGTGTTGCGGACACCGTTTGTCGTGCCTGACGAACAGGATTCGAAC
>JAYPGD010000210.1:0-9678 GCA_038126655.1 Verrucomicrobiales bacterium
CTATCAGTCCAGGGCCGTGCTCGAGAGTTATCTGGACCGGAACAACCCCGACTGGCGCGACGTCGCCGGAGGGTCTGCAAGCCACGATCGCGGCGATACCGGCGGAGCAGGGACGGCCAGCCCCTGGACCCAGAGCGGGATGAGCGCGGAGGAGGCGCGCGAGATCCTCGGGGTCGATGCGGGAGCGTCCGAGGCCGAGATCGAGGCCGCCTATCGGGCCGAGATGAAGCGCGCCCACCCGGATCAGGGCGGTTCGGACTGGATGGCCGCGAAGGTCAATCAGGCGAAGGACACGCTGCTGGGACGGTAACCGGCTGCGCTTGCGGGCACTCCGGCGCTATGGCAAAAGGCGCCATGCGCCGGGTTTGGCGTTTCGCAAACGGATTTCCGGTTCCTTCATGACCCATCGCGTCCGCAAGGCGATCTTTCCCGTGGGGGGCATGGGCACCCGTTTCCTGCCTGCCACGAAGGCCATGCCGAAAGAGATGCTGCCGGTGGTCGACCGGCCGTTGATTCAATACGCGGTGGATGAGGCGCGGGCCGCAGGCATCGAGCAGTTCATCTTCGTCACCGGGCGCGGCAAGAGCGCCATCGAGGATCATTTCGATCGATCGATTGAGCTTGAGGCGTTGCTCGAGGAAAAGGGCAAGTCCGCGGAGCTGGACGATATCTGCAGCTCGCTGCTGGAGCCGGGCAACATCGCCTATGTGCGCCAGCAGGAGCCGCTCGGCCTCGGCCACGCGGTCTGGTGCGCGCGCCACCTGGTCGGCGACGAACCCTTCGCGGTCCTGCTCGCCGACGATCTCATCCAGGCAGAGACACCATGCTTGCGCCAGATGGTAGAGGTCTTCGAGACGACCGGCGGTAATGTCATCGCGGCCATGGAAGTGCCCGACGAGCACACGTCACGCTACGGCATCATCGATTCCGGCGGTGCCGACGGCCGGGTCCAACCGGTCACCGGGCTGGTGGAAAAGCCGGCGCCGGGCTCCGCACCGTCCAATCTGGCCGTAATCGGCCGCTATATCCTCTCACCCGATGTCTTCGCGGAGCTGGAACGGGGGGAGACGGGCGCCGGCGGCGAGATTCAGCTGACCGATGCGATGGCCAAGCTCATCGGACGCCAGCCGTTTCATGGCCTCGCCTTCGAGGGACACCGGTTCGATTGCGGTGACAAACTCGGGTTTCTTGAGGCCAACCTGGCATTTGCGCTCGAACGCGAGGATCTGGGCCAGGGCAGCCGGGAAATGCTGGCGCGCATGGGAGACGGCACGCAATGAAGATCGCGATGGTGGGTACGGGCTATGTGGGCCTCGTGTCCGGCGCCTGTTTCTCCGAGTTCGGCTGGGACGTGGTCTGCGTCGACCTGGACGCGGACAAGATCAAGATGCTCGAGGCGGGCGAAATGCCGATCTACGAGCCCCGGCTCGACGATCTCGTGGCCCGCAACGTGGCCGGCGGCCGACTTTCCTTCACCACGGATCTTGCGGCGGCGGTGAAAGGTTCGGATGCGGTGTTCATCGCCGTGGGGACGCCGTCGCGGCGCGGCGACGGTCACGCGGACCTGAGCTACGTATTCCAGGCGGCCGAGGACATCGCTCGCAACGCGGACGGCTATACAGTCGTCGTCACCAAGTCGACGGTTCCCGTTGGCACCGGCCGCGAAGTGCTGAAGCGCATCCGCGCGGCCGCACCTGACGCGGATATCGACATCGCGTCGAACCCGGAGTTCCTGCGCGAGGGGTCGGCCATCGAGGATTTCATGCGGCCCGACCGTGTGGTCATCGGGGCGGACACCGAACGCGCTTGCGAAACGGTCGCGAGCCTCTACCGGCCGCTGTTCCTGCGCGATACGCCCATCATCCAGACCAGCCTGGAGACGGCCGAGCTGATCAAATACGCGGCGAACACGTTCCTCGCGACCAAGATCACCTTCATCAACGAGTTCGCCGATCTGTGCGAGAAGGTCGGCGCGGACGTGCAGGAATTGGCCAAGGGCATAGGTCTCGACGGGCGCATTGGCGGGAAGTTTCTCCATGCCGGTCCCGGATACGGCGGGTCGTGTTTCCCGAAGGATACCGAGGCTCTGGTCCGTTCGGCACAGGATGCAGAGGCACCGATCACGATCGTCGAGCGGGTGATCGAGGTGAATGCCGAGCGCAAGGAAGCGATGGCGCGGAAGATTATTGCGGCGTGCGGAGGCAGCGTTGCGGGCAAGACGATTGCGGTGCTCGGGCTGACCTTCAAGCCGAATACCGACGACATGCGGGAATCGCCGAGCCTCGTCATCGTGCCGCTCCTGATCGAGGCGGGCGCGACCGTGCGAAGCTTTGATCCTGTGGGCATGGCGGAAGCGAAGAAGCTTATCGACGGACCGGTCTGGTGCAACGATGCGTATGACGCGATGGATGGCGCTGACGCGGTGGCCATTCTGACCGAGTGGAACGAGTTTCGCGGCCTCGACCTCGCGCGCATGGGGACGCTCCTCAAGGCGCCCGTGGTGATCGATTTGCGAAACATCTACCGACCGGAAGAAATGGCGTCAGCCGGGTTCCACTACACATCGGTCGGCCGTGCCTACATCCCGCCGGCGGCTTAGGGGTTGATGTCATGGAGGGTTCGTATTTCTTCGATCCGACAATTCTGCGTGAGTACGACATCCGTGGGATCGTCGATGACACGCTCACCCAGGAAACCGCCTACGCGGTAGGGCGCGCCTTCGGGAGCTGTGTTGTCGCGGCGGGTGGCGACCAGGTGGCACTCGGTTACGATGGACGATTGACGTCTCCTGACCTCGCCGCCGCAGTGGTCGACGGGTTCATCGACTGCGGGCTGCACGTCAAGCGGATCAATATGGGGCCGACACCCATGCTGTCCTTTGCCATCCGCCATCTTGAAACGGGTTCGGGGCTGATGGTGACCGGCAGTCACAATCCCCCGGACTATAACGGCTTCAAGATGACGCTTGCGGGCAAGCCTTTCTTCGGCGGCGATATCCAGCGGCTGGGCGAGATCGCCGCGGCCGCCGACTATGCCGCGGGCGAGGGAAGCGTCGAGGACATCGACGTCCGTGAGGATTATGTGGCCGTGCTGGCGCAGGAGCACGAACCGTTGCGCATGGCACGGATAGCCTGGGACCCCGGCAACGGCGCTGGCGGCGAGGTTCTCAACATGCTGTGCGCGCGCATGCCCGGTCACCATCACGTGGTCAACGGGATCGTGGACGGAACCTTTCCGGGACACCATCCGGACCCGACCGTCGCCGAGAATCTGGTCGATCTGCAGAACCATGTGGCCGAGTTCGATTGCGAGCTCGGGATCGCCTTCGACGGCGATGCCGACAGGATCGGGGTCGTGGACGGTCGCGGTCGCATCCTGTGGGCGGACCAGCTGATGATGCTGTTCGCGGAGGATGTCCTGCGGGATAATCCGGGCGCGACGATCATCGCCGACGTCAAGTCGAGCCAGGTGCTGTTCGACGAGATCGCACGGCATGGCGGCAGGCCCGTCATGTGGAAGACGGGGCATTCGCTGATCAAGTCGAAGATGGCCGAGACCAAGGCGCCGCTCGCGGGCGAGATGAGCGGTCACATTTTCTTCGCTGATCGCTATTTCGGTTTTGATGACGGGATCTACGCCGCCGTGCGGCTGCTGTCGCTCCTTGAGCGACGCGGCACCACCCTGGCGGAGTTGCTCGACGACCTGCCGTCCGTCTGCAATACCCCGGAGCTG
The DNA here is from genome assembly GCA_038126655.1 of Verrucomicrobiales bacterium. Lineage (GTDB taxonomy): Bacteria > Verrucomicrobiota > Verrucomicrobiia > Limisphaerales > JAYPEY01 > JAYPEY01. The sequence goes on from JAYPGD010000210.1 coordinate 3,733, forward strand.
CGCTTTCCATGCGCCGAAGACCGCAAGTTCGCCGTGATCGAAGAGGTTGAGGCGCGCCTGTCCAGGGCGGGCGCGGATGTGTCCGGTATCGACGGGGTGCGCGTGAACACGGCGGATGGCTGGTGGCTGCTGCGTGCATCGAACACACAGGACGTGCTGGTGGCGCGATGCGAGGCCCGGGATGACGATGGCCTTGCCCGCCTGAAACAAGACTTATCCGATCAACTCGCCGAGAGCGGTATCGAGGCGCCGGAAGGGCTCTGATTTTCTGGCATTTCTGGCACCCGGCGTGAATTCGACTTGCTCACGGGGCAAGATGTTCGGCCGGTTTCGCGTCGCCGCATCGTCTCGGAACGCCTACGCTGAACGCCGGATAGTCATAGAAGCCACGAGGCGGAAAAGAGCGATCATATGAGGCTGGGATACTTCTCCATGCCGGTGCATCCCTTGCACCGCAACTACACCGAGACGCTGAAGGAAGATCGCGCCGCGATCATTTTCTGTGACGAACTCGGATTCCATGATGCGTTCATGGGCGAACATCTGACGGATAAGGCCGAGAACGTCACCAACTCGATGCTCTTCCAGGCGACGCTCATTCATTCGACGAAGCAGATCCGGCTCGCGACCGGGACGACAAATCTGTCCCACACGCATCCGGTGCTTGTCGCCACCCACGCGGCGATGATGGATCATCTCGCGGAAGGGCGTTTTATCCTCGGTGTCAGTCCCGGCGCGCTGCGCTCGGACGCGGAAGCCCTGGGCATTATCGACGAGGACCGCAACCAGCTCTTCGCCGAGGCGATCGACATCATACTTGCGGTCTGGGAGGGCGAACCTCCCTACAACATCGAGTTTCCCGACAATCGCTTCAAGGTCACGACCGAGGAGACGCTCTTCGAAGAGGTCGGCGTCGGGATCATGCCGAAACCCTATCAACAGCCGCGGCCCGAGATCGTCGGGACCGTCGTTGCGCCCTACTCGAAGGGGGTGACGGCGATGGGCGCGCGCGATTTCCATCCGCTGTCCGCGCATTTCCTGTTCGACAAGTGGGTCGCGACCCACTGGGGCAACTACAAGGAAGGCAAGGAGAGCGTGGGCGAGGTCGCCGACCCCGATGACTGGCGGGTGGCCCGCGCCATATTCGTCGCCGACGATGACGCGACGGCCAAGCGCTATGGCGGTGACGACCCGGATAGCCCCTATCGCTTCTACTACAACCAGATCCTGACCAAGCTGCGCCGTTCGAACCGTCACGCGGTCTTCAAGCATGACCGCGACGAACCCGACGACGCCATCACTCTCGATCGCGTGATCGAGGATTGCGTGATCGCGGGCACGGTCAACGAGGTCGTCGATTGCATTCTCGCGCTGCGGGACATCACCGGAGACTTCGGCGAACTCGTCTATGCCGGGATCGACTGGGCCGACGAGACGCTTGCCCGACGGTCGATGCAATTGATGGCGGAGGAAGTGATGCCGCGCGTCATCGATGCGATTGGAGGGGCACGCGCGGCCGACTAGTTCGGGGCGGTGCTTCGCAAAGCGCGTTATTGCAGGACCTGGGCCATCTGGATGCTGCCGTTCGGCGCGACCATGGCGCACGGCGAGCCCGTGCTGCGCAGCTGACGGCAGATGTCACGGGCGTTGGTTTGCGCCATGCCGACGATCCGTGCCCGGAACAGGGTCTTGCCCTGGCTCTCGAAGGGCAGAATCTCGACACTCGCGCTCGCGGGCAGGCCCTCGAGTTTTTCTGCGGCCTCGCCGGCGACCACATGCGCCCGGCTGTAGCCCTTGAAGGCACCGACCTGAACACCCCAGTCGACCTTCCCCGGAGTGGTCACCACCGGCGCAAGCGCGAGGGTTGGCGGCGTGGCGGGCGTCTGTCCCGCTGCCGAGGGTTTCGGACGGGGCAGCGCGGCGAAGGTCGAATTGCTGCGCGCCTGGCTCCAGGAGCGGTTCAACAGGGATGCCATGTGCGCGTCGCGTGACTTTCCGGTCCTGCCGCCAAAGACGACGCCGATGAGACGCACCCCGTCGCGCTCGGCAGACGCGACAAGGTTGAAGCCGGATGCCCGGATATAGCCGGTCTTGATGCCGTCCATGCCTGCATAGGTCTTCAGCAGCTTGTTGTGGTTGCTGTAGGTGCGCTGGCCGTACTTGAAGGTCAGGTCGGAGAAATAGGCATACTGGTTGGGGAAGCGCTCGAGCATTGCCTTGCCGAGAATTGCCATGTCCCGTGCGGTGCTCAGCTGGCCGCGGTTGGGCAGGCCGGAAGCGTTCCGGAAAGTGGTCCGGCGCATGCCGATTTCGCGCGCGCGTTGGGTCATCATCTGGGCGAACTTGATCTCCGTGCCGCCGATCGCTTCGGCGATCACCGTCGCGACATCGTTGGCGGACTTGACGGTCAGCGCGCGGATCGCGGCATCGACCGTGATCGTCTCGCCGACCTTGAGGCCAAGCTTTGACGGAGTCTGGCCCGCGGCGCGCTTCGAGACCGGAAGCCGCTGGTCGATCCGCAGCGTGCCCTTCTCGAGTGCCTCGAACACCATGAACAGCGTCATGATCTTGGTCAGGGACGCGGGGTAATTCCGGGTGTCGGCATTCCGGGCGTAGAGCACCTCACCGCTGTTCGCATCCATGACGAAAGCGGCATAGCCGGCATGGGCAGCGGGGGTGCCAAGAATCATGCCGAACAGGCCGAATGCCGCAGCGAACCCGAACGCGCGTATTTTGCGCGCCCAACGGCGACCGCGCCATCGGCTGCTGAAACCGGCTAAACTACCCATCAAACATCGCCTCGGACGATTTTTTCAATTGAATCAACGCGATTCTAGAGAATGCATCGAATCCATGTAAATAGAATCCTGTGTTTTCGTGATCACAAGCTGTTCGGGGGAGTGCGAGATCCGATGCGCCGCTTCGCCATGACCGTACTCGCCGCGGCCGGTTTGGCCGCCTGCACCACCTTCGAGGGCGCGGTCGACAACCCGATCGAGCGTTCGCTGACCTGGTTCAGCTTTGTCGCGGGCGACGATATCCGCGCGGCCTGTTCTCAGGACACGGAAGACCGCTACCGTTTCGTTTACAACGGCGTCTATGAACGGCAAATCCGGGCCTACGAACTGGTCACGACGGAGGAGGGGGCGCTCTTGACGGCTCGGGCGCGCAATCGCGCAGGCAATGTCGCACGGTTTCAGTTCCAGAACCCGCTTGGACCCTGGGAACTGCGCCGTTCGGATGCGACGCTTTCGGCCGATACCGTATCTGCGCTGGTTGCGGCACTCGATCGCGATGTGGCCGCTGCGCCTCCGGCGGCCGGACAGCGTCTGCGCAGCAACAGCTTCTACTGGACGGTTGCAGTTTGCCGATTCGGTGCTTTTACCCTCCACGCCTTCGAGCAGGACCGTGTGGCGCTCGGCGAGCTCGCGTTCCGCGCTCTGCTTCTGGCCGAGGACGGAACGGATGTCGCGTTCGCGGAAGCGAAGCGGATTGAGGGCTTTTCCGAGAACGCGTTCGAGATCAGAATAAACAGGTCGGGGGACGGAATTGCTGGCCGCTTGTCGCGCGGTTGCACGAAGACGCCTCCGGTGCGATCAAGGACCCGTTCAACGGAGTGAGTGACATGAGCCTGCTGACGCGCGAGGACTACCCCGACCAACAGCCCCGGCCGGAGCCCGTGCTGGCCTTCCAGCAGGAGCTCTGGGACAAGAGTCGCGACGTCGAGGGGACCGACATCGCCTGGGGCGACGATATCTATCAGCGGATTGCGGTCTATCCCGCGCCGGACCCCACGGGGGCCGTGCTCGCGTTCATTCATGGTGGGCGTTGGACCAGCGGACACAAGGAAGCCATGGCCTTCATGGCGCCGGGGCTGCACGCTTCGGGCATCACCTTCGCCAGTCTCGGCCATCGCCTCGCGCCGCACAGCTATGAAGAGGGGTTTCCCGACCTGTGCAATGGGCTCGCATGCCTGTCGGCGAACGTGGACCGGTTCGGCGGCGATCCGGGCCGCATCTTCGTCGGTGGACATTCGTCCGGTGGACACTACGCCGCCCAACTCGCCGTCACCCGCGACTGGCAGGCGCGCCATGGACTGGCACGCGATGTGATCAAGGGATGTCTTCCGATATCGGGCGTGTACGATGTGTCTTCGGACGCAGACTTCGCCGACTGGCCGCCGCCGTGCCTTAAGGAAGGCGACGACGGTCGGGAAAAGAGCCCGCAGTATCGGATTGCCGAGACGCCACCGCCGTTCCTGGTCACCTGGGGCAGCGACGATTATCCGTTCCTGATACCCCAGGCGAAGGAGTTTGCCGCGGCGCTCTCCGCCGGTGGCGGAGAGGTCGAAACCCTCGAGGTGCCCGGCCTGTCCCACGTTACCGTGGGGGGGGTCGGGGCGGCTCCAGCCGGTCCCAGGGACCGCCGCGCCCCCGCCGGGCTTTGCGAACGCGCCTGATTGGTTCGTGTGACGTGAGTGTCCCCCCGCGCGTCGCCGGGGTGCTTAGACGTGCCATTAGATATTTAAAATCAACGCGCTATCGCAGTTGCGAAGACAAAATGGTGCAATGCACAAATTTTCGTTGACATGCCTGCGGGCTACTCCCATATTCGCGTTATGTTGCGTTGCAGCATAACGAATTCATCAGGGCTTGGTTCCATCGTATCCTGGTCCTCGGCGCAGGTGCACCGATATGCACCTAAACGAAAGGAAGTTTGATATGGCTACCAAGAAGACCGGTGCCGCGAACAAGGCCCAGGAGACCCTGGAATCCGTTGCGGCCGCGCAGAAGAAGACGATCGAAGACGCTGTCCAGGCCGGTACCGAGGCCTTCGCCAAGGGGTACGAGCAGTTCTACGCCACCTCGCGTGAGCAGCTCGACAAGGCTCAGAAGTCCGCGATCGAGAACATCGACCAGCTGACCGACTTCAGCCGCGAGAATGCCGAGGCGGTTCTCCTGTCCGGCAACATCTTCGCCAAGGGTTTCGAGATCGTCGGCAAGGAATTCGCCGCCTACGCGGAGAAGACCGTCGAGGCGAACATCGAGGCCGCGCAGAAGCTCGGCACGGTGAAGAACCCGCAGGAGTTCATGGACCTCCAGGCCAAGCTCGCGAAGGCCGCGTATGACGACTTCGTCGCCGAATCGGCCAAGATCCAGGACCTGTCGGTCAAGGTTTCGAGCGAAGCCGCTCAGCCGCTCAACGAGCGCCTCAACAAGGCCGTTGAGACGTTTGCCAAGCCTATCGCCGCGTAACTCTCCTCCCTTTACGCAGGCGTTTTGACGGCCCGGCCCAGGATTTCTGGCCGGGCCGTCTCTATTTGCGCGCCTTGTCTTCCGCCGCGCGCCATCTCACATATCCGAATAAGTGCGCCCGTGTGCATTCACGAAGTCATACGGCTTCGTTAGAATGAGTGCGGGCACAACAGGATGTCTGAGCGGAAGATGTTAAGCAGTCTCAATGTGTTGCCGGAAATGTCGGGTGCCGGGCCGCGCGCCTCGGACGACGATTCCGACGACGCCATTGGCGGCGGTGGCGGTGGTAACAACACCGGCATCGCGACCAAGACCCGCGCCAAGACCAAGAAACCGTCGATGTACAAGGTCTTGATGCTGAACGACGACTACACGCCCATGGAGTTCGTCGTGATGGTGCTCGAGCGTTTCTTCGAGAAGCAGCATGAGGAAGCCATCAAGATCATGCTGCATGTGCACCAGAAGGGGGTCGGGGTGTGCGGCGTCTTTACTTATGAGGTGGCGGAAACCAAAGTTACCCAGGTGATGGATTTCGCGCGCAAGCATGAGCATCCGCTGCAATGCACCCTCGAAAAGGAATGACGCGCGCCTATTTGATGTTGAACTGGACGACCAAGCCCCGACGCGAAAGGTAGTCTTCGCAAATGCTGTCTCAGAACCTGGAACAATCGCTGCATCGTGCGCTGGCGCT
>JAYPGD010000210.1:9688-9957 GCA_038126655.1 Verrucomicrobiales bacterium
TTCTTCGAGAAGCAGCACGAGGAGGCCATCAAGATCATGCTCCATGTGCACCAGAAGGGTGTGGGCGTGTGCGGTGTGTTCACCTATGAGGTGGCAGAGACCAAGGTGACCCAGGTGATGGATTTTGCGCGCAAGCACGAGCATCCGCTGCAGTGCACACTGGAAAAGGAATGACGCGCGACCAATTGAAATGCAACCGGGTGACGAAGCCCTGACGCAGAAGGTAGTCTTCGCAAATGCTGTCTCAGAACTTGGAACAATCGCTGCAC
>JAYPGD010000211.1:0-1499 GCA_038126655.1 Verrucomicrobiales bacterium
CGGCATCACCGGCGGATTGAACATGGTCCACGCGGACTACAACAACGACGGCCAGATCGATGTCTTCGTCCTCCGGGGCGCCTGGCGCGAAAGGGTGGGCAACTACCCGAAGTCCCTCCTCCGTAACAACGGCGACGGCACCTTCACCGACGTGACCAAAAAGGCGCGCATTCTGAGCCTCCATCCCACCCAGACCGCCGCCTGGTTCGACTACGACGGCGACGGCTGGCTGGACCTCTTCATTGCCAACGAGTCGGTCGGCCCGATCGTCAACCCCTGTGAACTCTATCGCAACCGGGGCGACGGAACCTTCGTCAATATCGCCAATCCCTGCGGCGTCGCCTTCGTCGGCCTGTTCAAGGGGGTCACCGCGGGCGATTTCAACAATGACGGCCGTACGGACCTCTACCTTTCCCGCATGCTGGGGCCGAACCTGTTGCTGCGCAACGACGGCCCGGTGGACGACGCCAAGGCGGCCAGCCTCGGCGCCTGGAAGTTCGCCGAGATCGCCGAAGAAGCCGGCGTCGCCGCCCCGAAGTTCAGCTTCCCCTGCTGGTTTTTCGACTACGACAACGACGGCTGGCTGGACCTGTTCGTGTCCGATTACGACATCGGCTCCGCCGCAAGCGCCGCCGCGTATTTCTTCCAACGCCCGGCCGACGGCGAAACCGCGCGGCTCTACCGGAACAAGGGCGATGGGACCTTCGAGGATGTCAGCTCCGCCGCCGGGGTCAGTCACACCATGCTCAGCATGGGCTCCAGCTTCGGCGACCTGGACAACGACGGCTGGCTCGACTTCCTCCTCGGCACCGGCGCGCCGGACCTCAGCTACCTCTTCCCCAACCGCATGTTCCGCAACAATCACGGCCGCGGTTTTCAGGACGTGACCTTCTCCGGCGGCTTCGGACAACTACAGAAGGGCCACGGCGTCGCCTTCGCCGACCTCGACAACGACGGCGACCAGGACATCTACGCCGTGATCGGCGGCGCCTATTCCGGCGATGTCTATTTCAACGCCTTCCACCAGAACCCCGGGCACGGCGCCAACGCCGTCAAAATCCGGCTGCGCGGGGACAAATCCAACCGGGGCGCAGTCGGCGCGCGGTTGAAACTGACCGTCGTGGAGGACGGCGTCTCCCGGGCCATCCACCGCGTCGTGGGCGGCAACGGCAGCTTCGGCGGCAATCCCCTGCTTCAGGAAATCGGCATCGGCAAGGCGTCGGAGGTCCGGAAACTCGAGATCTTTTGGCCGACCTCCGGCACAACCCAGCAATTTGAGAAGCTCAACCCCGGCATGACACACACGATCACCGAAGGCTCTGAGACAATCGAAAGTTCCCCGCTGAAAGCGGTGAAGTTTGCGCTGAAGCCAGGTCATCATCACCGGTAACCTTCCCGCAGCCGTGTCCGACGTCCGGAAAACCCTGCGTCTCTGCATCGCCTTGGCGGCGGGGGGCCCCCCCCCGTACGCGCCCGCCCCCCCCCCCACCCCCCCCCAC
>JAYPGD010000211.1:1509-5575 GCA_038126655.1 Verrucomicrobiales bacterium
TCTCTGCATCGCCCTGGCGGCGGCGGCCGCCTCCTTGACGGCGACGGCCGCCGACCAACCCGCGCCCAACCGCGAAATGGCGGACCTCCTGCGCCAGATCGCCCGCCAAACACGCGATTCCCCAAACGATTATTCCAACGAGGAACAGGTCGAACGCATCCGCGCGCGACTCAAGACCCCCTTGCCGCCCCACGAGCGCCTGCAGTCCCGCTTCCAACTCGCCGAGGAACTCCTCAAGGCGCGACACAACGACGAGGCCATCCGGACATTCGAAGGATTCATCAGCGATCTGAAGAGCCAGGCGCCGGAGGTCTACGCCGGCGGCGAGGCCTTCTTCACCACCCGCCTCGCAATCGCCTACCTGCGCCAGGCCGAACAGGACAACTGCATCCACCACCACAATCCGGATTCCTGCCTCTTCCCCATCCGGAACAACGGCGTCCATTCCAATCGAAAGGGTTCCGCCAGGGTCCGCGACATCCTCGCCCCCTTGCTGCGAAAGAATCCCGACTACCTGCCCGCCCGTTGGCTTTATTGCGTGGCCGCCATGACCCTGGGTGAGTATCCCCACGCCGTGCCCGAGGCCTGGCGCTTCCCCGAGGACGCCTTCCGCTCCGAGCATGACATCAAACGCTTCCCCGATGTCGCCGCGTCCGCAGGTTTGGGCGTCGACGGGCTGGCCGGCGGCGTCTGCATGGAGGATTTCGACAATGATGGCTGGCTCGATATCGCCGTGTCCTCCTGGGGCGTCGAAGACCAGTTGCGCGTCTTCCGCAACCTCGGAAACGGCCGATTCGAAGACCGCACCCGGGAGGCCGGGTTGGCCGGCATCGTCGGCGGATTGAACCTCATCCATGCTGACTACAACAACGACGGGCAGATCGACATCCTGGTCCTGCGCGGAGCCTGGCTCGACGGCGTCGGCAAACATCCCAATTCCCTGCTGCGTAACAACGGCGACGGGACCTTCACCGATGTGACCAAACAATGCGGCCTCCTGTCGTTCCGCCCGACCCAGACCGCCGCCTGGTTCGACTACGACGGCGACGGCTGGCTGGACCTCTACATCGGCAACGAGTCCAACGGAGGCCACGCCTTCCCCTGCGAGTTGTTTCACAACAACGGCGACGGCTCCTTCACCGAGGTCGCCGGCGCCTGCCGCCTCAACTTCAGCGAATACATCAAGGCCGTGGTCGCCGGCGACTTCAACAACGACGGACGTCCCGACCTCTTCCTGTCCAACACTGAAGGCCCCAACCGCCTGCTCCGCAACGACGGCCCGATGGACCCCGCGACCCCGGATCCCGCCCGTTGGCGCTTCACCGAGGTCGGCCATCACGCCGGCGTCCAACGACCGATCATCAGCTTCCCTTCCTGGTTCTGGGATTTCGACAACGACGGCTGGGAGGACCTGCTCGTCCTGGACTACGACGGGGACAAACTGCCCGACCTCGTCCACAATTACCTGGGTCGCCCGATGTTCGGCGAAGGCATGAAGCTCTATCGCAATCTCGGCGACGGGACCTTCGACGATGTCACCCGTCGCATGGGACTGGAAAAGGCGGCTTTGGCCATGGGATCGAATTTTGGCGATCTCGACAACGACGGCTGGCTGGACTTCTACGTCGGCACGGGCATTCCCGACCTGGGAGCCGTCTTTCCGAACCGGATGTTCCGCAACGCGGAAGGACGGAGATTTCAGGATGTCACCACCTCCGGCGGCTTCGGCCACCTTCAAAAGGGCCACGGGGTGGCGTTCGGCGATCTGGACAACGACGGCGATCAGGATGTCTATGCCGTCATCGGCGGCGCCTTCACCGGCGACAACTTCTTCAACGCCCTCTTTCTGAATCCCGGTCACGGTCAACGCTGGCTCAAACTCCGTCTGGTCGGAACCAGATCAAACCGCTGCGCCATCGGCGCCCGGCTGAAGCTGACTGTGGAGACCGCCGGCAACCGCCGGACCATCCACCGCACGGTGGGTTCGGGCGGCAGCTTTGGCGCCTCGCCCCTGCTGCAGGAAACCGGACTCGGAAACTGTGACCGCATCGTCTCCCTCGAGGTCCGCTGGCCCGGATCCGACGACCGCCAGACGTTCCGCCAGTTGAAGAGCGACCGCCTCTATCGGATCACCCAGGGATCGGACGACGCCGAGTTGCGCCCAATCCCCACAATCGCTCCCGCAACGGGACGTTGAGCGCCGCAGGCGCATCAAGTGGAATCTTGTCTTTTTGCCTGTTGACGCCCAGTTTTGTCCCGTTCACCTGTTCCGTTTGATTTGATGGAATCTGCCCTGTTGGCCGGATGTTTCCTGACAGCGTGCTGCTTGGTCGTGGTCGCGGCCCGGCGGTTTCGCCGCGGCGTCCCCTACGCCTTGGCAGGCGCCCTGACAATCGGCGCCCTGCTCGCCCTGGCGCCGCGACCGTCCCTTGGCCCGCTTCCCGAGGAAACGAACGACCGCCCGGTCGCATTCGCCCGCGACGGCTTCGTCACGTCGGACACCTGTCGTTCCTGTCATCCCGATGAGCATGCCTCCTGGCGCGCCTCCTACCATCGCACGATGACCACCCTGCCAACGGACGAAACGACAACCGCCGATTTCAGCGACACGGTGGTTGAGGCCCTCGGAAAACAATTTCACCTCTTCCGGCGCGGCGAGGAGTTCTGGGTCAGGATGGACGAATCCGCTCCGCCGGCGCCGGGCATGCCGGCCGAGCCTTCCCTCGTGGAAAAGCGCATCTGCATGGTCACCGGGTCTCATCACCTGCAGATCTTCTGGTATCCGAGCGAGCGCACCAGGCAGCTGACCATGGTTCCGGTCGCATGGCTGTCTGAAGCCAGGCGCTGGGCTCCCGAATCGGCGACATTCCTGCGACCGCCGCATCTTCCCTCGCACTATCAGGCGGGAGACTGGAACACGATCTGCATGCAATGCCACACCACCGACGCGAGGCCGCAGATCGTCAATTCTTTCGAGATGTACAGCGCCGCATCGGAATTCGGAATCTCCTGCGAAGCCTGTCATGGCAAGGGGGAGGCGCATGTCCGGCTGCATCGCAATCCCGGAGCCCGCTACCGCCATCACCTCGGCGGGGCGGAGGATTCAAGCATCGTCATGCCGACGAAACTGGATCCCCTGCGCAACGCCCAGGTCTGCGGGCGATGCCACGGCGTGTTTCGCAGGCGCAACGAGGCCTATGACGAATGGGTCTCCAAGGGAACCTCGTTCCAACCAGGGGATGACATGTCCGAATACCGCCGGTTCGTGCATCCGAGCGACAAGGCGTTCTACGATGGGATCAAGGCGCGGGAGCCGGACTATATCGCCCAGCGGTTTTGGTCGGACGGCATGATCCGGGTCGCCGGCCGCGAATACAACGGCCTCGTCGAATCGCCGTGTTTCAAACACGACGACGTCGATCGCGCCATGACCTGCGGGTCCTGTCACAAGCTTCACCGACGTTCCGACGACCCGCGATCCCTGAAGGAATGGGCGAACGATCAACTTGATGCGGGCATGCGCGGCAACCAGGCCTGCCTGCAATGCCACGCGGATTACGGGAAGGACCTTTCCGCGCATACGCATCACGCCCCGCAATCGAGCGGCAGCCTCTGCTACAACTGCCACATGCCGCATACTACCTACGGGTTGCTCAAGGCCATCCGCAGCCATCAGGTCGATTCGCCCTCCGTCCAGACCAGTGTGGCGACGGGGCGCCCCAACGCCTGCAACCAATGTCACCTGGATCGCACGCTCGCCTGGACAGCGCGCCACCTGAAGGATTGGCACGGAATTCCCGTTCCGGAACTGAGCGAGGATCAGAGGACCATCGCCGCAACGATTCTCTGGGCGACCGAGGGCGACGCCGCCCAACGGGCCCTCATGGCATGGTCGTTCGGATGGAAGGACGCCGTGGCGGCGTCCGGATCGTCCTGGTTGCCGCCCTATCTTTCCCTGTTGATGAACGATCCCTACGCAGTCGTAAGATTCATCGCCCACCGATCCCTGAGCCGGATTCCCGGATACAAAGGATTCGAATTCGACTACGCCGGCCCGGATTCAGAT
>JAYPGD010000211.1:5585-9749 GCA_038126655.1 Verrucomicrobiales bacterium
AAGACCGTCCAGGAGGCATGGCTGCGCTCAGGGATGCCGGAGGAGACGCGCGAACGCTCCGAATTGCTCCTGCGCGAAGGAAGGTTGAACCGGGACGCGTTGGGGCGGCTGCTGGAGCGGCGCAACCACCGGGAGGTCCGCCTTTCCGAGTAGATCCTCGCCCCGATACCAGACTTCCACCGCGTCCGCGCCGCCCGCAATTGCCCCCCCGGGGCGCAAGACCGCATCGATTCACCCCGATATCAGGGCGGCTCATAACTTCCGCTTTGCCCCTTTTCAGTCAGAGGGAGTCAAACGACGCCCAGTCGTCCGTTTTCCACGGTTCTCAACACGCTCACCCTCGAAAGGCGTCGATATTGCCGCTTGAACAGAAATGTGTCTAGATGTGAAACTTCCGGGACGTAGCTGATACTTTTGGCGCCCAAAACACGAAAAGATACGCGTAGCAACGGATCCGCTCTCAAAGCCGCTCTGCTGTCCCCCTTCGTTCTCGTCCTGTTGATTTCCTGCTCCAAGGCTCCCGAACCGCCGCCGCCCCCACCCGCTGCATGGACTCCGGTGACACACGACGCTTCCCTCGCTTCCCCCTCCCCGTCAACGCCCTCCGATCTCTCCGATCGTCTCCAGACCGCGGAACTCGACCCCGCCAAACAGCGACTGATCTGGAATGCCGAACACATGGCATTCCTGCTGGAAACCTACTTCGGCAAACCGCTGACCTCCGCCCTGAAAAGCCATTCCCTCGCCACGCTGGAATCGGCTCTCCGGGACGACGCCCGGATTCAACTGCTCGTCGCCGCCCCCGCGCCCTCCGGCTCTGTCGCCGGCATCGCCGAATCACGCGTCCCCGAAAACTCCAGAACCACTGACGCGTCCCCCGCCGGTCTCCTGCGGCAACTGGGCGCCATCGTCGGGCGTTTCAAGACCATCAAGCACGCGAAACTCCGCGTCCTCCACCTCAAGGACCTCGGGGACGGGCGACAATGGGAGGCGCAACTCTGGCTGAGAATGAACGGCCGGGGAACGTCCGCCGAGCGACTCGAGCACCTCTCCCTGCACCGCGCCGTGTTCCAGGTGGATTCGTTTGATGCAGCAAAGGAATCGCTCAAAACCGGCGCCGACATCACCTCTTGGATCGAGGAGTCACGCCTCTTTCGGACCGGCCAACGCCCCCTGATGCGGGAGATCACCCAGGAGGTCGGCCTGACCGGCTTGCCCATCCTCGACAACTGGAGCGCGCCGCTCGAACTGACCCAGGAATACCGCTTTCAAATGGCCGTCGAGGACTTCAATCGCGACGGTTGGCCGGACCTCGCCGTGGCGACCGAACAGGGACGCCCCATCCTCCTGCAATCCGACAGGGGGAACCGCTTCGTCGATGTGACCGCCGACATGGGGTTCCACCCCTGGCACAATCACAATCTGCACGCCACAGCCTTGGCAACCTCGATCGATTACCACAACGACGGCTTCCCCGACCTCATTCTGGGAGAAGAGCTCTATCACAATGACGGGGGCGCCGGATTCTCAAACACAACCCGGGACATGGGCATCAATTTCCGGCACTCCCCCATGAGTTCCGTGGTGTTCGACTACGACTGCGACGGTTGGCTCGACCTCTACGTCTGCTAACAGACGCCGCCGTTGAAGGAATTCCGGAAGACGACCAACCCCTGGGTCGGAGACACGCAATCCGGCGGACACAACGTCCTGTGGAGAAACGTCGACGGTCGTGGGTTCGTGGATGTGACCCGGGAGGCGGGCGCCGGCGCCGGCCTGCGAAAGAGCTTCGCCGCCACAGCGCTCTTCCTGGACGAAGACCGATTTCCCGATCTCTACGTCGCCAATGATTTCGGCCGCAATGTCCTGCTCCGAAACCGCGGCGACGGCACCTTCGAAGATGTCACCACCAGGACCGCAACCGGCGACTATGCCACCAGCATGGGCGTCGCCGCCGGCGATCTGGACAACGACGGCTCCCCGGAGATCTACGTCGCCAACATGTTCTCCAAGATGGGCCGCCGCATCATAGACCAGTTGGAGGAAAGCGATTACCCCGAGGGCATCTACCGGCAGATCCACGGCTCCTGCATCGGAAACCGCCTCTATACCGCCGCGGATTCCGCCGCGGAACCTTTCCGCGAGATCGGGCCCGAACTCGGCGTCAACCAGGTGGGCTGGGCCTACGCCCCCGCCATGACCGACCTCAATGGCGACGGCTGGCTGGACCTTTACTCCACCACCGGATTCATCAGTCGCGACCGCGCCAAGCCCGACGGCTGAACCTGCCTTTGGTGGGCTGTCGAGTCACAGCCCCTCGATCGCGAATGCGCCATCCCGCAACTCGGGAAACTCGACGCTGAGGCCGGAGAATTCTGGGTGGAAAACCCCTTCCAGATCCCCGCCTCCGGCGAAAACCTCAGCGCCTTCGAGCGCAATCGACTCTTCCTCAATCACGGCGGCCTCCAGTTCGTCGACGCCTCCTTTGTTTCGGGCGTCGACATCGACTCCGACTCCCGCGCCGTCATCGCCGCCGATTTCAATGGCGACGCCAAACCCGATCTCCTGGTGGGATCCGCGGGCGGCGGCTCGCTGCGGCTCTTCGAAAATCAAATCAAAAACGGGAACAGACACCTCCGTCTCAAGCTCATCGGCGCGGACAGCAACCGCCCCGGCATCGGCTCCCGGATCGAAGTGACCGCGGGCGGGCGCCGCATCCGGCGCTCGCTGTTTCCCGACAACGGATTCTCCGGTCAGGCGCCCGGCTAATGGCTGATCGGCGTGGGAGCGACCGCGACGATCGACCGGCTGGTCGTCCGTTGGCCATCCGGCGCCGTTCAGACTATCGAGGACCTCGCCGCCGATACTGAAATCACCCTTCGTGAGGGCGACCCCGCCCCGGAGATCACTCCGTTCCGGTAGATTCGCCCGAGCCGCCTGCCTCTCCCTTCTTCAGATGGGCGAACAAGTCGTCGCTGACCTTCCGGTTGCTGATCTTCCAGATGCAACCGTCGATGAAGAAGTGGTGGATGTTCACAAAGGCCAGCACAGCCAACGGGAACTTGGAGCCGGACACCACCCCGAACAGATCGCCGATCAGATCAACGCCGATGTACTTCGAGCACCACTCCACCGCCTTGCCGACCGCGACCAGGATCACGAAATACAGGACGCCGTGCAGGATGGCCTTCCCGTGATCCCCCGGATGCTCCCGCTCATACTGGTTGATCTCCAGGCGCACCGGAAAACTCAGATACTGCACCGCGTGGCCGATCTGAGCCCAGAAGATCGTCTCCGGATGCCGCGCCATGGCCCCATACCAGAAGCAAAGCGCCAACCAGGCAACCCCCGCTCGCAGCGGCGGCAGCTTCCCAGTCCGCCGTCGATACAAGACAAAGCCGGCCACCGCCAACGCAAAGGCGACCACGGTCAGGCAGGACATCGCAAAGTAGATCTTGTTGAGCAGCAGCCACGGCGACGGCGTGGCGCTCCCCTCATAGTTCAGGAACCAGCTGAAATGCCAGGCCAGTTGCAGTCTCAGTCCCGTTCGGATCAATATCCGCTCCAGCCTTGAGAACGGCTTTCCGGCGAGGTGCGCGAAGGTCGCCATCATGCCCCAGGCCTGCCCGGTGTAATGCCAGGCCAGGTAGAGTCCCGACACGGTGTTGGCCAGCAACAGATGACTGATGTCCTGCTCGGCCATGATCACCGCGAAGGTCAGATAGGCAAACAACCCCGCCGGCACAATCATCGACGCCCAGGGATGACGCATGATCGAGTCCTTCGAGCGGTAGAGAATCCGGTAGGACGCCATGAAGTGCGGCGCATTCACGAACAGGGTCAAAAGCGCGATGATCGAGGCTCCCGGCCCCAGGATGGTCGTGTCCCCGAACAATACCAGCGGCGCCAGCACAATGATCGAGCCCAGACCGACGCACAGAAGATCGACCGTGGGCGATATGACATGCTTCGGGGCATAGGCGAACAGACCGCCAAAGCCGTCTCTGGCATTCACAAACCAATTGGAAACACGCGCGCTCACAGGCTGCCGCCAACCTAGAAACCTCCCGGGACTCCGACAAGGATTGTTATCGCGCGTTTCAAGCGGTCCTTCATTCGTCCCGCCGCCGCGCAAAGCGCACCTTCTTCACGTCCTCCTCCGTC
>JAYPGD010000211.1:9759-9947 GCA_038126655.1 Verrucomicrobiales bacterium
TCCTCCTCATCGCCCGTGGGCACAGCCAGCGGACCGTAAAGCTCCGGCCGGCGGGTCTTGATCCATCTGCGCCCCGTCGTCATCTCCAGGCGCTTCGCCTCCAGGTCGGCGACGACCATGTCGTCGCCCGCCTTCCAGGTCTCGGCCAGGGTGTCGCCATAGGGGTCCAGAATCATGGCATTGCCTGT
>JAYPGD010000212.1:0-6099 GCA_038126655.1 Verrucomicrobiales bacterium
ACCTCAAACAGCTTCCGGGCCAGTAGCACAAGCAGGAGGCCCGACGTCAGGCCGTCGAGATCGGCGTCGTGGGTGATGATGACTTCGGGTTGTTTCAGTTCGAGTGACATGGACGGAGGCTAGGGGAGGAGGGGGGAAGCTCCAAGCTCCAAGCTCCAAATCCCAAAGAAGTTCCCAATCCCAAGCTCCAAGCTGGAAATGCAGTATTCGGTGATCAGTAGGTCAGTATTCCGAGAGGCGCGCCATTTGCCATCTGAGATTTGAAATGGCAAATGGCAAAGCCCGAGAATCCGCCTTCGTTCCGCAAAGCCGGAAATACGGCGGGACAGGCCGCGAACCGAGAGTTCAATCAGTTCTTGTTACCCCGGCGCCTTTTCGGAACTATCCGCCGAAACATTTTTCGAAATAGAGACAAGAATTATGGCAAAGAATCTGTTCAGTTTGAGAGGCGAAGTCGCGGTGGTGATCGGCGCGACGGGTGTGTTGGGCGGCGCGATCGCCGATGGTCTGGCCGCGGCGGGCGCGAAGGTCGCGGTATTGGGCCGCAACCAGAAACGCGGGAACGCGCGGGTGAAGGCGATCAAGGACGCGAAGGGCGAGGCGAAATTCTTCAAGGCGGACGCCGTGGATCCGAAGAGTCTCAAGAGCGCCTTGAGCCGCATCAAGAAGGCTTACGGAGTTCCGACGATCCTGCTTAACGCCGCGGGCGGCAACGATCCCAAGGTGGTCGTGTTCGGCGACCGCAAGGTGGAGGATGTCGAACTGCCGGACTGGCACTGGAATTTCAACATGAACCTCGTGGGCGGCGTGTTGCTGCCCTGCCAGATCTTCGGTCCGGCCATGGTCGCGGCAGGCAAGGGGAGCATCATCAACATCGCCAGCATCGCGGCGCACATTCCGCTTTCGCGCGTGATTTCCTACTCGGCCTCGAAGGCGGCAGTGCTGAACCTGACGCAATTCCTTGCCCGTGAATGGGCGCAGACCGGCGTTCGCGTGAATTCCATTACGCCCGGCTTCTTCCCGGCTGAACAGAATCGCAAGCTCCTGTTCAATGACGACGGCACGCCGACCGAACGCGCTGCGTCCATCCTCGGCCACACGCCGATGGGACGTTTCGGAACCTCGGAAGAACTGATCGGCGCGGCGGTCTTCCTCGCCAGCCAGAAGGCCAGCAGCTTCGTCACGGGGACGGACATCCGCGTGGACGGAGGATTCCTTTCGACGACGATCTGAGGGGGAATGAACACCATCTCCTCCCAATCCGGACCCGGTCACATCGTTTCTGACGCCGAAGTCGCCGAAGTCGTCGCGAAGGCCTGCCCGGCCGCAGATTATGCGGACAAGAAGATCCTGTTGATCGTTCCCGACAGCACGCGCACGGCTCCGGTGGGGACGATGTTCAAGGCGATCTTTGAGCAACTCGGTGAAGTCACGGCGGCGTTGGATGTCCTGATTGCCCTGGGGACGCATCAACCGATGAGCGAGGCCGCGATCTGCGAGCGGTTGGAGATCACGGAGGAAGAGCACGCGGGCAAATACAACAAGGTTCAGTTCCACAATCACGCGTGGGATGATCCCGAGCAATTGCGCGACCTGGGCACGATTTCAGCGGAGGAGATCAACGAGCTGTCGGATGGCCTGTTCTCGATGGACGTGCCGGTCGAGGTGAACAAGCTGCTGTTTGACTACGACCAGGTTGTCATCGTGGGGCCGGTGTTTCCGCATGAAGTGGTCGGGTTTTCCGGCGGCAACAAGTATCTGTTTCCCGGGGTGGCCGGTCCGCGGATCCTGAATTTCTTCCATTGGTTGGGCGCGGTGGTGACGAATCCGATGATCATCGGCAACAAGTGGACGCCGGTCCGCAAGGTGGTCGACAAGGCGGGCTCGATGGTCGAGGTGGACAAGCTGTGTTTCTGCATGGTGGTGGAGAAGGGGGAGATGTGCGGGCTGTTCGCCGGAACGCCGGAGGGCGCCTGGGACGCCGCCAGCGAGGTCTCGCGTCAGGTCCACATCACTTACAAGGACAAGCCATTCCACACCGTGCTCTCCTGCGCGCCGAAGATGTATGACGAGATCTGGACCGCGGGGAAGTGCATGTACAAGTTGGAGCCGGTGGTGGCGGATGGCGGGCATCTGATCATCTACGCGCCGCATGTGGACGAGCTTTGCTTCACCCACCACGACGCGATCCTGCGCATCGGCTACCATTGCCGGGATTACTTCCTGAAGCAGTGGGACAAGTTCAAGGACGAGCCCTGGGGGGTGATGGCGCACTCAACGCACGTCTACGGGATCGGCGAATACGACGACGGCGTGGAGACGCCGCGGGTCAAGGTGAGCCTGGCGACGCAGATTCCGGAGGAAGTCTGCAAACAGGTGAATTTGGGCTACATCGATCCTGCCACGATCAATCCCGAGGACTACGCGAACCGCGAAGACGAAGGCGTGCTCTACGTGCCCAAGGCGGGGGAGATGCTGTTTCATCAAAAGGAACAGCCGAAGTGGGCGGGGGGAGAGTAAGAGGGCATCCAAGGCGAACGTTCAACGTTCAACGAAACGAAAGTGGGTGGCGCAACCCCAAAAGGCATGTTGTAGCGTGCGCTGTGCCAGCGCAGACGACGTCTGTTGCGTGATGGTTCCGCTTTTCGGCTGACACAGCCGACGCTACATCTGTGAAGCTGTTGCGATTGCTGTTATTGCGTAAGCCCTATTGGTTCGGGGCTCTGTTCAACTGGGATGGACCGGCGGCCAAAAAGGAGGGCGGGTATGCCGGACAGCAGCGATACAAGGATCACCATCGGCCACTTGCGTGCAACCGCGACCCGTTGTGGGGCGTCGCGCAATGCGGCAAAATACGCTCGCGAGACTGGTATCGCATCCTCGGCCGCTTCTTCAGGGACCACAACACGCACTCCTCCGATCGCATTCGTGTAGTGCCAGAACAACGCGGAAACATATTCGTCGTACACGAATGACGAAACGCCGTGCGAGTAAGGAACGCGCGAAACAGGTGAGCGTCCTCCGGAGTCTGGAATGTGGCCAGGGTCTGCATTCGCTTTTTTCTGCGCCGCACTGGAACGTGATCTGTGCTCCGAGGAAGAACTCCGCGCGAAGCGCGCAAATCACAGTTTGAAGTTGAGCGTTTAGAGTTGGACGTTTGACGTTTGTCTTTTCTTTCTAGGAGCCTTCCCGAAACCGATCCGGCACGAATTCCATGTCGGTGGTCTCCTTCACGGCCAGTCCGATCTGGAAGTCCATGATCTCCTTGGCGACGGGGTGTTGGTAATCCACGAGGATGTCCTGCAGGGCGTCGCGGGGTGAAAGTTCGCGCGTGACGGCCAATCGGTAGACCTTGATTGCGATGGCCTCGGCGGCGCCGGGGGTCAACAGGTCGGGAATGTGCGTGCGCAGGAGATCGAAATCGTTTTCCTCAAATTCGATCTCCATCCGTCCGCAGAGGGCGGTGATGAGGTGGAAGCTTTCCTCCGCGGAGACGGTTGGGAAGATCGGGATCTTGACGTCCACCCGGCCGGGGCGCTTGAGATCGACCTCGATCAGGTCCGGCCGACTGGAGGCGAGGATCCAGATGATGCGTCCGCGGTTGGCGGGGTTGCTCATCTCCTTGGCGAACATCGAATAGACGCGCCCGGAGAGTCCGCCATCGCTGCCGCCGGCGTCGCGTTTGCCGAGGGCCTGGTCGGCCTCATCGATGAAGACGAAGCAACGGCCCAGCCCCTGCAGCAACCGGAAGATGGTTTCCAGGTTGCCCTCGGTGCTGCCGATCCACTTGTCCCGGAAGTTCTTGATCTTGACCACGGGGACGCCGGCTTCGCCCGCGAGGCATTCGACCAGGTAGGTCTTGCCGGTGCCGACCGGTCCGCACAGGAGATAGCCCATGGGCATGGCGCGGGTGTCGCCCTTGCGCCACATGACCATGTCCTCGCGCAGGCGCATCTTGAGTCCGGATTGGGCGTGGACGTTGTCCAGGGTGCGTTCCGATTGGATGAATTCGACCAGGTCGTTGCAGTCCTTTTCGACGAGTTCCTTCTTCAGGGTGACGAGGTCCCGGGCCTTGATGGGCTCCTTCCGGTATTCCTTGAGCTGGAGGAGATTCTCGACGGCGTTCATGGTCGCGCCGGCAAGCGAGGCGGCCAGTTCCTCGACCTTGTCCTTGAACTCGCCCAAGGCCGTGGGGAAGCGGTTGGCGGTGAGGCGGAAAAAGGGCTCCAGGTCGTCGCGCGTCGGGAGCGGGATCTTGACGGCGGATGCGTGGTGGCTGTTGGCCAGCAGGGAATGAAGGTCGTTGAGGTTTTCGGCGATGAGGCAGGTGACGAGGGGGAAGTCGGTGAGGTGTTCGTCGGCGCCCCAGTCGCGCATGAGCATGGCCAGCGCGTTGATGTCATTGCTGTAGCCGCCGGGCGTCGCGGGAGCCACGAGATCGGCCGCCCGGATCCAGACGCCGATCTGGATGGCGCGCTTGCCGAGTTTGGAGAGGTTGGCCGCGTAGCGGAAATAATGGGTGAGCGTCTCGATGGCCGGGCGGGGCGACTTGGGCAGTTCCTGCCGCTCCTTGTAGGCGGGCCATTGCTCAAAGAGGCTGCCGCCCTTCTCGATGCGGATGCCGTTGCCGATGTCGTAGCTCAGAACGACGTCAAACCTCGGCATGAGGACGTGTTCGAGAAAGTCGGTGAGGCTGCCAAGCTTGGCGTCCTCGCCGAGGGGAAGGACGAATCGATCGTCGATGTTGCCGTAAAGAATGAACTGGCTGGCGGCGCCGCTCTGGTAAAGGGCGATGACCTCGTCCGCCCAGGCGGGCATGGGGACCGCGGGGGCGGGGGGAAGCTTGGAGAGATCGTTCATTGGGTGGCGACGGGGAATTCCCGAAGTCTCGGTTCGAAATCCCAAGCTCCGAGCTCCAAATTCCAAGGAAGCTCCAAGCTCCAAGTTCCCAAGGCGGGTTTGGAAGCGGGGGAGTCTGGTTGAGACGTCTTGCGCATTGGCGCGACTCTCGGCTTACGAAAGGAGGGGGCGAGGCCTTTGAGATTTGAGATTGGGAGCTTCTTTGAGATTTGGGATTTGGAGCTTGGAGCTTCCATGATTCCCCGCGTCTCAGACGTTTCGACAAGACTCAACGATCGCACCGCGCCCTACTGCGTCTGGGCCTTCGGGCCCATCTGTTTGCCGGAGGAGGCGTCGGACTGTTTGTCCTCGGCAATGCCTTCGCCCTTGGCGTCGGATTCGATGGCGATGCCTTCGGCGGCGGCGAAGTCGGCCAGGGCCTGGTCGGCGAGCGCCTGCTGTTCGGCCTCCTGCATCTTGAAGTCGGTGGTGTCCAGGCCGGACTTGGCGACGCGGGCCTTGCCGGCGGCCTTCTGGCGCTCCTCTTCGACCATCTCGTGAAGGCGGTTGAGGGTGTCGCCGGCGCCGCCGATTTCGCTGATCATGCCGGAGGCCATTTCGGTGAGTTCGGCGGTGGCCTGCTTGATCTTCATCTCGTTGATGCCCTGTTTGAGTTCCTCGATCTTCTTCCTGGCGGCGTCGACGGAGACGTCGCGGGCCTTGACGAGTTCCTGGTAGGTCTTTTCGGCCTCCTCGAGTTGGGCGCGGTTTTCGGTGAGTTGTTCGGAGATGTCCTGGAGTCGCAGGGCGTGCTGGCCGGCGGAGTCCTTGTTGCCGGCGCGGAGGTTGGCGGTGGTCTTGGCGCGGAATTCGTTCTCCTCCTTCTCCAGCTTTTTGACCTGCGACATGAGGCGTTCGCAGAGTCCGGCGTGGGCGGCGAGGCCCTTGTTGTAATTGGCGATCTGCTTGCGGAGGTTCTCCTTCTCGACCTCGAGCAGGGCTTCGGGATTGGCCTTCTCCAGTTTCGTTACACCCAGACCGAAGAATCCTTTGATGACATTGATGATGCGCTTGAACATGGAGGGAGCCTTTCGTTGCGTTTGCCGGGCAGCCTAGGTCGGTCGAGCGCCCAGATCAATGCAAACCGGCCTATAATCGGGCGGTTTGATTGTAGAGCGAATGCCGAAACGGAGGCGAGGGGGATCGGAGCGGCGGGGGGGGGGGGCGCGGGGGGGGGGGCGGGAGGGGCGGGCCGGGCGA
>JAYPGD010000212.1:6109-9824 GCA_038126655.1 Verrucomicrobiales bacterium
CCGCGACTGCAGTCGGGACTTGAGTGCCTCCAGCGAGGGCGGCAGGATGAAGAGCCAAGTACTATCCGGCAGCAGCTTCCTCACTTGCTGGGCGCCTTGCCAGTCAATTTCGAGAATCACGTCTGCGCCGTCGGACAGCCTGGCCAGTTCCTGACGCAAAGCCTCGGCGCGGACGAAGTTTTCCTGCGCGGAGTTGACGAGCGTGACGCGGTCGTCTTCAGCGAGGTCGAGTTTGGCGGAAAGGAGTTCCATGAGGAGCGCCTGTTTGTCGGTCACAATGGCGACGGCTTCGGTGGCGGCGCGGATGAGGTTCTTGGTGTTGGCGTCCATGAGGGGGAGAATGGCTTCAGCTGCCGGGGAATGCAATGGGCTCTGTGAGGCGCTTCAGGTTTCACCGTTCGACGCGTCCTCGGAATCCGAAGGCTTGTCGTCGGCTCCCAGTGTTTTGAGCAGTTTTTTGACGTCCTGCCAGCCGCCGATGATCACCCAGACCGACATGCCGGTGAAGATCGCCATGACGACGATGAAGGTTAGTTTCCAGATGGCGGCCCAGGTTTCCATCAGAGGGATGCGTTCGGTGGGGTGTTCGTGTTTTTGGGCCCGGGTTTGTCCGGACTCAGCAGGGATCCCAGAAACATGATAACGAGTGAGAAGCAAATGGTGAACAAACCCACCTGGGCGCCGGTGAAACGGCCGGCGATGCCCAACGCCTCCTGCACGGGGCCCAGCCCGAGGATGGCAATCGAACCGGAGAGCAGAGCCAGCGCTGCCCCGGTGGAACTGGCGCGCTTCCAGTAGAGCCCGCAGAACATCACGGCAAAGGCGCCGGTGAAATAGATCGCCCCGGTGACCGACATGTAGTCCCAGATGTCGTCGCTGCCCTCGTAGAACAGTCCCCACCAAAGCACGTAGACGCCGATTGCGCCGATCAGGACGCGGGTGAGGAACACTCGCGATTCGAGCGGCATTTCCCTGCGTTGGAGCGGCGCGACGATGTCCTGGGTGATGACGGAGCTCCAGCAGAGCAGGTAGCTGTCGTGCGTGGACATGAATGCCGCGATCATGGCGGCTGCAATCAGTCCCAACACGCCGGCGGGCAGGATGCGTCCAAGAAACACCGGCATGGCGTAGAGATTGTTGGCGGCGTCGGCGGGATTGTCCGGGAAGAACACGGCTTGGAGATCCGGAGCCGCGGTCATGATGAACACGAAGGCGCAGATGCCCCAGAAATACGGAACCATGAAGCGGATGGTGAATGACACGGAGGACCAGGCGAACTGCTTCTTCACGGCTTCGGGGCTTTCCATGGCGAGCGCCCGGGCGACTGAGGTCGGCCAGATGGAGCAGCCGACCAAGCCGAGAAAACACATCCACGCCGCGTAATCCACGCCGAATTCGCCCTCGGATTCGAAGGGGTTGAAACCCTTGCTTCCCATTTCGGAGGCCACGGTTTCGAAGATGTTGTTCCAACCGAGGTGATGGATGGCGAAACCGGTGGTCAGCAGGACGCCCGCCGAGAGGATGATGAATTGAATGTAGTCCGTGATGACGACGGAGATCATGCCGCCCAGCACGGTGTAGACGAGGACCAGGGTCAACAGGCCGAACATGACGAGTTTCAGCGCCCCTCCATCGGCGGCCATGCCGGTGACGCCGACGATGAACATGGAGCCCACCTTGAGAAACAGTCCCATATTCAGGATGCCGCCCAGCGCCAGCATGACGCCGCCGAGAATGCGGGTCCTGCGTCCGAACCGGCGTTCGTAGAACTCGGGAATCGTCAGCACGCGCATCTCGCGCAACCGGTAGACCATGAAGCCGGTCAGTCCGACGACAAGGGTGACCAGGCCGGATGCGACGGCGATGTGAAAGGCCGCGAAGCCGCCGACGAAACCCTTCTGCGCGGAATACATGACGGTGATGAGGCCCATCTCCGTTCCGGCCATGGCGGCGATGCCCAGTTTTGTGCCGACCGCGCGCCCGGCTCCGATGTAGGTGGCCATGTCGCGGACGTGCCGTTTGACCAGCAGACCGACCGCGAGGGAGGCGACGAGATAGACCGCGACGATGGCCCAATCCCAACCGGTGAAGTTGGTCTGGCTCAGTGCCTGTTGCAGCGCGGGATCCATGGGGGCGATCAGAACTCCGCATTGCCCGGGGTGCGGGCGAAGGGGATGACGTCGCGGATGTTGCCGACGCCGGTGACGAACATGAGCATGCGCTCAAAGCCGAGGCCGAAGCCGGCGTGCGGAACGGTTCCGTAGCGGCGGAGGTCCAAATACCACCAGTAGTCCTCCTCGCTCAGTTTGTGCCGCTCAAGGTTGGCCTTGAGAACGTCGAGCCTCTCCTCGCGTTGACTGCCGCCGATGATTTCGCCGATCCCGGGCACGAGCACATCCATGGCCGCGACCGTTGTTCCGTCGTCGTTGGAACGCATGTAGAACGGTTTGATCTCCTTGGGATAGTTGTAGACCGTGATGGGGCATTTGAAATATTCCTCGGTCAGGTAACGCTCGTGTTCGGACTGCAGGTTGGCGCCATGTTCGACCGGGTATTCGAACTTCTTGTCGGCCTTGAGCAGCAACTCGACGGCCTCGGTGTAGGTGATTCGTTGAAAGGGGCGCTCCAGCACGAATTTGAGGCGATCGATGAGTCCCTTGTCGACGAACTTGTTGAAAAGTTCCAGGTCCTCGCCGCAGTTTTCGAGGATGTCGTTGATGAGGCGCTTGACGAATTCCTCGGCCAGATCCATGTCGCCATTGATGTCGCAGAACGCCATCTCCGGTTCGATCATCCAGAACTCGCTGGCGTGGCGGGAGGTGTTGGAATTCTCCGCGCGAAAGGTGGGTCCGAAAGTGTAGACATTCGACAGCGCGCAGGCGAAGACCTCGGCTTCAAGCTGTCCGCTGACCGTCAGGAAGGCGGGGCGCTCAAAGAAATCCTTGGAATAGTCCACCTTGCCGTCCTGCATCGGCGGCTTGGCGGGATCGAGAGTGGAGACGCGGAACAACTCGCCCGCGCCTTCGCAGTCGCTGGTCGTGATGATGGGCGAATGAATGTAGACGAAGTCGCGTTCCTGGAAGAAATCGTGGATCGCCTTGGCCAGTCGGTTGCGGACGCGGAAGACACAGCCAAAGAGATTGGAGCGGGGCCGCAAATGGGCGATCTCGCGGAGGTATTCAAGTGAGTGGCCCTTCTTCTGCAGGGGGTAGCTGTCGGGGGCCTCGCCGATGACTTCAAGGCTGGTCGCGACGATCTCCCAAGCCTGCCCCTTGCCCTGGGAGGCGACGAGCCTGCCGTCGATGACGACCGCGGCGCCGGTGGCGGCGGATTGGATGTTCTCGTAGCCGGGGATGCCGGCGTCGACCACGGCCTGGATGTTCTTCAGGCAGGAGCCGTCGTTGATTTCGAGGAAGGAGAAGGCCTTGGAATCGCGGCGTGTCCGCACCCAGCCCTGGATGCGGATGGGATCGAGTTCCCGATCGCTGTTGAGCGCGTGTTTGACGAGCGTTCGTTGCATGGAGTGTGTCGTTGTTTCGCTGCGGATGTTGGCAAATGGCGGGGCGCTTGAACAGTCGAATGAGGTGCGTTCGAGGGGCGAGGGGCGAGGGGCGTGGGGCGTGGGGCGTGGGGCGTGGGGCGGTCAGGGATGGGCAGGTGGCGAAGGGCGCGGTGCGGGTACCGGGGGCCAGTATGCAGTGACCAGTGTCCAGTG
>JAYPGD010000213.1:0-9113 GCA_038126655.1 Verrucomicrobiales bacterium
CCGCGCCCCCCCCCGCCCCCCCCCCCCCCCCCCCCCCCCCCCCCCCCCCCCCCCCGCAACCGGTGATTCGAGGTCGTTTCGACTGAGAAGAGTGTTCTCGCTGATCGATCCAGGGGATTAGGACTCCCTGACCAAGGGCAGGCTAGTGCGTGGCTTTCAGCGAGGCGCGGTGCTCGCGTCGGGCGGTTGGGAGTTCTTCAACTCCCGCCGCAGCCTTTCTTTTTCCTCGTTCGCTTCCGAGAGGGCGGTTTCGCTTTCATTCAATTGCCGCTGGACGGTGATGAGGGCGTTTTTGTGGCGGGCTGCTTCCACTTTGGCTTCCGATCCGATATCCATTGCGGTTCGTCTTCCAAGGTAAAGTGTGACGGCCAGCCCCATGAAGACGATGAACAGGACCAAGACGCTGGCGAGAATTATCCTGAGGCGTTGTTGTGCGCGTTCCTTGTCTCTTTGTTTGAAATCGTCGTAACCGAGCCCAAGGACCGCCGCCATGGTCTTGAGCATGACTCTCCGTTTGCTCAGCTTTTTGCGTGTGACGTCGAAGATGAATGGCTCTGGAAAGGCGGCGCCACTCCCGCCGCAAACAGATGAAGGGAGGCAGGCTGTAGGGGGGGGCTCCCGGAGTCTCAGATGAATCTGCGGCATGTCGCACGACTATACAGATCACCGGTCGATCGGGATTGGATTTTCGAAAGATATGGACGTCTTCATTCAGCTCTGACGATTTGGCGGCTTCCGGGGAGCCGATCACGATCAACGCGCCTGAATGTCTGAGCGCCCATGCGCGCTGTTCGGACGGCGTTGAACCAGTCTCGGCGCGAAGAGGCATGTCGTCGCGCGCCAGAAAGATCGGGTAGAGACACTTGGGAACTGCAGATCCCTTGATCTGCTGCCCCTGGATTTCCTTCGGAACGGGGTAGGTTTCCAGCGAGCAGTGCAGCCAGTCCGCCCATTTCAGATCGTTGGGATGGTGGAGGATTGCCGCCTTGTATTCGTCCCCTTCGGTCGTCTTCATGCCATACCATACTGGAGTTGGATTGGTGCTGGCGCAAGTGGCGAGGCGGCGGAGGTTTTGTGTGGGATTGAATTTCATCCGAATCAGAATCAACTGGGGCTTTTCAACGTCGGGAAGAACGTTACACTCGCCCGACTTGAAAAGACGCGGGCCGCGAAGGTCCGCCCGCCAGTTGATCGAACCATGAAAATGAAACTTCCGCTTCTCCTGTCCGCCGGCCTGCTGGCCGGAACCCTGAACGCCCAGGCCGGGCTTGAACTTGATCCCGTCGCATCCGGTTTTGTCTCGCCGATGGCATTGGAGGAGGTGAATGACGGCTCGGGGCGCATGTTGATCGTGGATCAGGTCGGCACGGTATCCGTGCTGGGTAAGAAGGGGCTGCGCGACGGCTTGTTTCTGGATGTGCGTTCGAAGCTGGCGCAGTTGAACCAAGGCAAGTTCGACGAGCGCGGTCTGCTGGGATTGGCCCTGCATCCGAAGTTCAAGGACAACGGTCGCTTTTTTGTCTGCTACAGCGCGCCGCTTCGCGAGGGCGGGCCGGAGGGCTGGAATCACACCAGTCACGTTTCCGAATTCAGAGCCGACGTGAAGGCGCTGAAGGCGGATCCGGGGTCCGAACGCGTCGTGCTGCGGATCGATCAACCGCAGTTCAACCACGACGGCGGCCGCATCGCCTTTGGGCCGGACGGCCATCTCTACATTGCCAGCGGCGACGGCGGGAACAAGAACGACGAAGGCATGGGCCACGGTGAGGATGGCAACGCGCAGAACGTCAAGACCCTGCTGGGCAAGATTCTGCGCATCAATGTGAACTCCAGGGGCGGCGGTCGTCCGTATGGCATTCCCAAGGACAACCCTTTTGTCGGCAAGGACGGGCTCGACGAGATTTACGCCATGGGCATGCGCAATCCCTGGGGCATGAGCTTCGACATGGGCGGGGAACGGCAGTTGTTTTGCGCGGATGTCGGTCAGAACATGTTCGAGGAGGTCAACATCATTGAGAAGGGCGGCAACTACGGCTGGCGCGTGCGCGAAGGGTTCCACGGGTTTGATCGCGCCAATCCCGTCAAGGTCCCGGACAATGCGCCGACCAAGGACGCTTCCGGCAAGGCCTTCAAGGATCCGATCATCGAATACCTGAACATCAAGGGGCACAACTCGGCGCGCTACGCGAAGGAGATTCGCGGCACGAGCGTGACCGGTGGCTATGTCTACCGCGGGAAGGCGATTCCGGAGCTGAAGGGGCAGTATATCTTCGGCGACTGGTCGGAAAACTTCGGCTTTTCACTGGGCAAGTTGTTGGCGGCGAACCGCACCAAGGCGAGCGGCGGGGCGAAGTGGAACCTGCGCAAGCTCCAGTTGGAGAACCTGCCCAAGGGCAAGCGCCTGGGCGCGTTCGTCGTGGCGTTCGGGCAGGACCTCGACGGTGAGATCTACGTTATGACCAACGACAGCAACAGCCTCAAGGCAAAGACGGGCAAGGTCTGGAAGCTGGTCAAGAAATGAGCGTCCCGCGACACGATTGAATTCCCGGCTCCGGCCGCGTTCGCCAGACGAACCGGCCGGAGCTTTTTTGTTGGCGGGTGTGCGTCAGGTCGGGCGCCCGACTGCTGGCAACGCCCAAGCAGCTTCTTCAGAGCCATGACAAACCGAAGGAATCCAACCAGCGCCGCAGCAGCCGACGTGAGGAGGCCCAAATGTGCGGTCGAGCTCATCCGAAGCGGGGGGGCTCAAGTTGGCAGTCGCGAGAGATTGAGATTCGCCATCGGCGTTGGCGCTTTGATTCTCGGAATGGCGGCGGCCTCCGCGGCTTCCGACTGGCGCCAATGGCGTGGTCCCAATGCCGACGGGGTTTCCCCTGATGGCAATCCGCCGCTTCGTTGGAGTGAGAAGGAGAACGTGAAGTGGAAGGTCCGGATTCCGGGGGAGGGGTTTTCCACGCCGATTGCGCATCGGGGGAGGATTTTCCTCCTCAGCGCGATTCCGACCGGGGAACGAAAAGAAGTTCCGGCCCGGCAGCGCCGGTTCAGTCAGGCCAAGGTCGCGCCGGCTGAGGCTGTTCATCAATTCACGGTCCTGTGCCTGGAGCAGTCGTCCGGGAAGGAGCTTTGGCGGACGTCGGCCGTGGAGGCGGTCCCCAATGAAGGGTGTCACCGGAGCCATACCTTCGCTTCCTCCTCGCCGATTGCGGAAGGCAACCGGATTCATGTCTCGTTTGGATCGCACGGGATCTTCTGCCTCGATCTGGATGGGAGGATCGTGTGGAAGCGGGATCTCGGCGACATGGAGACTCGCTACTCCTGGGGCGAGGGTGCGTCTCCCGCGCTGCACGGAGATGCCTTGATCGTGAATTGGGACCATGAAGGGCCGTCGTTCATCACGGCGTTGGACAAGCGCACCGGCAAGACGCTCTGGAAGACGGAGCGGGACGAGGTCAGTTCCTGGACGACGCCGCTGATCGTCGAATACGGAGGCGGCGCCCAGGTGGTTGTGCCGGCGACGAAACGCATCAGGGCCTACGATTTGAAAGACGGCCGTGAGATCTGGAATTGCGGAGGACTCCATATCAACGTGGTGTCCTGCGCCGTTCAACGAAAGGATGTCGTCCATGCCATGAGCAGCTACGGGCGCAGCGCGGTCATGGCGATCCGGTTGGGCGGCCAGGGCGATCTCACGGAGTCCGACAATCGTCTGTGGACTTACACGCGCAGCGCTTCCTACGTTCCGTCGCCGGTGTTGCACGAAGGCCGGTTTTATTTCCTGTCGCGGATGGACGGAATGTTGACCTGCCTGGATGCGGAAACAGGCGAGCCGGTTTACGAGAACAGGCGGTTGACGGGCATCCGGGGCATCTATTCGTCCCCGGTCGTTGCCGCGGGGCGCGTCTATATCGCCGGAAGGGACGGGGCCACGGTGGTGGTCCGGGCGGGCGACGAATTCGAGGAGTTGGCGGTCAACCGGCTGGACGATCGCTTCGACGCCTCTCCGGCTGTTGCCGGGGAGTCCCTGTTTCTGCGGGGACATCAATTCCTCTATTGCTTGGAGGAGTAGGCCATGCCGGGGACTGCGGAATGGAGCCTCGTCGCCTCGGTTGCCGCCAAGTTTCGGGACAGGCTCGGGAGCTTCGTCCCACCGGGGGCTTCAGCCTTCGGTTGAGTCTTTTTCCTCATCCCCCAGTTGGCGCGCGCCGTCGAGGATGTAAAGCACGGCGGAAACCGCGGTGCAGAAGGTGGCTGCGGCGGACCAGGCGAGTTGCCCGGACTGCGGCCACTTGAGCAGCGTGTGGATGATCATCGCCATCTGGAAGAAGGTGGCGCATTTCCCCATGAAGCGCGGCTGGATCGTGGGTTTGCCTTTCGTGTGATGGATCACCGTCACGCCGAGGAGGAGGATGATGTCGCGGCCAATGACGGTCGCCGTGCACCAGAGCGGAATGCGGTCCAGCAGCGGTTCGTTGTCGAGGGTCAGCACGACGAGCCCGGTGACCAGAAGGAGTTTGTCGGCGAGGGGATCCAGCAGGGCTCCGAGTTCGGTCTTCTGGTCGTAATGGCGGGCGATGTAGCCGTCGACGCCATCGAGGATCGCCGCAATCCAGAAGGAGAGCAGGGCGGTGAGGCGGAAGATCTCGTTTCCCTCGCTGACGTAGTAGATCGCCTGCGTCGCGAAGAACGGCGTCAGCAGGATGCGCAGGATCGTGATCTTGTTGGCGGTGGTCATCGGAGTGGAAAGTTCCAAATTCCAAGCTCCAAATCCCAAAGAAGCTCCAAGTATCAAATCTCAATGCGGTCGCCCCGGTCTTGCGGTCCTGTGGCGGGGTTCTCGCACTCACTCGCCAATCATCGAGTGAGGCGGGGAAGGCATTTGGAGCTTGAGATTTGGAGCTTCTTTGGGATTTGGAGCTTGGGATCTTGTAAGGCGGGCTCGAATCGGGCCGAGATAGCGCCTCTCGGAGGCTCAGGTCCCCGGCACCACAACCGCGCTTTCGTTGTAGGCGTGGGGGCTGGTCTTGGGTTTGTCGCCCTTGTGCCAGCGCAGCACGATGGCGGCCGCGATGTAGATGGAGGAGTAGGTGCCGGTGATGACGCCGACGACGAAGGTGAAGGAGAAGTCGTTGATGACGCTGCCGCCGAACAGGAACAGGGCGCCGGCCGAGATCAGGGTCGTTCCCGAGGTGATCACCGTGCGGGCCAGTGTCTGGTTGACCGCGCGGTTGATGATGTCCTTGAACGATCCGCGCAGGCCCATCTTGAGATCCTCCCGGATGCGGTCGAAGATGACGATCGTGTCGTTGATGGAGAAACCGATGATCGTCAGCACGGCGGCGATGGTGGGCGCGTTCAATTCGCGGCCGGTCAGGAAAGACCAGCCCATGGTCATCAGAATGTCGTGGAAGATGGCGACCACGGCGGCCACCGCGAAGGAGAACTCGTAGCGGAAGGCCACATACATCAGGATGCAGAACAGGGCTAGCAGCAGGGCAATGATGGCCGACTTGAGGATTTCCGCCCCGATGCTCGGGCCGACGCTGTCGTTCGCGATGCGCTTCAGTTCGGCCTGTGGATAGGCGGCCTGCAGCGCCTGGGTGGCGTTGTCGCCCTCGCCGACGGCGACGAGCACGGAGAGTGTCTTGGAGCCGCCGCCGGTCTGGTATTGGATCTGGGAGGCGCCGATGTTGAGGCCGTCGATGGTTGACCGAAGTTCGTCCACGCCGACTTCCTGGGTGAAGGAATAGGTGATCTGGTCGCCGCCCTTGAGATCGACGCCGACGGCGTCGCCGCCGCGGGAGACGCCGTAGCCGACGCCGATGACAACCAGGATCCAGGAAATGATGAACGCCGGTTTGGCGAACTTGATGAAGTCGAAGTTGGTGTTCCGCAGGAAGCCGAACTGGAGCATCGGCAGCTTGGTGATCATTCCCTTGGCCACCAGGATATCGAAGATCATGCGGGTCACGATGAGCGAGGTGAACATGCTGACCGCGATGCCGATGGTCAGGGTGACGCCGAAGCCCTTGACCGGGCCCGTGCCAAGGAAGATCAGGATGACCGAGGCGATCAGGGTGGTGGAGTTCGCGTCGAAGATGGTGCTGAAGGCCTTGTCGTAGCCGGAGCCGATGGCGGCCCGGAGCCCCTTGCCGCCGCGGAACTCCTCGCGGATGCGTTCGAAGATGAGGACGTTGGCGTCCACGGCCATGCCGATGGTGAGCAGGATGCCAGCGATGCCGGGGAGGGTGAGCGTGGCGTTGATGGAGCACATTACGCCGAGCAGGAACAGGAGGTTCAGGGCCAGGGCCACGTTGGCCACCACGCCGCAGCTGAGATAGTAGACCAGCATGAACGCCACAACGGAGACGAGGCCGATCTTCGTGGCCGTGATGCCCGCCTTGATGGAGTCGGCTCCCAGCGACGGGTCGGTCGTGCGCTCCTCCTTGACCTTGACCGGGGCTTCCAACGGGTTCTCAAGGATGTTGGAGAGCTCGATGGCCTCATCGATGGAGAAGTCTCCGGTGATCTGGCAGCTGCCGCCGAGGATGGGCTCATTGATATTGGGGGCCGAGTAGAGTTCGCCGTCGAGCACGATGGCCAGGCGCTTGTTCACATTGGCGCTGGTCAGGTCGCCGAACTTCTTGCCGCCCTCGGAGTTGAAGTTGAGGATGATGTAGGGCTTGTTCGAGATCGGGTCGCGCGAGACGAAGGCGTTGCGCACATACTGTCCGGTCAGCCCGCCCTCGGCCTGGCGGCCGACCACGACCTTGTCCAGGATGGTGGAATTGTTGTCGCCCCGGCGCGACATGGTTTTCAGCTCATAGCCGGGCGGGATGATTTCATCCTGGGCCAGCTCATCGCTTTCGGGGTGGACCAGTCGGAATTCCAGGAAGGCGGCGCGTTCGATCAGCGCCCGGGCGCGGGCGAGGTCGGACTCGGCGAGACCGGGCAGCTGGATGACGATGCGGTCGGAGCCCAGGGGCTGAAGGATGGGTTCGGCGACGCCCAGGGTGTCGACGCGCTTGCGCAGGACCTCCACCGCCTGGCCGAGGATGCGTTCGGTGTCCTTGACGGATTCGATCTCGGTTTCGAGGGAGGCGCGTTGGGTGTCGTTGGTGGCCGCGGCGAGTTCGGTCTGGAGTTGGGCGACCTTCGCGTTGATGTGTTCGTCGTCGAGTTGCACGACGAAATAGGTGCCGCCCTGCAGGTCGATGCCGAGCTGGATTTGTCCGGCGGCCTCCTTCTGGATGCGCTTCAGGATGCGGCCGTTGGGGTCCTTCTCGCCCGAGACGTCGATGTCGGGGAAGTATTTGGCGAGTTTGGTGTCGCCGACGGCGTCGAAGAGGTTGCCGTATTCGCGGTGGGGCTGCTTGGCCTGAAGTTCCCTCGCCTTGGCGACGATGTCGCTGAAGGCCTCGTCCTTGGCGTCCGCCTTCGCGCGGTTGTCAAAGTGCTGGATGAGGTCGCGGTTGGTCGGCGGAGTGATCTCGCCAAATGACCAGGCAATGACGAGAACGACAAAAACGAGTTTCCAAAAGGTGTTCGAATTCATGGAGAGAAACTGGGGAAGGGGACTACTTGTCGGAGTCGGACGATCCGCTGGCGCGCTCGGTGATATCGGCGATGGCGCTTTTTACCACGTCCAGTTTGGAATCGGCGGAGCGGATCGATAGGGTCTTGTCTCCGACGGAGAGCACGATGCCCTGGATGCCGCCGTTGGTGACGATCTTGTCGCCGCGCTTGATGGTCGTGAGCATGTTCGCGTGCTCCTTCTGCTTTTTCATCTGCGGGCGGATCAGGATCACCCAGAAGACGACCAGCAGAATGATCATGGGCATCATCTGCGCCCACATTGGAGCGGCGGGTTGCCCCGGCGTCTGCGACGGCGGCGCCATGGCCAATAAATTGACTAAAAGAGTGTCCATTTCGGTAAAAAACAGGCGGATCAATCTAGGGATGGCGGATCGTTTGGCAAGGATAGATTGGTGAAAAATGCGAAAATCCGGGCGTCGAACATTCGCCTTCAATCCCCCGCCTTCTCCCGATCTTCCCGCACCTTCTCCGAGGGCACATAGCCGGCCACGAATTCCTTCCGAAACTCGGCGAAGGTCCCGGCCTCGATGTGCGACCGGACGTCATTCATGAGGCGCAGATACATGCGGACGTTGTGGATGGTCAGCAGGCGCAGGGACAGGATCTCCTGGGCGTGGAAAAGATGGCGGATGTAGGCGCGGGAGAAATTCTGACAGGCGTAGCAGTCGCAGCCCTCCTCGATGGGGCCCTCGTTGTCCTTGTTGTAGCTGGCCTTGATCGTCAGCGCGCCTTGGCGGGTGAAGGCCGTGCCATTGCGCGCGATGCGGGTGGGCAGTACGCAGTCGAACATGTCGACGCCGCGGGCCACGAGTTCCAGCAGCTGCGGCGGCTTGCCGAGGCCCATGGCGTAGCGAGGTTTGTCGGCGGGGAGGTGGGGCTCGGCGTATTCGACCGCCTCGTACATCTCGGCCTCGGTCTCGCCGACGCTGACTCCGCCGATGGCGTAGCCGTCGAAATTGAGGTCCACGAGGCGTTTTGCGCATTCTTCGCGGAGGGCCTTGTTGGTTCCGCCCTGGGCGATGGCGAAGTAGAGCTGGCCTTCGGCGCGGGGCTGTTCCAGACATTCGGCGGCCCAGCGGACGGTGCGATCGACGGCCTCGCGAAGTTGTTTTTCCGGGGCGGCATGGGGAGGGCATTCATCGAGGACCATCGCGATGTCGGATCCGATGATGCGCTGGATCTCCATCGCCTCCTTGGGGCCGAGGAACAAGGGGCTGCCGTCGATGTGGGACTGGAAGGCGACGCCGTGTTCCTGGATCTTGCGGATCTTGGCGAGGCTGAAGACCTGGAAGCCGCCGCTGTCGGTCAGGATCGGGCCGTCCCAGCCCATGAATTTGTGCAGGCCTCCCATCTTCTCCATGATCTCCATCCCGGGGCGGAGCGATAGGTGATAGGTGTTGCCGAGAATGATCTGGGCCTCGAGTTCGCGAAGCTCGCGGGGATCGAGCGCCTTCACCGTGCCCTGCGTGCCGACCGGCATGAAGATCGGCGTCTCGATTACGCCGTGGGTCGTTTGGAGG
>JAYPGD010000213.1:9123-9504 GCA_038126655.1 Verrucomicrobiales bacterium
ACATTGGGGATGTTTTGGGGAGATGGGGAGGCTCTGGAAGAAAGCTCCAAATCCCAAGCTCCAAATCTCAAGGAAGTTCCAAGCTCCAAGTTCCCAATGGCGCGTCTGAGCAAAGTGCGGCGCATCTGGTTGCGGAGGCACCCCAGCGTTCGGAGTTCCGCCTTTAGGCGGCTTGGGCCAGGGGGAAGGGTGGGCGTCGGAACCCCGTAAACGCGGAACTCCAAGACGCTCTCGCGCCGCCGGGGGATCCGTTTTTGTTCCGTGGCTTCGGGCCGTCGCACGGAATCGGATATCCCTTCGGGATTCATCCCTCAAACCCATTCGCCTTCAGCCACTCCATCGCCTTCCCAACGGCGTCTTCGGCTTTGACCTTCTCCATTT
>JAYPGD010000213.1:9514-9787 GCA_038126655.1 Verrucomicrobiales bacterium
GTAGGTGTTGCCGAGAATGATCTGCGCCTCAAGTTCGCGAAGTTCGCGGGGATCGAGCGCCTTGACCGTGCCCTGTGTGCCGACCGGCATGAAGATTGGGGTTTCGATCACGCCGTGCGTGGTCTGCAGGCGGCCGCGGCGGGCGCGCGTGGCGGTGTCGGTTTGGAGGAGGGTGAACATGGTGAACGTCAGGCGGTGAGGGAAGGTTTGGGGGGCAGAAGCTCCAAATCCCAAGCTCCAAATCCCAACTTGTCGCGACGTAGCTTTGCGAAG
>JAYPGD010000214.1:0-9528 GCA_038126655.1 Verrucomicrobiales bacterium
CCCAGAAGATGGGGCGCCAGATTTCGCGGCCGAAGCGGCGGTGTTCGTCGAGTTCGGCGTAGGCGTCGGCGGAGTTGACAAAGGACGCGCCGAGGTCCTCGGCCATGGCCTCGACAGCGGACGCGTCCCAGCGGCGGAGGTCGGATTCCTCGCGCGTGGTGTTGACGACGAAGTGGATGGGTTCGTCATCGGGGCCGGTCATGATGTAGAGCCCGGGCCGGCTGGTCTCGGCGAATTCGGCCAGCGCGCGTTCGCCGCGGTCGGAGACATTGACCTTGTGCTCCTGACCGGAGGGATCGCGGACGACCAGCGACTTGCCGGCGTGTTCCTTGGAAAAGATGGCGGCGATCGGCTTGCCGACGTCGACATTGCGCGGCGGGTAGACCGAGGAGGCGAGATAGGTCACGAGTTGCTGCATCAAAGGCAGGTAGAAGGGGCGTGCGGGGAGGTTGCTCCAGTCGCCGTCGACGGGCGTGGAGCATTGGATGACGAGGCCGGCGCCGTAACGTTTTTCGACGAGAAACGGGTCGCCGCTGTCGAGTTTGGCGATGACGCTGACGCTGGTGTCAGCGGGGCGCAGTTTGAGTTTTCGCCAGAGGTTGATCTCGCCGTCGCCGAGGTCGCCGTTGCGGGGGTCGTTGAACATTTCCAGGGCCGCGTGGGTGTGGTGGGAATTGACGATGCTGGCGGCCGCCGCGGAGTCGTTGATCGAGCCGGCCAGGTCAAGCCAGGGCAGCGGCAGGAGTCCGCCGTCGAGGACGGCCATGACCTGGTTGTGCCATTGCGTGTCGATGCGGTTGCCGGGGAAGACGAGGAGGCCGCCGCCTTCGCGCACGAACTGCTGCAGTCCGCGCAGTTGGGCGGGGCCGAGTTGGCGCACATTGGCGAGGACGACCACCCGCTTGCCTTCGATGGCCTGAATGTTGAAGTTGGACAGGGGCACAACGTCGGTTTCTATGAGGTCGCGCAGGTCGGCCTTGGCCTCGCCGTAAGGCTGGAGCGCGATCTCGAGAAAGTCGGTCTCGCCCTTGAGCGATTGCGGATTCGGGTCGCCGTTGACCAGCAGGACGGGAACCTTGTCCCAGACGGGAATGCTCGCCTGGTAGGAGTTGTCGGCGACAAGGGAATCGGCGTCGGCGAAGACTTCGATCGTGTGGGAGCCGCCTGATTCGAAGTCGTGGGTGAAGAGCACCTGGCTTTCCTCATTCGGGCCGAGCGCGATCTGGGTGCGGAGGCGTTCCTTGCCGTCGACGCGGAAGTAGACCTGGAGCGCGCCATAGGTGCGGTTCCCGAAGTTGCGGATATTGGCGCGGATGTTGATGGGTTGGCCGACGCCGAGGATCAGGCGGGCAAAGTCCAGGGATTCGACGCTGACGTTCTCAGCATCGGAGGCGCCGACGGGGAGGAAGGTCAGGCGCGTGGGCAGGGGAGCCTCCTTGAGCAGGCCCATGATGCGTTGGCGTTCGGGGGCTTCGTCCTCGGGCCAGCTGATTTTCTGGAAGTCGCTGACCACGATGATCTCGCGGTAAGGGCTCTGCATCTGGGAGATGGTGGACACGGCGTTTTCCAGGGAGGTGATGGATTCCGCCTTGCCGAAGCCGGCGTCGGTCTCGCGCAGTTCGCGGATCAGCTTGTCGTGATCGAAGGTGGTCTGGTTCAGCAGGAGGCCGCCCTCGCCGGACATCGTCACGACGGCGACGTCCGAGCCTCGGGCGAGTTGGTCGAGCAGTTCCTCGGCTTCCCTGCGGGCCTGGGCGAAGTTGCCGTTGGCCTTCCCGCCGGCCTCCATGGAATAGCTGTTGTCGAGCAGGATGACCTGGGAGTTCTTGGCGGAACCGATCAGGGCCTCCACGCCCTTGAGCACGGGGCGCGCCAGCGCAAGGGCAAGCAGTGTGGGAATGAGGCAGCGGATGAGCAGGAGCAGCAACTGTTCGAGTTGAAGTTTGCGGGTGTTCTCCCGCAAAGCCTTGTCGAGCAGGTGCATGGCTCCCCAGCGGACGATGCGGAACCGATGCCGGTTGATCAGGTGGATGATGATCGGAATGCTCGCCGCGGCCGCGCCGCCAAGGAGGATGAGATTCAGGAACGTCATCCTCTTCGCTGCCGCCGCGTCAGGTAGTGCGCCAGCGCGTCGGCGTAGGGGCGGTCCGTCGTCATCGTCGTGAAGTCGATGCGATGCCGGTTGCAGCCGTCGGTCAGCTCCTTCTGGAACTTCTTCAGGTTGTCGAGGTAGACGGAGCGGAAGTGTGCGGGGTCAATCATCCGGAATTCGTCCTCCTCCTCGGCGGATTCGAACCGGGTCCACTGCTTGAAGGGGAATTCCACCTCGTCCTTGTCGAGGACCTGGAAGACGAGGATCTCGTGTTTGGAATGGCGGAACTGGGCGAGCGCGTTGATGGTGTCCTTTACCTCGCCGAAACAGTCCGAGATGATGATCAGCAGGCCGCGGCGATGGATGCGTGGGGCCAGGGTCTGAAAGACTCCCCCGAGTTCGGTCTCGCCGCCGGGCTTCGTCGATTCCAGTTCATTGAGCATCAACCTCAGATGCGGCACCCCGGATCGTTGCGGCAGGAAGGCGCGGGCCTTGGTGTCGAAGGTGACGAGGCCGACGCTGTCGCGCTGCTGCAACATGAGGTAGGCGAGCGAGGCGGCGAGGCGGGTGGCGTAGTGATGCTTGGAGACGCCGTCGCCCTCGTAGGACATCGAGCCGCTTACGTCCAGCAGGATGGTCGCGCGGAGGTTGGTCTCCTCCTCGAACTCACGGATGTAGTAGCGGTCTGTCTTGCCGAAGACCTTCCAGTCCAGTCGGCGTATCTCATCGCCCTGCACGTATTGGCGGTGTTGGGCGAATTCGATGCTGAAGCCCTTGTGCGGCGATTTGTGAAGTCCGGAGAAGAAACCCTCCACCACCAACCGCGCCACGACCTGGAGATTCGACACCTTCTGGAGTTCCAGCGGCGTCATGAAGTCTTTCAGGTGGGCCATGAACGAAGTTCCCGGTTCTCGGTTCGCTGTTTTCGATTATTGCCGTGCAGGGGCGGAGGAGCGCGGAGGATTGGAGCGGGGGAGCGGGGGTGTGGTTCGGGCGAGAAGATTCAAAGGACTGTTCTGGCGTCTCGATTCTCCATGACTCCGGCGCCTCATCGCTTCATTTCTCCAATTCTCCATTACTCCACTGTTCCAGTCATCCATGGTCTCGTCGCCCGCATCACAACACACTGGCCGCCGCCCCGCTGGGGGTGGATTCCAGGATGCGGTCGATGATGTGATCGACGTCAATGCCTTCGGCCTCGGCGGTGAAGGTGGGGACGATGCGGTGGCGGAGCACGGGATGGGCGAGGGCGACGATGTCGTCGACAGTCACATGGAGGCGTCCCTTGAGGATGGCGCGGACCTTGCCGCCGAGGACGAGTTGCTGGCAGGCGCGAGGACCGGGGCCCCAGGCGATGAGATCCTTCACGAACTCCTCGGAGCCTTCCTCCCCGGGGCGGCTCTTGCAGACGAGATCCAGCACGTATTCGGTCACATGTTCGGGCACGGGCACCTTGCGAACGATTTCCTGGCAGCGGACGATCTCCTCGGCCGTGATTACGGAATCGATCGCGGGCTTGTAGGCGCTGGTGGTGCGGCGGATGACCTCGCGTTCCTGGTCGCGGCTGGGGTAGTTCATCTTCACGTGGAACATGAACCGGTCCTTCTGCGCTTCGGGGAGGGGATAGGTGCCCTCCTGCTCGATCGGGTTCTGCGTGGCCAGCACGAAGAAGGGCTCCTCGAGCTTGGTGGTTTCGCCGCCGACGGTGACGGAATGCTCCTGCATGGATTCCAGCAACGCGGCCTGGGTCTTTGGGGGGCTGCGGTTGATTTCATCCGCCAGGATCATCTGGGCGAAAATGGGGCCCTTGAGGAAAACCAGTTTGCGGCGTCCGTGCTCATCCTCCTGGATGACGTCGGTGCCGGTGATGTCCGCGGGCATCAGATCGGGCGTGAACTGCACGCGGTGGAAGCTCAGGTGCATGGCATCGGCCATGCTCTTGACGATGTAGGTCTTGGCCAGGCCGGGCACGCCTTCCAGCAGGCAGTGGCTGCGGGCCAGGATGGAGATCAGGATCTGCTCGATCACCTCGTCCTGTCCCACGATTGCCTTGGCAATCTCGCCGCGGATCTGGTGGACGGAGGCGCAGAGGCTCTTCGCGAATTCGACATCCTCGTCCTGCATGTCCTCGATCTCAACGGATTCGAAGACCTCCTCCACGACGGTCTCGACCGGGGCGGCGGCGACCGGAACGGCCGGAGCGACCGGTTCAGCGCTGGCGGGAGCCGGGCTGACCGTGCGGGCCTGGACGCGTTTGGGGGGGGGGGGGGGTGTTGAGGCGGGCGGAGGGGAACCCGCGGGCAGGGGCGGGGGCGCCGCGGGCGGCACGGGAATCTCGATGGGTTCGCTGCAGGAGGGGCAATCGACCGTCAGGCCGACCTCGGAATCATCGACGGTCAGCTGTTGCTGACATTTCGGGCAGTCAAAATCAAAATCCATAACGGCGTGTGTTCAATTCACTTCACTACACAAAAAGCGGCGCGGGCCGGTTCGGCGTGCGCAGTTCGTTCGATCTGGTCAACGATGGCTTTGGACGCGATGGCGAGGTCGATATCCACGCGCGCCGTCGTCCGAAGTGGAAACGGCGGCGCGATCGAATATGCGCGACGCGACGCGGTTTTCAAAGCCGCGCACTATCAAGGAGGGGCTAGGGGCGGTCAAGGCGGTTGTCAGCGCCCCAGCAGCGCCCGATAGACCGCTCTTGCCTGCGCGAGTTGCGCTTGGATGTGTTTCCGGCCGGTGTGCATGCGGTCGCGTTTCTCCAGATCGCCTTCGAGGCGGTCGATCCATTTGAGGAAGTAATCGGCGTCGGCTTTGGCGTCCTGTGGTTTGTCGGCGACCTCGATGTAGACGGGATTGGTGTGGGCCACGGGATTGCGACGGATGACGAGGGGGTGATTCGGTCCGGAGGCGCGAAGGGCGATCCAGCCGCTTCGCTGGATCTGGACCGTTGTTTCGAATGCGATTCTCCCGCGCGGTTTGTCGATGGGGGCGGTGGCGACAACCTGGCCGTCCTGAATGATTTCGACCTTGTCCAACGGAAACTGGGATTGGGCTTCAGCGGCGATGCGAATGCTCCCGTCGTCGCTGAGCTTGATCGTGTCGCCGGGGAACTTGTTGTTGACCGTAAACTTCAGCATCGGGCCGTTGCTGATGAAGGAGCGGCCGGCCTCCTGGCCGTCAATCCAGCCCTGATAAGTGAGGCCGTTGGGGAGATGGACATAGGCGCGGCCCCAGCCGGGCGGCAGGCTGGGGATGCGGTTGAGGAAGCAGTCGGTGCCCGCGGCGGCGTGGACGCGGAGCCCGCAGTTGAGGAGCTTGTACCAAAGTTCCTTTGACGCCTCGTAGCCGCCGCACATGACATCCATCGTGTGCACACGGCCGAGCGCAGCGTCGACGGGCAATCCCTTGGCGGTGTAGGCGCGGTCATAGAGATCCTGCAAGTTGCTGGCGGGGTGGGTGTAGCTCACGGCGCCGCCCTGATCGATGGCCTCCTGCTCAACGTCGGCGAGAGAGGGGATGTCGTAGGGATTGGTGGTGTCCTTGAAACCGAGGAAGACGGGTTCCACCAGTTGTTTGAGGTTTTGCAGGGTCAGGTGGCCCCAGATCGTGCTGCGGAGTTCCTCGTTCCAGTAAAGGAGGTGACGCTTGGTGGACCTGGGGTCGAGGCCGCCGCGGAAGAACTCCCGATCGAATACGCCGTCGCCGTCGGAATTGGCGACGACGGCGTTGCAGACATTGAGGTCCTCGCCGGCGACCTGTCGGGCGATGGTTTCGGGGAAGTTGTACCAGGCGCCGTAGCCGTAGTTGGCGTGGGTGTGATTCTCGCCGGAGAACCAGCCCTTGGCTGCCATGTCGGTCCAGCGTTCGAGTTCGATATCAATGGCCTGGCCGCGGCCGGCTTCGATGGTGATCTCTTTCTCAAACACCTTGAATTCCGGGCCGCGAAGGGCGGTGACGGTGTATTCGCCGGCGGGGAGGTAGATGGCGGATTCGCTCTCGCAGTAGAAATGGCCGCGACCGTTGGTCAGGCGATAGAGAGAGCCGAAGGGCATGTGGAACTTGCCGCCCTTGCGTTGAAGGGAGACACGCGCGGTGGTCGGTTTGCCGGTGGACTTGTCGGCGACCTTGATCCGCGTAGGCGCCGCGCCGCCTTTCCAGGCGACGCCGTAGACGCGGAGTTTCTGCTCGGAGCCCGTGGACAGATTGCGACGGACCAGTGCGGTTGCGCCGAGGGAATTCTCCGTATGAACCAGCACAGTTCCGTGGCGGCTGACGGAAGGCCAGTCCTCGTCGGCGACGCCGTGGGTGATGCGTTGCATATCGCGCAAGGGATTCTTCAATGGAACATGCCAGACATCGTAATGCGCGCCGCCGAGATCGGTCACGACGTGGACGCCGGCGCCCGTGCCGTCCGCCGAGAGGTTGTGAATGCGGGCGGGGAAACGGGTGATCTTCCTCGCCTTGCCTCCGTCGGCCGGGATGCGGAACAGGTCCATCTGCGGGCCGCGATTGCCGCCCTGTTCGTTGGGGCGGTCCATGTTGAGCGCGAAGTAGATCTTCTCGCCGTCCGCGGATAATGCGTGGCGCATGCGCTTGCGGGAGAGTTCGGTCGGATCTTCGGGGCCGACGCCCGGGATGACCGTCACTTCGCCGGAGTTCAGATCCAGCCAGGTCAGGCGCTGGGGGTAGCCGGTCTTGCTGCAGCGGCCGAGCAGGCGATTGCCGTCCGGATGGAAGAACATCTCGCCCTGGGCGCGGATGTTCGCGGGCAACTTGATCTGATCGCCGGTCGCGGCGTCGATCATCCGCAGGGCGCCAACGGAGAAATTCGGGGCGTTGACGTAGGCGATCCGCCTGCCGTCGGGCGACCACGCGGGATTTACGTCCCAGCCGGCTTCGGTGGTCAGTTGGCGGAGGATGTCGTCGGAGAGGTCCAACCGGCAGATCGAGCCCTGGAAGGAGACGGCGATGGAATCGCCATCGGGCGACACGCGGGGCATGATGCCGCCGAAATGGCGGCGCTCTGTTTCGGTGGGTTGATGGGGGGCGGCGACAGCGGCGGATGCACACAGGGAAATGAAAAGCAGAATGGGGGCGACGCTCGGGAGGAGGGGATTCATGATGTTGGATTGTTAGCAGAACGTCCGTGCGTCGAATCGGGAGCCTCAAACCAGGCCGAGGCGTTTGCGTATATGTCGTGGTTCCTGTCGTAGATCCAGAATGGCGGCGATCACGATTCGTCGATTTTCAATCGAATAGAAAACTCCGTAGGGATAACGTCCCAAGACCAATCGTCGGTAGGGGGCTCGTAGACTGGAGCCAGCTCAGGAGATGTATGCAATAGGCCGATCCGAAAGTCTGTGAAGTCGTAGAATCGGTCGGCGGCTTCAGAGCTTCGATCGAGGTAGCGGGAATAGATCTCGACGAGGTCGGACTCAGCCCCGCTGAGGAAGATCAGTTCGAAATCATCCACGAAGCGATTGCAGGCGTTGTTTCGCTTCGTCCCAAGTGGAGGCGGATTCAGGATTTCGGCGGTATTCTTCCATGCGGCTGTCCAGAAGCTTGATGATCTCGGGGCTGACAGACTCTTCAGGAGAGCCGTCCATCTCGGTCCAAAGCTCATCGATGAGTTGGCGCTTGTCGTCGTCCGAAAGTTCTCGAATGGCCGGAGTTTTTTCCAGAATTGCCATGGTTGAAGGGTAGCAGCTTTTTTTTGTTTGTCTTGTTTCGATTTCCGACTTCACCTGCCCTTCATCACCCTGAACCGATGCACGGTTACCTGTTTGTAGACCTGACCGGGGCGGAGGAGGGTGGAGGGGAAATCCGGTTTGTTGGGCGAATCGGGGTAATGCTGCGTCTCCAAACAAACGGCGAGGTGTCTGCCATAGGCTCCGGTCTTGGACTTGAGCTTCGGGCTCAGGTAGTTCGCGGTGTAGATCTGCACGCCGGGTTGGGTGGTGAGGACGTCCATGACGCGGCCGCTCTTCGGATCTTCGACCCGGGCGCAATCGACGAGGTCGGATTCTGACTTTCCCTCTCTATTGACGGCGTAGCAGTGGTCGTAGCCGCCGCCGTCGACTTGCGCGATGCGTTCTCCGATGGTGCGCGGTTTACGGAAGTCGAACGGAGAGCCTGCGGCCTTGGTGTAGTCGCCGGTCGGGATTTTGCGGTCGTCGATCGCGAGATAGCGGTCGGCGTTCAGGGTGAGTTGGTGATGCAGGACATCGCCCGAGCCGGCGCCGGAGAGATTCCAGTAGGCGTGGTTGGCGAGGTTTAGGTGGGTGGGTTTGGTGGTGGTCGCCTGGTATTCGATGAAGAGTTCATTGTCGTTGGTCAGGCGATAGGTCGCCTTGAGTTCGATCCTGCCGGGAAAGCCTTCGTGTCCGTCGGGGCTGGTATGGGTCAAGGTGACAAAGGCCTCTTCGTTTCCGATGCCCGCGTCTACCTGCTCCCAATTCAACTTCTGAACCCCCTCCTTGCCGCCGTGGATGTGGACGCCGTTCTTGCCGACGGTTTTCAGGTCGAAGCGTCTGCCATCGATGTGGAAGCCGCCGGTGTCGATGCGATTGGCGTAGCGGCCGACGGTCGAGCCCATGAGCGGGTGTCCATTCAGATAGTCAGCCAGCGTGTCCAGGTTCAGCGTGATGTTTCCGAGTTTGCCGTCCCGGTCAGGCGTTTCGACTGTCAGCAGCGTGGCGCCATGGGACATGACCCGCGCGCGCAGTCCCCGGTCGTTGACCAGCGTGTAGAGGAAGACCGTTTGGCCTTCGGGCGTCTGGCCGAAGCTTTCGACACGCGTCGCGAGTTTGCGTGGGCCAAAAGTGTCGATCGGTTGGAGGGGGCGTGTTTCAGCCGCGATGGCGACAATGGTTCCACAGAATGTCAGGAACACGGGGGCGGCAAGTCGAAGCAGGAGCGAGTTCATTTCAGACGTTGGTTTTCCGGTCGGGAAAGGTCAGTATCGATAGCTGACATCCGGATAGTTCAAACCGGTCGGAAAACCAATTCAATTCGAGATGAAGA
The DNA here is from genome assembly GCA_038126655.1 of Verrucomicrobiales bacterium. GTDB lineage: Bacteria > Verrucomicrobiota > Verrucomicrobiia > Limisphaerales > JAYPEY01 > JAYPEY01. The sequence continues at coordinate 9,119 of JAYPGD010000214.1, forward strand.
AACCGATTTCGCGACGTGAGATGTTGTGCAGGACGGGGGCGGCACTGGCTGTTGCTGGCGCGGCTCCAATGACGTTGGGCGCGGCGCGGCCAGGCAAGCGGATGGGCGTCAGTATTGCGTCTTATGGTCAACGCATGCGCGCCGGCAACGAGCTTGGACTGCCCTCGTTCCGCGACGCGTTGAACATTCTCGAACATTGTCACCGCCATGATGCCGGCGGCGTGCAGATCGGTGTGAGGGGATGGCAGTCGGCCTTTGCGAAGAAGGTCCGTGACAAACGCGAATCGCTGGGCATGTATCTCGAAGGTCAGATCGGCCTGCCGCGGAAGGCGGGCGATGTCGGCCGTTTTGAAAGCGAGATCAAGGCCGTGAAGGAGGCGGGCGCGACGATTGTGCGCACGGTCATGCTG
>JAYPGD010000214.1:9538-9751 GCA_038126655.1 Verrucomicrobiales bacterium
AATGAGTTCAAACGCAGTTCGTTTGCCGCCCTTGAGCGCGCGGCGAAGGTGGTGGACAAGCAGGGGGTGAAGCTCGCCGTTGAGAATCACAAGGACTGGCGCGCACCGGAATTGATCGGGATACTGAAGCGCATCAGCAGCGAGTGCGTGGGAGTGACGATCGACACCGGCAACAGCCTGTCGCTGCTCGAGGATGTGATGACGACGGTCGAG
>JAYPGD010000215.1:0-9709 GCA_038126655.1 Verrucomicrobiales bacterium
CGACGAAATCCCGCCTTCATTGCGTCCTTGGAAACACAACCCGCGGCGCGGTAAAGCCAGCCGGTCAGAACTGTTCCCGGCCGCAGGATGCCCGCCTTTCTGGACAACAGAAGAAACACCGCCTGCGAAACGTCCTTGGCGAGATCCGCATCGCGTGTCTGTCGCAGCGCCGCCGTATGAACCACATCAAAGTGCCGGTCCACCAGCGTCGCAAACGCCTGATCAGACCGCGTTCGCGCGAAATCCCGCAGTAACTCCATGTCGTCCAACGTCGCCATTTCCAGATACATGGACGCACAACCCCGGAATCCGACAAGAAATCTTTCCCCCGCACTCTGCGCCCCTCCTTTGCGCCGCCCCGCTGCATTCCGTGTCAGACTTCGTAAACCGTTGAAAAACTTGGGCATTGGGTATTTCTCTCCCCGAGCGCCAGGGCGTTTTCCTTGCCCGGCGACCTCGCCGCGGACACAATCAGCCGCTCTGATGGCGGCCCGCAACAATGTGTTCATCCTCCTGTGCCTCGCTGGATTCATCCCGTGGGCGGGGACAGCTTCGGCCGCCTCTCCCGATCCCTTCGCGCCGCCGCAATTCGACATCTGGGAACCTCCGTCGCCGCGACTGCATCGCAGCGAGTCGATTTCCTCCATCACCCAGACCCAGGACGGCTATCTCTGGCTTGGCACGGCGCGGGGAGCCATCCGCTTCGATGGCCGCTCCAGTCGCATCTTCAATCCTGACACGGCTCCGGAGATCCGCGGTTACTCCATTGCCGACCTGATCCGCGACCCGCGCGAGGGGCTCTGGATTCTGACCGACCGCGGCAGTCTTTCGTATCATCTCCGGGGCTCCATCCGCCGCATCGGGCGCAATGAAGGCATGCCGGCAATGGGGATCGTCGCGGCCGTCCCCGGCGAGGGCGGCCTGCTGGCCCTCACCGCGCCCAACCAACTCCTCCGTCTCAGGGACTCCGCCGCAACCGGCTCCATCATCCAGGGACTGCCGGAGGGCTCGCGCTTGCGCGGTCTGCGACGCGACCATCAGGGCAACATCTGGATCCTCGCAACCCGGGACGCCGGCCTGACCCTGCTGCAACTCCGCAACAATCGCGCCATCCCCTCCGACCTCGCGTTGTCCATCGACGCCAAGATCGCGCCGTCACGCTCCGGCGGCGTCCTCATCGTGTCCGACCGCAACGTGATCCACTTCGACGGCGAGTCTTCGACGCGACTGACGGAGGAACTCCCCTTCCCGGAACAAGGATCCGAAATCACCGCCGCCTTCGAAAGCATGGACGGCCTCCTCTGGATCGGATCCCGCACGCAGGGACTCTTCGTCTACTCTCCGACACAGGACGCCGTCTACAGCCCCCGCGAACTAGGATTTGAATTCCAGAGCCGGCGCGTGTCGGCAATCTTCCAGGACCGCGAATATCACATCTGGATCAGCGACGGCGACGGCGCCCTCCACCGGATCCGCCGGCGGATCTTTGAAACGCTCCCGCCCGATGATGCGCGGTCCTCCTTCCCCATTCGAAGCATCTGCGAAGCTCCCGACGGCTCCATCTGGATCGGCTCGGCCGGCGGCGGACTCCTGCGTCGCAAGGATGGAAAGGTCCAACATTTTGACGCCGACAACGGTCTTGAGGGCGCGGAGATCCAAGCCGTCTGCGCCGCGCCCGCCGGGACCATCTGGGCCGCCGTCCGCAACCACGGCCTCTACTTCAGCCGCAACGGGAAACGCTTCATCAAGGCGAAGGGACTTCCAAGCATTGCCATCAACGCCCTTTACGTCGCCCCGGATGGAACCCTCTGGGTCGGAACCAACGACCAGGGACTGTTTCGTCGGGGAGCGGGCGCCTTTGAATCCGTCGATATCACCCGCGAAGACGGCCCCTTCGAGGAGCGCAGCGTCTCCCGCGTGCTCGCCGATGCGGACGGCGTCGTCTGGGCGGCAACCAACGGGGGCGGACTCAAACGGATCGAGGGGGACGACGTCACCCATTTCGAACATGCCCCCGAAGACCCCTCGGGCCTTCCCAGCAATTACATCTTCTCCCTGGCTCTCGGCGCGGAGGGCAACCTCTGGATCGGCTCCTCCCGCGGCTTGTGCCGTCACGACGGCTCCTCGTTTCGCTCCGTCAGGATTGCCGACAACCTGAACGGGAGCCATATTTACGACATTTTCGAGGACGGCCTGCAACAACTCTGGCTGACCTCCGACGAGGGCATTCTCCGCATCAAGAAGCCGGCCCTGGAGAACTATTTCGAAGGCGTCCACCCCCAGGTGCGATGCGCTGTTTTCGACGAAGCCGACGGCCTGCGGGAGTTGCCGTCCAACACCCACGCCCAGCCCTCGTCATGGCAGGCGAAGGACGGCAGACTCTGGATTCCCACCGGGGCGCAGGCGACCATACTCGACCCTGCCCGCATGGCGGAGAACCCTCGCGCGCCGGCCGTGGTCATCGAGGAACTGCGCGCCGACAACACGACCTATGACCTCTCCAAGCCGATCGTCATCCCGCCCGGGGTGAGCGAGATTTCCATCCGCTTTGCCGGAATCAGCTTTGCGGATCCGCACCGGGTCACCTTCAGCCGCAGACTCGAGGGGTTCGAGCCCGACTGGATCCACCACCGGGGCATCGGCCTTGCCGTTTACGACGACCTGCGCCCGGGGCGCTATGTGTTTCAACTCAAGGCGGCGAACAAGGACGGCGTCGAGACCCCGGGCCTGACCACGCTCGAGTTCGAACTGCTCCCGCCCTTCTGGCGCACCACCTGGTTCCTGGGCCTCATGATCGGAGTCCTGCTGCTGCTCGTCCGCTACATCTCCATACGCAAGATCCGCGACCGCCTGCGCTACCTGCTGCGGGAGCGCGCGCTGGAAGGCGAACGCGCCCGGATCGCGAAGGACATGCACGACGACCTCGGCGCCAACCTCACCCAGATCAGCCTCATGGGCGAACTGCTCCGCCGCAACCCCGACAACCCCGGGGAGGTCGAAAAGAATGCCGCGCGCATCGCCGAACGCTCCCGGCTGGTGTCCCAAAAACTCGATGAGATCGTCTGGGCCGTGAATCCGAAGAACGACTCCCTGGACAAACTGGCCACCTATCTCGTCCACTTCGCCGAGGAATTCCTCGAACCCGCAGACATCCGGTGCCGACTCGAAGTCCCTCCAAAGCTGCCCGATCGACCGGTCGATTCGGAGCTTCGCCACAGCATCTTCATGGGAGTCAAGGAGGCCATGAACAACGCCGTAAAATACTCCGGCTCGCCGGAAATCCGTCTACGCATGGCGCTGAGCGGAAACGAATTCAAAGTCTCGGTGGAGGACGACGGCGGCGGTTTCGATCCCGCCGCGGCAAGCGGCGCCGGCAGCGACGGGCTCGCCAACATGCGCAAGCGAGCCGAGGAACACGGCGGCCGTTTCGAGATCCTCAGCGAAGCGGGCAAGGGTACAACCGCGACGTTCATCTTCCGACTCACCGGGTGAAGCCCGGGGATTTGAGCTCCTCTCCCGATCCCGTCTGTCGACTCACACAAACTGGCTATTGTTGCGCCGCGCCGCCGTCGCTATACTTTCCGACATCACCATCGCCCAGTCCCCATGGCCATCAACGTTTCCATTGTCGAAGATCAGGACGAGACCCGCGAGCATCTGACCCTTCTCGTCAACGGCGCCCCCGGATTCTCCTGCGTCAGCAACCACGGCTCCGCCGAAGAAGCCCTCGCCGAGATTCCGAAACTGAACCCCGATGTCGTTCTGATGGACATCAACCTTCCCGGGATCAGCGGCATCGACTGCGTCCGCCAGTTGAAGGAGGCGGCCCCGGACATCCAGACGCTGATGTGGACCATGTATGAGGACGCCGACCAGATATTCGAGGCCCTCACCGCCGGAGCCAACGGCTACCTGCTCAAGCGGGACCCGCCCTCCAAAGTGCTGGAATCCATCACCGAATTGGTTTCCGAAGGAGGCGCGCCCTTTTCGCCGCGCATCGCCCGGATCGTCGTGCAGTATTTCCAGGGCAAGCCCGCCGCCACCTCCGAACAATACAATCTGTCCAAGCGGGAACTCGAGATCCTGGAACTGCTGGCCAAGGGGCACCGCTACAAGGAGATCGCCAACGATCTGGGCATCAGCTTCGACACTGTCCGCAGCCACCTCCGCAACATCTACGAAAAACTGCAGGTCAGTTCCCGAACGGAGGCCGTCGTGAAGTTTCTCAATGGCAAACGTTGAACCGGGCGCCCCGGTCTGCCATTGAATGACGGACGCCGCCTTCCCTGCGACGCCAGCCGCACGGCCGACATGACCGCAGCCCCCGCCATCCCGTTTGATCCGCCGGAACACACCGTCGGCGGACGGCTTCCCTCCAAGGCCCAGAAAGCCCTCCTCCGGGCCTGCATTCTGGATGACGCCGACGCCGCGAACGCCAAATTCAGGGATTGGCTGCGGAAAACGAAAGGTCGCCAATTCGATGCCGCCTCCTGGCGATTGCTTCCCGCTCTGGCGCACAACCTCGGGCATTTGGGCATCGACCACCCCATCCTCACCGACATCGAGCCGATCCACCGCTACATCTGGCTGCGCAACAAGGTCCACCTCAATCGGGCCGCGCAGGCGTTCGACACCCTGACCGCAAATGGCAATCCCTGCATCGCGCTCAAGGGCGTCTCCCTGTTGCTGCGCTGCCATGACGACCTCGGCCTCCGGTCCATGGAGGACGTCGACGTGCTGATCCCCACGGAAAACGCCTGGGACACCGTCCGCTTCCTGACCGATCAAGGCTGGAAGGCCCCGTTCATCAAGTCCCGGCTCGATCAGGACTGGCTGGCTTCCCATCACTCGCTCAATTTCATCGGCCCCGACGACACCCGCCTCGATCTCCACTGGCACATCTTCCCCGAAAGGGTCGAACCCGGGGCCGACGCCGCTTTCTGGCAGGATGCGGTCCCCCTTGATGTCTCCGGCGTCAAGGCTCTGGCTCTCGACTGGACCGACGAGTTTCTCACCGCCTGAATCCATGGAATCCGCTGCGAACGCGTGCCTCCCATCCGGTGGATCGCCGACGCCCACGCCATCCTGCGCGCCGCCGACAAGATGGACTGGGACCGACTGCTCGCCCGCGGCGAGGTGCTCCGGCTCCTGCTGCCCTTGCGCGCCGCGCTCAACCTGCTTCACTTCGATTATTCCGTCCCGATCCCCAACGAGACCCTCCGCCGACTGAACGCGCACCGCCCCGACGCCGCCGAGCGTCTCCAGTTCCTTCGCAAGATCTACTCGGATGACGACGCCACGCTGCTCGACGCCCTGAGACTCCATGATCAACGTTACCGGGTCTGTATCGATGAATGGCCTGAATTCAAAGGCCCCATCGGGTTCTGCCGCTATCTGCAGCGCGAGTGGCAGCTTGACGACTGGCGCGCCGTCCCCTTTGTCGGCGCCGAGAAGGTCGCCCGCCGCGCCGTGCGAACCGCGCGCAACTTCATTCTTCCCCCGGATCGCCGACCGCCGGCTGCCGGATCGAGTTCGATCCCGCAAATCGCCCGACAGCCGAGCGCCACGGCCGACGCGTTGCGCTCGGCGAGCATGGCATGGCCTTGCTCGAGCGTTTCCGCGAACCAGTGACCGCCGGCGCCGCCTTGAGCGCCATCAAGCCGCGTTTCCACAGTTCGCAGGAATGGATCGAATGCCTGCGCCTGGTCTCGCGCCTGCAAGCGGAAGGCATCCTCACAACGGACGACGAGCCCGCCATCCCCGCTGGATTCGCCTCCCCGGCCATCCATATCGCCATGCTGAACGACGCGCGACGGACCGACGCCTTCATCCGCGCAATTCGCAAGACCGTCCGCCCCGAAGATGTCGTCTTGGAAATCGGAACGGGCTCCGGCGTCCTCGCCGCCGCCGCCGCCAAGGCAGGCGCCCGACAGGTGTACGCCATTGAACAGACCTCCATCGGCGACGCCGCCGAACAACTGTTCGCCGACAACGGCGTCGCCGATCGCGTCCGCCTCATCCGGGGCGCATCGAGCGCCATCGAATTGCCCGAACCGGCCGACATCGTCATCGGCGAACTGTTCGGACACGACGCCTTGGAGGAGAACGCGCTGGAAAGCTTTCTCGATGCGCGAAGCCGTCACTTGAAGCCGGACGCCCGCTTCCTGCCGCGCGCCATCGCCATCCTGGCCGCTCCCGTCCGACTCGCCCCCGAACTCCGCGCCAAAAGACGTTTCTCAAGCGAATCCCTGGCCGAATGGCGGTCCTCCTACGATCTGGATTTTTCGGCGCTGGCCGCGTGGCAGGCGCAGTCCCCCGACCGTCTTCTCGCAAACCGCGCCGAGCTGGGGCAGATACAACCCTGTTCGCCTCCCGTCCGCTTCCCCCCGATCGACCTCGCCCGCTTGGATTCCTCGATCGCCGAATTCCACGCCACGGCGAGAATCGATTCTCCAAGCGAGATCGACGGCGTGATGCTCTGGTTCGAACTGGACCTCGAGGAGGGCGTGTCCCTGGACGCGAATCCGACGACATCCGCCGAACATCATCATTGGAAAACACCCGTGCATCTGTTGGCCTCGCCGTTCTCCGTCGCCCTCGGCGACGCGGTCGAAATCCGCTACGCATACGGCCGGGACGCGGCCCCTTGCGCCTCGGTCTCGCCCACAGAAACCCAGCCCTGACGCGTTCTCGACGCCATTTCGTCACAGGAAAAGACTTGTCAGGCCCAAAGCGGGTTCGATTTGATCCGACACTTCATGCGCGCGTTTTCCCAGAGACTGACAGCTGAATACATTGGGACCTTCTGCCTCGTGTTCGCAGGATGCGGGGCGATCGTGATCAATGATGTCAGCAACGGGGCGATCACCCACATGGGCATCGCCATCACCTTCGGCCTGATTGTCCTGGCCATGATCTACGCCGTCGGCGAGGTGTCGGGGGCCCATCTCAACCCGGCGGTGACCTTCGGTTTCTGGGCTTCGGGCCGATTTCCCGGATCGGACATTCCGGGTTACGTGGCCGCCCAGACCGGCGGAGCCTTCCTGGCCTGCGGAGCGCTGAAGTTCCTCTTTCCCGGGCACGCCACTCTCGGCGCCACGCTGCCCTCCGGAACGGCGGGACAGAGCTTCGTCCTCGAAATCATCCTGACGGCGATTCTGATGTTCGTGATCCTCAACGTCTCGACCGGCGCCAAGGAAAAGGGCATCACCGCGGGAATCGCCGTGGGCGCGGTGATCGCGCTGGAGGCCATGTTCGCCGGCCCCATCAGCGGGGCCTCGATGAATCCCGCGCGCTCCCTGGCCCCCGCCGTCGTGGGCGGCAATCTGCAACATCTCTGGGTCTACCTCCTCGCCCCCTGCCTCGGCGCGCTGGTCGCCGTGCTTTCCTGCCGCTGTGTGCAATGCTCTGGATGTTGCGAATCCCCCGCGGCTTCCACGCCGGAGCAGACACCCTCAGCCGCCTCCAAATGAACGCCATGGACAAACCCACCGTCCTGATCCTCTGCACCGGCAACTCCTGCCGCAGCCACCTCGCCGAGGGGCTGCTCCGCGAGGCGGCCGGCGAGTTTCTCAATGTCGCCAGCGCCGGCTCCAATCCCGCCGGTTACGTCCATCCCATGGCCGTCCAGGTCATGAAGGAACTCGACATCGATATTTCCAGCCACGCCTCCAAACACCTGAACGAGTTTCTCGACCAGGACGTGGAGACCGTCATCACGGTCTGCGGCAACGCCGATCAGGCCTGCCCGACCTTCCCCGGCCAGGTCAACCGCCACCACTGGGGTTTCCCCGATCCCGCCAAGGCCGAAGGCTCCGACGAGGAGATCCTCGAATTCTTCCGCAAGGTCAGGGACGACATCGCCATGGTCTTCCGCGCCTACGCCGACGGCCGGCGCGATCAAACCAAACAGTCCGCCTGAATCCCCCGTTCAGGTCATCGTTCGATCCAACCACTTCTCCGAATCACCCGGATCGAAGGCGGCCATAAGATCCAGCAACCGCACCGGCGAGGTCTCGCAAAGGACCAGGTCCCGGTTCGACCGACTGAGCAAGCGGCTTTCCACCGCCCGATCGAACATCGCCAACATCGGATCATAATAACCCGCGACGTTCAAAATCCCCGCAGGCTTGCGGTGAATCCCCAACTGCGACCAGGTCAGGATCTCACAGAATTCCTCGAAGGTCCCGAAACCTCCCGGCAGCGCCACGAAACCATCCGCCAACTCCGCCATCATCGCCTTGCGCTCGTGCATCGACTTCACCACGCGCAGCTCGGTCACTCCGCGATGCGCCAATTCCTTTTCCTCCAACGCCTCGGGAATCACGCCGATCACCTCGCCGCCGCCGGACAGCGCGGCGTCCGCGACCGCGCCCATCAGCCCCACATTGCCGCCGCCGTAGACCAAACCCACCCCCCGCTGCACCAAAGTCGCCCCGATCGCCCCCGCCGCCTCGGCAAAGGCCGGATTGCCGCCCCGACTCGAGCCACAAAACACACAGATCCGCTGCATTTCTTTCACGCGCAAAGCCTGTCGAATTCATTGCGCCCGCGCGAGCCTTTCCCGGCCCCCTTCGCCACTTCCAGAAAAGAGACATCGGATTCGCGCCAGGCCTCGAAGAGAGACCGCCCGAAACGGGCGCCTTTCATCCGTGGAGCAGATTCGCGATCCCGGCACAACGCCCATCATGGGATCGCCCCCCCCATCGCCCAAGACGGTCTACAATCCGCCCGGCCATTTACCATTGAGCGATTCGTCCGCTTTCGTAATCTCGCCGAAAGCCGATGTGTTCGTCCCATTCATCTGATCCACAAGGAGCCACATGAAGAAGATCGTCAAATACACCACCGCCCAAGACAACGATTCCCGCGGCCTCGACAAGCGCGTCACCAATCTCATCGACATGGGTTACCAGCCCTACGGAGCCCCCTATTCCGCCTACAAAGGAAGAAGCGTCACGCTCTGCCAAGCCCTGGTGAAATACGAGGGGGACGAGGATGCTGCGCCTGAAACGCCGACTCGCGACACGCCGGTCATGCAAACCCCGCTCAAGGAAGCCCCGACTGCCGCTCCCAAAGAATCGCCCAAGCTGAAATCCGAGACCAGCCGCCTGCAGATCAAGCCTTCGGCCCAACCTTCCATTCCTCCGCCGCCCCCTTCACCGCCGGCGAATCGCCCTCCCGCTTCTCCGCCGCCTTCGCCTCCGACCGCGGAAGCGGAACCGCCGACCATCATCGTCGAACCGCTCGACTGAGCCCCCGGGACTCGAATCCAACCACCTTATCGCCGCTGCCGATCGGCGACGGCGGGATCGTCAATTATCCGGCTGTCCGGATGGAAGGTCATCCACGCCCTTCGGAAGGAAACGATCGCCGGAATCTCCTCCAATTCCCTCCCTTTCATTTTTCCTGAAACACAACGCCCGCTCTCCGCGTCCCAGATGGATCGGGTCCCCATGTCGCGCATGCGGTTCGCTTCACCTTCCGCTTCAAACTCCAGCGCGCCCCCCTCGAGTTCGCGCGAGAAGCAATGCGCCTCCGTGGTCTCCGGATCAAAGGTCACCAGGATCGCCTCGCCATTCAGCCTGTCATTGAGGACCTTCGCCTTGGCCAACGCATCGAAGGAAAAACCGGCCGTCTCACCCACGCCGCCCCCGACGCCAAGAACAAATCTCCCGGGATATTTTTGAAACTCGGCAATGAACTCGCG
>JAYPGD010000216.1:0-9703 GCA_038126655.1 Verrucomicrobiales bacterium
GAGCTGGACCTGATCCCCGACAGCTTGCCGGAGTTTGGACATGCGGACGACTCGGCCCTGGTCCGCGCCGTGTTGATCGAACACGAGCGCGTGCTCAGCGACTATGCGGACCGGCACGAGTTGAACTGGGAGGCGGTCACGTTGGACGCCTGATCGCCCGGTTGGAGTTTCCGGGAAGCGCCCCCGCCATCGTTGCAGGCTTCTATTTCCGCTTCACTGCGTGGAGCGTCATGGACCCGCCTTCCTCAAGAAGCGTCGCGGACAAGACCGCCGGCAGCGCGAGCAAACCGAGAATCGGCGTGAGCGCCAAGGTCGCTGCCGCCTGCAGCCAGCGAATAGGGGACCCGCCGAAGGTCTTGCCGGCGCCGCGTCGGAGCATTGTGTAGAGCAGGTTGTGCGGCAGTCCGAGGCGATTCAACGCCGTCTGCACGAAACTGAAGAAATCGAATTCGGGCGCCAGGAAGCGACGTCGGCGCAGGTGGAGACCGTTGGCTTCTAGAAGGTCTTCCAGCCGTTCCGCCGTGAAATGATTCAGATGGCGCGGGACATCGAGTTGGAACCAGGCCGGTCCGCTCGACCGGCTCTCCGGCGAACCCCAGTTCGGGACTCCCAGAAACAGGACGCCGCCCGGTTTGAGGATGCGCGCGACCTCGCGCAGGACCGCTTCCGGCGTGGGCAGGTGCTCCAGCACATGCCAGAGGATCACCGCATCGAAGCTGTCTTCCGGGAAGGCTAGGTCCTCCAGTTCGCGCGATTCCACGTCCAGGCCCAACCCTTCCCGGGCGAATGCCGCGGCCTCGACCGAAAGCTCCGTCCCCTTCGCTTCCCAGCCACGACGTTCGAAGGCCTTCAACAACCAGCCCGGGCCGCAGCCCACATCCAGAACCCGCCCCGCGCGTCCGCCAAGCATCCGCTCCACCTGCCGCGCCCGCGACGCATACAGGCGCCGCTGAAGGAATTCGACCGCGCCGGGAAATCGCGTCCCATCCGAACTGCGATAATAAACCTTCGGATAGTAGCGTCCGAGTTCCTCCGCCGTTGGAACGGGGCGGGTCATCACGGCGGCGCATTGCGCGCAGCGGACAATCGCGAAGGCGTCCCCGCTGATGTAGTCCGTCGCCGGAAACAGCGTGCGGCAGTGTTCGGAGGGATGCGGGCAGGGATCGTGCATGAGCTGTTTGCTGGGCGACGCCGAGAGTTCCGCAGTCGGGCATGGGCGTCAACCCAAGGGGAAACCCTCGTGAATCCGCCGCCTGCGATTGAAAGTGGGCGGCCGACCCTTCCGCCGAAATGACGGAACCCCCAACCACCCAAATCCGAAAGAAGCCCGGGTGGCGAAATTCAGAATCCCGAGGCGCCGCGGACATTGCGTTTGGCGAAGCGGGCCGGATCTGATACCAACACGCCGCAATTCCAAGCGCTGTTCCGTCGTTTGCCGAATCATGCTCAATGGCAAGAAAATCGTGGTCGTCATGCCCGCCTACAACGCGGAAAAGACGCTCGTGCAGACGCACGCCGAGACGATCGCGCATGATTTCGTCGATCTGGTGATCCTGGTCGATGACGCCAGCCAGGACAAGACCACCGAGCTCGCGAAGTCACTGGAGAAGGTCAAGGTCTACACCCACGAGAAGAACCGGGGCTATGGCGGCAATCAGAAGACCTGCTACCAGATGGCGCTGGAGGAGGGCGCGGACATCGTGGTCATGGTCCACCCGGACTACCAGTATACGCCGAAGTTGCTCCCGGCCATGGTCTCGTTGATCGCGGCGGATCTCTATCCCTGCGTGCTGGGCTCCCGCATCCTCGGCGGCTACGCGTTGAAGGGCGGCATGCCGCTCTGGAAATACATCGCCAACCGCTTTCTCACCCTCGCCGAGAACATCCTCATCGGCGCCAAGCTCTCCGAGTACCACACCGGCTACCGCGCCTTTTCAGCCGACATCCTCCGAAGTCTCCCGTTGGACGTGAACTCGGACGACTTCGCCTTCGACAACCAGATGCTGGCGCAGGTCTGGTGGCACGGCTTCACCATCGGCGAGATCACCTGCCCCACCAAGTACTTCGCCGAGGCCTCCTCCATCAATTTCAGCCGCAGCGTTCAATACGGCTTCTCCTGCCTCTGCACGGGGCTGAATTTCCGCTTCGCCAAATGGGGGTTCAAATCCAAGCTGTTCCCGAAATTGGAGAAGCCGGAGGAATCGAAGCAGGCGACCGAAAAGTCAGAGGATTGAAGGGCTCGTCGCCCCTACCCCCGGACAAACGTCCTCCGATACTCCTTCGGCGTGATCCCGGTGACCTCGCGGAAACGTTTGGTGAAATGGCTTTGGTCCGTGAAGCCGACCTCCGCCGCGATGTCCGCCAACGGGCGCGCCGACTCCGTCAGCAACCTCCGCGCCGCCTGCACCCGCACCGTGCGCAGATACTGCGTCGGCGTCATGCGCAGGAGCTGTTGAAACCGACGATTGAAGTGCGTGGCCGAGAGTCCTGCCCGCGCCGCCATTTCACTCATGGAGATCCGGTTGTTGTAGTTCTTCTCGATGTGCGTGACCACGGGAAGCAACTCGTGGAAATGGCGGGCCAACTCCTCCGGCTCGTTGATCCGGTACATGGCGCCCGCGAGCCCGGCCACGCTGCCTTTCGGATCAAGCAACGGCGTCTTGGTTGAAACATACCAGCGCGGCACGCGTCGGCGATGCAGGACCAGCCACACCTGCCCGGGCAACGGCTTCCCGCTGTCCATCACCCTCCGATCCTCGGCCATGTAGGCTTCGGCCATGGCCGGTGGATGAAAGTCCCGGTCCAATCTCCCGATGGCTTCCGATTCGTCCGCAAGCCCGTGGTTGTCGAGAAACATCTGGTTCACCTTCACGAACCGGCTCTGGCGGTCCTTGGCGTAGAAATAGGTCTGCGGCAGGTTGTCAAACAACCGGATGACCGACTCCGCCATCGGGCAGCGCGCGAAGAAGGCGCCTTGAAACACTTCGGATTCGCTGGCAGGCATGGTCAAAACATACCAAAGTGATGGAATCCAATTCAAGACGCGGACCGTTGGAAAAGGCATGTTTCCAGATCGAATGACGTTACGACTCCAAAGTGTGAAGATCCCGGTCGCCGTCGCGACGCTCTGGTTGGCCGGGGCTTCCTTGTGCGGGGCGGCCGTGGATTTCAGCCGCAACGTGCTGCCGATCCTGTCGGAGAACTGCTTCAGCTGCCACGGCCCGGACGCGGGGGTCCGCAAGGCCGACCTGCGTCTCGATGTCGCCGAGGCCGCGCACAGGTCGTCCTTCATCCCCGGTTCTCCCGCACGCAGCGAGGCGATGCGCCGCATCAGGACGACCGACCCGGACGAACTCATGCCGCCGCCGGATTCGCACCGGGATCCCCTGACGTCCGCGCAGATCGCGACCTTGGAACAATGGATCCGCGAAGGCGCGGAATGGGGGCGGCATTGGGCCTTCGTCAAACCGCTCAAGGCTGAAGTTCCCGCCGGCGCCGCGCACACTTTGGACGCGTTCGTCAATCGCCGGCTGGAGGAAGCGGGCGTCACGGCCGCGCCCCTGGCAGACAGGCGCACGCTCCTTCGTCGGGTGAGTTTCGATATCACCGGTCTGCCGCCGACCCTCGAGGAATTGGAGTCCTTCCTGAATGACGCGGCTCCTGGGGCCTGGGCGCGCGCGGTGGATCGTCTGCTCGCGTCGCCGCATTACGGCGAGCGTATGGCGATGTGGTGGCTCGATGCCGCGCGCTATTCCGACACGGACGGCTACCAGCAGGACGCCACGCGCAACAACTGGCCGTGGCGCGACTGGGTGGTCAACGCGTTCAACGACAACCTGGGTTTTGACCGGTTCACCATTGAGCAGTTCGCCGGCGACCTGCTGCCCGACGCCACGCCGGAGCAACGGTTGGCGACCTGTTTCCATCGCAACCACATGAACAACGGCGAGGGCGGACGCGATCCCGAGGAGTCCCGCGTCGACTACGTCATCGACCGCGTCAACACGACCGGCACGGTCTGGCTCGGGCTGACGTTGAACTGCTGTCAATGCCACTCGCACAAGTTCGATCCGGTTTCGCAGAAGGACTACTACCGGATGTCCGCCTACTTCAACAGCATCGACGAGGACGGCCGCGCGGGCGGCGGCGCCAAGCCATTCATGAAATACAGATCCCCGCTCGCCTCGGGCGCGGTGGCGGAAGCGCGACAGTTCGAGGCGCACATGCGGACAATTCGCGATCGGGTCCGGGCGGAAGCGGCGGAACGATTCGAACCCTGGCTGGAACAGCGCGTCGAGGAGGCGGCCAGGGGGTTCACCGCATGGCGACCCGTGACCGCAAATTCGATCCACTCGATCGAGGGAACGAAACTGGAGCAGGGCGCCGACGCTGTCGTCCGGACGTTCGGACCGAATCCCCGGCAGGACGACTACCACGTGAGCGCGTCGATTTCGGCGCCGCGCATCACGGGCTTCCGCCTGGAGGTGTTTCCCCATGAGTCGCACACGGACGGGAAGCTCACCCGCGGCGCCAAGGGCGAGTTCATTCTCACCGACATCAAGGTCATGACCCGCGTCAAGGGCGGCTCGCAGTTGCGCGACATCGAGGTCGCCAACGCGGTCGCGGATGTGGAACGCAACGTGAAGGGCCGCAACTACGGTCGCGTGAAGGACACCCTGGACGACGATCCCCGCAACGGCTGGACCACCGAGGGACACGACGCAAAGAAAACGCACACCGCGGTCTTCGCCCTCGCCGAGCCGCTGAGCCTGGAGCCGGACGAGGAGATCATTTTTGTCCTGCTGCACCGTTCGACCATCGGCGACGCCAACATCGGACGTTTCCGGATTTCGGTGACCGATCAACCCGGCGACGCGGTGCGCAGTCTGAAGCCGATGCCCATGGAGGAATTGGCGGCCGCCGGGATTGCCGGGCCCGCCGCTGTCACCAGCGGACTGCGCGAGCGCCTGTTCGAGCAGTTTCTGACCGACGATGCGGAATGGCAGCTCGCCAAGGCGGATCACGCGGCGGCCGAAAGTCAGCGGAAGGAGTTCGAACGCGGGACGAAGGACCTCAATGTCATGACCTTGAATGAGCGCGAGAAGCCCCGCGACACGCACGTCCTGATACGCGGCGTCTGGGACGCCAAAGGGGAAAAGGTGGCGCCCGGCGTCCTGCCGGCGGCCCTGCCCTGGCCGGACGAACAATCAAGAACGCGACTCGATCTCGCGCATTGGCTCGTGTCCCGCGACAACCCGCTGACCGCCCGCGTGATCGTGAACCATGTCTGGCAGATCCTGTTCGGCGCCGGCCTCGTCCGCACGCCCGACGACTTCGGACTGCAGGGCGAACAGCCGACACATCCCCGTCTGCTCGACTGGCTCGCGGTCGACTTCATGGAGAGCGGCTGGGATCTCAAGTGCCTCGTCCGCCTGATCGCAACCAGCGAAACCTACCGCCGGAAAAGCGAAGCAAGTCCCGGCGTCCTGGAACGCGATCCGGAGAACCGCCTGCTGGCCCGGGCTTCGCGGCATCGCCTGCCAAGTTGGATGCTGCGGGACGCGGCCCTGCGCGTGAGCGGTCTCCTGAACCCGGCGCTTGGCGGTCCGCCCGTCCGTCCCTATCAACCCATCGGCGTGTGGAAGGAGATCTTCATGGGCCGCTTCACCTACCGCCCGAGCGTGGGCGCGGCGCAGTATCGCCGGACGCTCTACGCCTTCTGGCGCCGATCCAGCGCGCCGACCTTCCTGTTTGACAGCGCGCAACGCCGCGTCTGCGAAGTGCGCACGCGCCGCACCAACACCCCGCTCCACGCGCTGACCCTTATGAACGACCTGTCCATGCTGGAAGCCGCGCGCGAACTCGCGGCGAACGCCCTCCGGACAACGACGGACGAGCGGAGCCGGATCGTCGCTCTCTTCAATCCCATCATGGGGCGTGTGCCCGAAGCGCGCGAAGCGGATGTCTTGCTGCGTGAACACCGCCGGGCCCTGGAGCGCTACCGGGAACAGCCCGAAGCGGCCGTCGCCTTTGTCTCCCGCGGCCAGTTCCGCGCGAAGCCGGGAGACGATGTCGCCGGGTTGGCCGCCGGCATGCTGACCGCCAGCCTGATTCTGAACCTCGATGAAGCGATGACCCGTGAATGATGCGATAAACCCCCACGACCCTCTTTCCCGCCGCGCCTTCCTCCACCAAAGCGGCGTCAACCTGGGCGCGATGGCCCTCGGGTCCCTGCTGGTCGGCGAACGCGCCCGGGCCGGAAACGGCCTGCCGTCGCTGCCGCATTTCGCGCCCCGCGCCAAACGCGTGATCTTTCTCACGCAATCGGGCGGCCCCTCGCAGATCGAGTTGTTCGACCACAAGCCCGGGCTGATGAAATGGGCCGGCAAGGAACTCCCCGACAGCATCCGTCAGGGCCAACGCCTGACTACGATGACGCGCAATCAGAAGCAGCTCATCATGCCGGCCCGGACGAAGTTTCAACGCTGCGGCCAGAGCGGCGCGACCGTCAGCGAATGGCTGCCCCATATCGGCTCCGTCGCCGATGAACTGTGCTTCGTGAAGTCGATGACCACGGATCAGATCAACCACGCGCCGGCGATGACCAAGCTGCTGACCGGCCATCAGATTCCCGGTCGCCCCAGCATGGGCTGCTGGTTGAGCTACGGTCTGGGCAGCGTGAACCGGAACCTGCCTGACTACGTGGTGATGATCTCGAAGATGAAGCGCCCCAGCGACCAGCCGCTCTACGATCACTACTGGGGCAGCGGCTTTCTCCCGTCGGTCTACCAGGGCGTGAAGCTCCGCAACGCGAAGGAGCCGGTCCTCTACCTCCGCGACCCCGACGGCCTTCCCCGCGAGTTGCGTCGCGGGATGCTCGACGGCCTCGGCGAACTGAACCAGATGCGGCTTGAGGCGACCGGCGATCCGGAGATCGAAACGCGCATCCAGCAGTATGAAATGGCCTTCCGCATGCAGCGCAGCATTCCTGATCTGACCGATCTCAGCGACGAGCCGGAATCGACCTTCCAGCACTATGGCCCCGATTCGCGCCGTCCCGGGAGCTACGCGGCCAACTGCATTCTCGCCCGACGCCTCGCCGAACGCGACGTGCGCTTCATTCAGTTGTTCCATCCTGACTGGGATCACCACAGCCGACTCGCCAGTTGGTGCACGGCGCGTTGTCGCGACACCGACCGGCCCAGCGCCGCGCTGATCCGCGACCTGAAACAACGCGGCCTGCTCGACGACACCCTGGTCATCTGGGGCGGCGAGTTCGGCCGCGGCGTGGCCGGCCAGGGGAAATGGGACAGCCCGGAGGGCGGACGCGACCACCATCCCCGCTGCTTCACCCTCTGGATGGCCGGCGGCGGCGTCCGCCCCGGCGTCACCTACGGCGAAACCGACGACTTCAGCTACAATGTCGCAAGGAACCCCGTCCACGTCCGCGATCTGCACGCCACCGCGATGCATCTGATGGGCGTCGATCACGAACGCTTCACCCATCGCTTCCAGGGCCTCGACTTCCGGTTGACCGGCGTGGAGGAGACCAAGGTGGTGAATGAGGTGATGAGCTGAGGAAGGGAAGCGAACGTTCAACGCCCAACTTCAAACGTAAAACATCAAACGAGAGGAACCATGATTCGACAATCGCGCCTGTTGACAGTCGTCGCCGCAATGTTGGCGTCGTTCACCCACGCCGCGGACGAGGCCCCCAACATTCCTGTCTGGCCGGGCGCTGCTCCGGGCGAATCCTCGAACAATGCCGGCGAGACATTGCCCTTCCGCAAAGGTGAAGTCCCGCCGGTGACGCGCGTCGTGAAGATCCGCAAGCCGAGCATGGATGTCTTTCTGCCGGCGAACGGGGCCAATGGCGTGGGCGTGTTGATCCTGCCGGGCGGCGGTTTCGGCAAGGTCGTTACGGACAAGGAGGGCAGCGAGGCCGCCGTCTGGTTGAACAGGCTCGGCATCGCCGCGTTCGTGTTGCGCTACCGGACGAGCGAAGCGACGCCTAAGACCGAACCGCCCTGGCGACGTCCGTTGCAGGACGCCCAACGCGCCTTGCGGATCATTCGTTCCGACGCGGAGAAGTTCGGCGTTCATCCGGAAAAACTGGGCGTCCTCGGTTTCTCCGCCGGCGGCCAGGTGGCCGCGATCCTTCATACGCGCGAAGGGAGATCCGACTACGAAGCGCTCGGCGAGATAGACAGGCTCTCCTGCCGGCCCGCGTTCTCGTTGTTGATCTATCCCTGGAATGTGCTGGATCGAAAGACCGGCGATCTGTTGCCGGACATCAAGCCTTCCGCGTCGTCGCCCAAAGCCTTCATCGTCCATACGCACGACGATCGCTCCTCCTCGCTCGGCAGCGTGCTGATCTACGCGGGACTGAAGCGCCACAACGTCCCGGCCGAACTGCACGTCTACGCCAACGGCGGCCACGGCTACGGCATGCGGAAGGTCCAGGGATCGGAGATCCACACCTGGCCGGCTCGCGCCACGGAATGGCTGCGGGCCAATGGACTGGCCGGTGGAACAGGCGATTAGGACTGTTTGAGGTCAGCCTTCCAGGCGGGGCAAACCGGGAAGATTCGACGTGACTCCGCAACCCGCCTGGCGATTTAATTCCGGTCCCCGAGGAACAGCGCTGCAATGCCTGCCAAGAAGACCATCATCGGTTGGACCGAGTACATCGACTTTCCCGACTGGGAGATTGCGGCGGTGCGCGCGAAGGTGGACACCGGCGCGCGCACCAGCGCCCTGCACGTGGAGAATCTGGAGGAGTTGGACAACGGGCGCGTGCGCTTCGACGTCATCACCCGCAGAAAGAAACCCTGGCGGCGCCGGACGATCGAATGCGACGTGTTGAAATGGGCGCGCGTGCGCTCCAGCACGGGCGTCTACCGGAAGCGCTGCTTTGTTCTCTCCCGCGTCCGCATCGGCGAGGTCGAGAAGGAGATCGAGGTCTCCCTCGTATCCCGCGAGAAGATGCTCTTCCGCATGCTGCTTGGTCGCAAGGCGCTGGAGCACGACTTTGTGGTCGATGTCAGCAAGCGGACGGTCGTTTCCCGGAAGCCCGCGCGAAAAAAGCCGGCAGGAAAGAAGAAAACCGGTGCCGGAAAGACAACGGCTCCGTCCAACAACAGGAAGTCCAACCCACGCATACGATGAAGATCGCCATCCTTTCCCGAAACGCGAAATGCTACAGCACCCGCCGACTCAAGGAGGCCGCCGAGAAGCGCGGCCACAAGGCGGTCGTCCTGAACACGCTCCGCTTCTCCATCGAGGTCGAGGAGGAGGAGCCGGGGCTGCTCTACTCCGGCAAGGAGCTCTCCGAGTATGACGCGGTGATTCCGCGGATCGGCGCGTCGGTCACGTTCTACGGTCTGGCCGTGCTGAGGCAGTTCGAGCAGATGGGCGTCTATACCATCAATCCCGCCCGGGCCATTGAGCGCTCCCGGGACAAGCTGCACTCCATGCAGATTCTCAGCCGCCGGGACATCGGGATTCCCCACACGGCGTTCGTCAGCCGCAAGCAGGATGTGCTGCCGGCGATCAGGCAGGTCGGCGGCGCGCCGGTCATCATCAAGCTGCTGCAGGGCACCCAGGGCGTCGGAGTCATCCTCGCGGACACGGTCAAGATCGCGCAGGCCATCATCGAGACGCTGCAGAGCACGAAGCAGAACGTGCTGATCCAGAAGTTCGT
>JAYPGD010000217.1:0-9576 GCA_038126655.1 Verrucomicrobiales bacterium
CTGGAGATCAGCGCGGGCTGCGTTTCGTAGATGTCATCGTTTTTCGAGCTCATGACCGCGGTCCTTTCAACAGCATACACGCGATTCCCGGAAGAGCGTTTCAATAAAACTCCATGAATCCGCCCGGCTGTCTCCTCCGCGACATTCTTTTTGAAACGCGCGGCAGGGAACTGCGTGTAGGAGCGCATGAAGACATCAGCCATCCGCTCAAACAATGGAACGAAACACAAATACGCCTTGATCAGCGACATCCATGGCAACATCGAAGCGCTCGAGGCGGTGATTCAGGATGCCTTGGATCATCATTGCGATCGCTTTGTCTGCCTCGGCGATATCGTCGGCTACAATGCCAACCCACGGGAATGCATTGAGGTTGTGCGTCGGTTTGAGATGCCTTGCGTCATGGGCAATCACGATGAAATGGCCTCCTGCTCCGTCCCTCTGGCGGGGATGAATCCGCGCGCGACGCGCTCCATGGAGTGGACGCGAAACGCCCTGAACGCCGACGACAAAGCCTGGTTGTCATCATTGAAGCTGCGACGGGTGGTGGATGGAATCACCATCGTTCACGCGAGTCTCGACAGTCCGGAGCGCTGGAACTACGTGTTCGATCCGCTATCGGCGGGCGCGAGCATGAATTATCAGACAACGGCGCTTTTCTTTTACGGGCACACGCACGCGCCGATGGTGTTTGTCCGGGGCTCGCAAATTCGACGGGAATCCTTCTCGAGTCTTCAGCTGACGGCCGGGCTTCGTTACATGATCAATGTCGGAAGCGTCGGGGAGCCCCGCGACGGCGATCCGCGGGCGGCCTATGCAATCTATGATCGAGCGACTGAAACCGTTGCATTGCGGCGCGTCGTGTTCGACGTCGACGCGATCGAAGCGCGGGCACGAAAGGCGGGCCTTCCCCTGAGGCGCGCTCCTGGGCTCCCGCGTTCTTGAACCAGAATCCGTCGTCCGGCGGCCCAGCGCTGAACGATCGGCTGATCCACTTGCGGCCAGGCGGCCCCAGAAGTCCGATGAGCGGGTCTTTGTCCACCAAAAATCCGCCGTTTCTCCAGAATTGTCTGGCGCGGATTTTCGCCTTTCTTCAACATTCCGTTTTCCCGGCCCCGACCGGGCTCCCATTCATGAAAGCGAAGATTACCATTACACCGAAAAAGGCCGTGCTGGATCCCCAAGGCAAGGCCGTGCAGAACGCCCTCGAACACATGGGCTACGACGGCGTCACCGAAGTCCATGTGGGCCGCTACCTGGAAATCGAGATCGACGGCGAACGCGAGGCGGTCGAGAAGCAGATCGACGAGGCCTGCCACAAGCTGCTGAGCAATCCCGTGATCGAGGAATACCGCTTCGAACTGGAGTGAACCGTCGCATGCCCATGAAAGTTGCGGTCATACAATTTCCGGGGTCGAACAGCGATCAGGACGCGGTGAACGGCGTCCGCGTCATCGGCCATGAGGCGAATCTGCTCTGGCACAAGGAGGAGTCCGTAGGCGACGCCGACGCGGTGATCGTGCCGGGCGGCTTCAGCTACGGCGATTATCTTCGCTGCGGCGCCATTGCGCAGTTCAGTCCGGTAATGCAGGCGGTGAAGAAGTTCGCCGCGGACGGCGGCGTGATCCTGGGAATCTGCAATGGTTTTCAGGTCCTCTGCGAGGCGGGTCTCCTCCCCGGCGCGCTGGTGCGCAACCGTTCGCTGCAGTTCCGCTCCGAACAGGTCTTTCTCAAGACCGTCGCCAGGGACACGCCGTTCACCGGCGGCGTGGAGGAAGGGCGCCTGCTGCGCGTGCCCATCGCGCACGGCGAAGGCTGCTACTTCGCCGATGAGGACACGCTCGCTTCGATCAAATCGAACAACCAGATCCTCTGGCAGTATGTCAGCGCCGAAGGCGAACTGACCGACGACGCGAATCCCAACGGCTCGTTGGACAACATCGCCGGCATCTGCAACCAGGAGCGCAATGTGGCCGGCCTGATGCCGCACCCGGAGCGCGCCTGCCAGGAACTCATCGGCAGCGCCGACGGCCGGGCCATCCTCGAATCCATGGCCGCCTGGCTGGAAAGGCGTGATGCCGCGGCGGCTTGAGTGTGAATACTTGTTTAAATCCCCGGACGAACTAGATTCTGGCCATGAGTTATGTCTCCGTTGAAGTCGAAATTTCGGGCGGCAAGGTTTCGATCAAGGAGCCGGAAAAGATTCCAACAGACGGAACCGGCATCCTGACAGTCCTGTCCGCGCGTCAGCCAGAGGGTAAATCGTCCTCCGAGCGCCCCCACGGACTCGCCCATGGGCTGTTCGACGTCCCCGCAGATTTCAATGATCCGCTGCCGGACGACGTTTTGAAAGGATTCGAGGGCGAATGAGAATCCTGTTGGATACCTGTGACTTTCTTTGGTTCATCACCGGCAATCCTCTATTGCCGTCCACAAGGCAGTCGGCCCTGCGGGATCCGGAAAACCAGGTGTTTCTCAGCGTCGTTTCGCTCTGGGAGATCTGCGTCAAGCATACCTTGGGCAAACTTCCACTGCCGGAACCCCCCGAGTCGTTCATTCCCGCACAACGGGATGCGCATGGCATTGACAGCTTGAATCTACGGGAGGACTCCGTGTTCAAACTGTCGTCGCTTCCCGGTATTCATCGTGATCCGTTCGACAGGATGATTCTTTGCCAATGCCTCGATCATGGGATGGTATTGGCCACGGGTGACGAAACCGTCCGCCGATACCCCGTGCCCCTCTTGTAGCTCACTCTCTCAACTCTCAACTGACTTTCTCCCTCAACTCATTCCAATGTCCGATCCCGCCATCACTCCCGAATTGATCGACCAGCACGGCATCACGCCGGAGGAATACGAGCAGATCAAGGTCATCCTCGGTCGCGAGCCGAACTACACCGAGTTGGGCATCTTCTCGGTCATGTGGAGCGAGCACTGCTCCTACAAGAACACCCGGAAGCTGCTGAAGGGTTTTCCCACGAAGTCGGAAAAGGTGCTGATCCCCGCGGGCGAGGAGAACGCCGGCGTGATCGACATCGGCGACGGCCTGGCCGTGGCGTTCAAGATCGAGTCGCACAATCACCCCAGCGCGGTGGAGCCGTTCCAGGGCGCGGCGACCGGCGTCGGCGGCATCATCCGCGACATCTTCACCATGGGCGCGCGTCCGGTGGCGGCGATCAATTCGCTGCGCTTAGGCAGCCTGGAATCGGCCGAGGTGCGGCGGCTCTTCCGCGGCGTCGTGGCGGGCATTTCACACTACGGGAACTGCTTTGGCATCCCGACCATCGCGGGCGAGGTCTATTTCGACAAATCGTATGAGGGCAACCCGCTGGTGAACGCCTTTGCCTTGGGCGTGCTGCGACACGATCAGATCGCGCGCGGCGCGGCGGAAGGCGTGGGCAACCCGGTCTTCTATGTCGGTCCCGCGACCGGCCGCGACGGGTTGGCGGGCGCGGCCTTTGCCTCGCAGGATCTGACCGAGGAGTCCGCGGACCAGCAACGCGGCGCCGTGCAGGTGGGCGATCCCTTCATGGAGAAGCTCTGCATGGAAGCCTGCCTCGAATTGCTCGCCACCGACGCCGTGGCCGGCATCCAGGACATGGGCGCGGCCGGCCTCACCTGCTCCACCTGCGAAACCGCGGCCCGCGGCGGAACCGGCATCGAATTGCGGCTCGACCAGGTCCCGCAACGCGCCGCCAACATGACGCCCTACGAGCTGATGCTCAGCGAATCGCAGGAGCGGATGTTGATCATCGTCAAGAAGGGCCACGAGGAGGAGGTGCGGCGCATTTTCGACAAGTGGGACCTGCCCTGGGCCGAGGTCGGCACAGTGACCGACACCGGACGGATGGTCGTCACCAATCACGGCGAGATCGTCGCCGACATGCCGGCCGCCAAGCTGGCCGACGACGCGCCGCTCTACGATCGCGACGCCAGGGAGCCCGCCTACCTGGCCGATGTGCGCGCGTTCAAACTGGAGCAGGTTCCCGAATTGAAGGAGCCGGAGCAGGTTCTGAAGGACCTGCTCGCCTGGCCGTCGATTGCTTCCAAGAACTGGGTCTATCGCCAGTACGACCACACCGTCCGCAATGGCACGGCGGTCTTTCCGGGATCGGACGCCGCGGTGTTGCGCATCAAGGCCGATTCGCTGCCCGGAGGCGGCGTCGACGCGAATGAGGATGTCCCCGAGAAGCACCTGGCCATGTCCTGCGACTGCAATGGGACCTACGTCTATCTCGACCCCTACGAGGGCGCGAAGATTGCGGTCGCCGAAGCCGCGCGCAACCTGGCCTGCTCGGGCGCGGAACCGCTCGGCACGACGGACAACCTGAACTTCGGCAACCCGCACAACCCCGAGTTGTTCTGGCAGTTGAAGGAGGCCGTCCGCGGCCTCGCCGAAGGCTGCACGGTCTTCAATGCCCCGGTCACCGGCGGCAACGTCAGCCTCTACAACCAGAACCCCAATGGCGCCATCGATCCCACGCCGACGGTCGCAATGGTCGGCCTCATCGAAAAGCCCGAGGACATCACCACGCAGTGGTTCAAGGACGAGGGCGACGAGATCCTGCTGATCGGCGCGGCGATCGATGAGAGCGACCCGCTGCTGGGCCTCGGCGGTTCGGCCTATCTGCAGACCGCGCACGAACTGAAAACCGGGACGCCCCCGCGTTGCGACCTCGCAAAGGAGAAGCAGATCCACACCACGGTCCGGTCGTTCATTCAGGCGGGCGGCGTGAAGAGCGCCCACGACTGCAGCGAGGGCGGCCTCGCCGTGGCCCTGGCCGAGTCCTGCATCTCCAATCATGTCGGCCGGGAGACCGACAAACTGCTGGGCGCGGAAATCGATCTGTCCGCCTTCGGCGACGCGCGATTGGACGCGCTGTTGTTCGGCGAAACCCAGGGGCGGATCGTGTTGTCGGCTTCGGCAGTGGACGCGGTGAAGATCGAGGAGCGCGCCAAGATCCTGGAAATCCCGGTCGCGCGGATCGGCAGGGTCGGCGGCGACAAGCTGACGATCAAGACCGCGGACGCGGAACTTTCATGGAATGCGGCCGAACTTCACGACCTCTGGTTCAATTCCATCGCGAACAAGATGAAATGAATCCGGGGATCTTCCCGCAGCGAGATCATCCCCACGGATGGCAAAGCCGACCCACGGATGAAGAGATGTTATCCGCGGGGCGAAGCGGATGATGAGCGTCGTTCAAGAAATAGACATGCGCGACAGACCGGCAAGCTCGGCGCCCCAACAGGATTTCTCACCCGCCCGTCCGCCGCGAAGCGGCGATGCAGGGTAGCCGCTGGTTTCAACCGGCGGTTCATTCCACCCCAAAAACAGCGCGTCCCGGCGGGACGCTGCCGAAGCGTTGGCAGGCCGCGTGGGAATCGCGGGCGTTGCCGCGTCCCGTTTGGGACGCATGCCGTGTGGCCGCAATGACTGCCAACACTCCAGTCTTCATGATTCCCCAATCACCTCGCCTAATCGTCATCTCTATAGCCTCTCACGCTGATCCCGATCGCGTCGAATCTATCACGCTCGCCATGCTCTCGAAACAGAGACAGCTCAAGATCAGGGAACAGCTGATTCGTGGGATACTCGTCGTCCGACTTATCTGGTTCCGCATGCTCCCTGATTGCGGCCAACACAGTTTCTGGCGAACTGGAATGAACAGGGACGCCATCAATCGTGACTTCAAATGCGGGATCTGAGCCTGCCTCGATGAACTCCACATTCATCTCGGAATCGTAGCTCACTTGAAACGCATTGTTGAGGACGTAGTCTTTCGCAGGGAACGATATCCCCCATTTCTCGCGCGCAGCGTCTTCATGAGACGGCGCGCCGAGGACTGCGCGCACTTGCTCGCGCGTCATGCCCAAATCGACAGGCCCGATTCCCTTATGCGGGATGACTTTGAACTCATTCATGGCATTCTGAGGTGGATCTTTGGACGGTCAACCATTCACAGCACAGCCAGTCGGTTCTCCTTCTTCATGGGGACTGGCAACTCGCATCCTGTTTCGCACGGGATACGATAGCCGGCCAACTACACCGCGCCATCGCTACCCCATAAACAACGTCGAAGGTCACAGAACCGATGACGAATTCCGAAATGGAAACCGGCTGAAGCAGCAGAGAGAAAACAATTGCGATTGGCGCCGCTACGGTGAGCCAAGTGAGAAGAAAACGCCCAACCCCTTTCTGATAAGTACACGACGCAGTTTGGTAATCCCAAGGGTCCAGAAGAACGGCCGTATCTCCTCCGACCAAGTTGTTGTCGATGAGTATATGGCAACCTATCGACAAAGAACGGGATCTCGTGGCAATGCGTGCCTCAACGAGCTTCACGGTATCACCGAATTCGACGTTTGCCCGGAGCACCGATTGATTACGATATAGGCCGCCTTTATTCTCCGCGACCACTTCACCGTCAATCTCAAGGGTCTCACGTGTAAACCGGTTGCGGACGACGATGGTCCGGTCGAGAAACTCGTGTTTCCAAGTCTTCCCTTTCATGGTTCTGGCATGCTCCCACTTACACTGTTTTGTGGAAGGCCTTCCGCGGCCTCTCAGAAATACGCGTGGGCGCTATCGTTGGGACATCATCCCTCGTTCCGTTTCTTCTTCGGGGATGGCTCCTGATAGGTCAATATCGTCAGGAAATCAGGGTTCTCGATCACCTTGCCACTTGGCTTAAGCTCATACATCCCGGGGTCTACCTTGCGAATGGCGCCCACCGACTCCGTTGAAGGCGGGAACCAACAGAGTTTTTCGGAATCGTCGAGTAAGACCCGGATGCCTTCACGATTCGAGAAGGTCTGAATTGTTCCGAACCACATGCGGCGCCGTTCCACATTCCCCTTGTGATCCAGATTGGTTACATCGACGAGGATGGTCTTACCGAGGTATTCTCTGGCTTTGGATTCGTCCAGATCTGGAAATCCCTTCATCTCATTCTCGTTTCCAACGCGCCAATTGGCCCGCAAAGCGCGTGCATGGTTACGAGTTTCGAACCACAACTGCCTGCGTCATCAGTCCTCACTGGTATAGTCACAGAAATCTTCGAGCCCACGGGCCGTGAGTTCGGCGAGCAGCGACTGATCCCTGCTTCGACAACGGATGCACATTATGTCCTGCAATTCGAGAACTTCGCACATCTTGCCTAGCTCTGCTGAATTCTCCGGCTGTCGAGAGACGTAACAACAGGATTCAGACTCGGACCACTTGAACAACTCCGGAGCTACATGCTCCGGAATACCGCACGCGAGGCAACATCCGTCCGTGACGTAGAAGGGGCCTTCAACGTTGAGCGGGTGAGGTTTCGAATCTTCTGACATAGCGCTTCAATACGCCAAGGTGCGCATGTCCCACCCTGCTGGCAATTCCCGTGCCAATCAACGCTTCTTCTTCCGAAACACCGGCACGTCCTCGCCGACCTGGCGCGCGCTTTTCTGGAGCAGTTCGTCGGCGGCCTCGTTGACGTTGCGGCCCCGGCGGTTCATGGGGAAGTGTTCGCGCGTCTCAGTCAGCCACCGAGCGAGCCCTTGCGCGAAACAATCTGGGATGGAGTATAAAGACTGAACTGCGCCCGTGGATGAAGAGCAGCCGAGGGATGCCCGGCGCCCGCCCCGCTCAATCCAACCCGCAGGCTTTCTTGGCGCGGGCAAGGGCCTTGGCGGCGACTTCCCGGGCCTTTTCAGCGCCTGATTTGAGCACCTGGTTCACGTAGTCCAGATTCTGCTCCAGTTCCGCGCGCTTGGCGCGGGGCTCTTCGAAACAGGCCCAGTAATGTTCGAACAGGGCCTTCTTCAGGTCGCCGTAGCCCGGGCCGCCGGCGCGCAGGCGGTCCTCCCAGTCCCTGGCCGCCTCCTCGGGCGCAACGAGTTTGAGCAGTTGAACGGCATTGTTCTTCTCGGCGTCCGGCTTGGGCTCTTCAGGCGGGCGGCTGTCCATGACGATCTTCATGATCTTTTTGCGGAGCTTCTTCTCCTCGCCAAAGATCTCGATCGTATTGCCGTAGCTCTTGCTCATCTTCTGGCCGTCCGTGCCGGGCACGGTCGCGACCGATTCACGGATTTCCGGCTCCGGCACGACAAAGGTTTCGCCATACTGGTTGTTGAACTTGATGGCGATGTCGCGCGCGACTTCAAGGTGCTGCTTCTGATCCTTGCCGACCGGCACCAGTGTGGAATCGAAGGCCAGGATGTCCGCGGCCATCAGCACGGGGTAGGCGAACAGGCCGTGGTTGACCTTTTCCTTATCGCCGCCGCTGAGCTTGGCCATCTTGTCCTTGTAGCTGTGGCAACGCTCGAGCAGACCCATCGGGGTCAGCGTGCTCAACAGCCAGGTCAACTCCGTGACCTCGGGAACGTCCGACTGCTTCCAAAAGACCGATTTCTCCGGATCGAGGCCGCAGGCGAGGAAATCGAGCGCCACGTCGAGAGAGTTCTTGCGCCGCTCCTCGGGATCGAAGAGCGAGGTCATCGAGTGATAGTTCGCGATGAAATAATAGGCCTCGCCGCGGTCCTGCAACTCGATCGCGGGTTTCATCATCCCGAAATAGTTGCCGATGTGCAGCGCGCCCGAAGGCTGGATGCCGGAGAGAATTCGCATGGGGAGGAGGGCTCAGGAAAGCAGGGCCAGGAACACGCCCGCCGCCACGGCGGAGCCCACGACGCCGGCCACGTTCGGGCCCATGGCGGCCATGAGGGGATTCACCCGGCCGTCTGTGTTGTCGGAGACATATTTCTGCACGACGCGCGCGGCCATGGGCACGGCCGAGACGCCGGCGGCGCCGATGCAGGGATTGATCCTCTTCGCCCGGGGCAGGACGAGGTTCAGCGCCTTGGCGAAGATCACGCCGCCCATGGTGCTGAAGCTGAAGGCCACCATGCCCAGCGCAAGGATCGCCAGGGTCTTGCCGGTGAGGAAGGTGACGCCGTTCATGGTCGCGCCGACCACGAGGCCCAGGAAGATGGTGACGATGTTGATCAGCGGGCCGCCGGCGGTCGTGCTCAACCGCTGCGTGACGCCCGATTCCTTGAGCAGGTTGCCAAACATCAGCATGCCGATCAGCGGGCCGCTGTCGGGGATGAAGAGGATGACGATGACGCTGGTGAGGATCGGAAAGAGGATGACGGCGTTCTCCGAGACCGGCTTGGCCTGCGGCATGTCGATCTCGCGTTCCTCCTGGGTGGTCAGCAGCCTGATGATGGGCGGCTGGATCATGGGCACCAGGGCCATGTAGCTGTAGGCCGCCACGGCCACCGCGCCGAGGAGATGCGGCGCGACCTTGGAGGCCACGAAGATCGTGGTCGGACCGTCCGCTCCGCCAATGATGCCGATGGCCGCAGCCTCCTGCATGGTGAAGCCGAACAGGTAGAACGCGCCCAGGGCGGCGAAGAAAATGCCCAACTGCGCCGCCGCCCCCAGCAGGAAGGTGATCGGCCGTCCCAGCAGCGGGCGGAAGTCCGTCAGCGCGCCGACGCCCATGAAGATGATCGGCGGGAGCAGCTCCGCCTTGCTGATGGCGGTCTTGTAGATGAACCCGAGCAGGGGCCACTTGCCGCCGTCCAT
>JAYPGD010000218.1:0-9465 GCA_038126655.1 Verrucomicrobiales bacterium
GCATCAGATCGAAGCGTTCCCGCTCCACCGCCAACCAGGCGCTCTCCAGATCCGGGCAGATCCTGAACGAGCCGCCTTCCATCCCGATAATCTCCCCAAGGTACGCGGCGCACTTTTCGTCGTCTTCCAGGACAAGGCAGTGAAATGCGGTCTCCTTCCCATTCCCGCGTATGATATTGCCCGTGTTTTTGCCCATGCCGCCGCAGTCCATTCTTCCGGGACCCCGCCCCGGAAACCGCGGAATGCAAACACAACCACACCCCGCAGGAAAAGAGGAAACTGCGGGCGGACAATTGAAAAAGGGGGCGGCTCTCCCAACCGCACTCGTTGAAAGCCGGTCTATCCTCGCTTTAGATGAAGTTTCCGCAAGCGACGCTACGGAGCAGAGTCATGCGTCCGCCCTCCTCCGCCAATCGTCCCCCCGTCCCGGGAACCGGGTCTCAAAGCTCGTTCCACGCCGTCACGATGAAGGGACGATCCTTGAACAGATCGCCCAGCATCTCGTCGTAGTGAAACTGGAAGTTCCCATTCAGGGTCGCCGTGCCGGAAACGCTGGCCCCCGTGACGTCCTCGACGGAGCTGCCGCCGCCATTCAGGGTCATGTCGGCCTCGGGCGCGTAGATGATCCCGGTCAACGAGCCGTTGCCGTTGATCGTCAACTCCTCGTTGGAGGGCAGCCCCCAATAGACGAAGTTCGTCGCGCTGCCGCCGGCGTTGGCGACCCCGTTGCCCGCAATCTTCGCCACCTTGCCCTGCATGTAGAGATTCAGGCTGCCGCCCGGCTCGATCGTGATCCGGTCGCTGCCCGTAATGTTGATGTCGGAGGTGACCGTCAGATTCACATGCGCGTTGGAACGGACCGTAAACGACGCGTTGAAACCGCTCAACGTGTAGTTGCCGCTCGCGGAGATCGTCACCGGCGACCCCGCCGAAGGCGGAAGGAGAGCCCCCCCCGGCGGCGGCTCCACGTCCGGAAAAGAGACGTTCATGTCATCCTTTGATTTCCCGGGCTGGATCCCGCCCGCGCCCGAAGCCTGCCACGCGATGTCTCCCACGCTGCCGTTGGGACCGATCGAAACGGATCCCCCCGGCCCGGTGGCCACCGTGCCGAAGATGTTGGCGTTGCCCGTGCTCAACGCGCTGATGATGCCCAGGTTCGTCGCCACGTGACCGTTGTCCTTGCGCTTCGCCGGATCATACTGCCCGCCCGTGCTGTAGGCCGGGTCCCGTGAATCAAAACTGTCCACCAGGACATTGTTGCCCTTCAGCACGATCTCCCGCTTCGCCACCAACCCCCGCGCAAACAACCCCTCGTCGATTGTGTTCACCATGACCGAACGCCGCGCAAACACCTCACTCTTGCCGGGAATGGGAACGCGCGCCCAGGCATAGACCACCGGCGGACTCACGTTCGAAATGCCGACAATGACCACCGAGTCGCCAAGCGTGCGCTTCTTATAGAATGCATTGTTGAATGGAATCCATCCGTCCGTGGCGTATCCGTTGGCCCGATTGCGGTAGAGATGGGTGATGGCCTCCTCCACCCCGGCCTCCATGACCGGCACGGCATGATTCCACGCCATTGACCGGATCGTATGCTGGTTCTGATTCGTCGTGTGGGTCAGGAAGCCCGTCAGCATGAAGGCCATGAGCGCCGTGATGACCACGGTGACGATCAGGACATTGCCTCCTTCAGTTCCTTGCCGGTCTCGCAGTTTCATGACGTTTCTCCAGTCTATTGTTGTTTCCGGATGACAATCTTCGCCGACTGCACGGTCTCCGTGTTGGCCTTGGCGTCCATGATGTCCCGCGAACAGACCCAGGTGAGCTGGATCAGCTTCGCCGTCTCCGTCGTCGCCGTGGGATACTGATCGAAACTGCCCCCGATCGGGTTGCGCTGGAACATGGAAAAGGTCAACTCGTCGCAACCGTCGAGCAGCGTCTCCGTCCCGCCCTTGAACCCGCGCCGCAACTCCCGGGCGTCGGCGTCGTAGGTGTAGGTCAGATTCGTTCCCTGGTAGGCAAAGACCAGTTCATTCGTCGCGAAGGAGATCAGGCGGTCGGACTGGCGGATCTCCTTGGACATCCGGTCCAGGGTCAGGCGACTCTTGATGTCAAGGTCCAGGTAGTTGTCCAGCGACGCGAAGCTCCGCGCCGTGTACATCATGAACGCGGCGACCACGATCATCACCAACGCGCCCGTGCCCGTCGCGACCATGAGTTCGACCAGCGTCGTTCCCCGAAAGGAACGACGGCCCGATTCAATAGATGTAGTGTTGAAGACCATAGCGCGAAACATAGGTTTGCATGTCCCGTTGACGCTCAACGCCGCCGGATTCCCATTCCACCGTGACAGTGACCAACCTGAGATCGTTGCTGTAGGACACCGACACCGGTGCCGCCGAAATGTCCACCTCTCCCTTGTAGACCACGCCGGAGTTGGTCGATCCGTTGGGATAATAGGGAGCCACAAAATCCTCGGGGATGAACCCCGTTGTGTTGATCTGATCCCAGTTGTAGAGCCGGATGGATTCCATCTTGTCCTGCAGGATCTGCGTGGCCCGGACATTCTCCCGCGACAACTGCACGGTCTCAAAACACCGGGTGATGCCCCCCAGCAGGGACACCGTGACCACTCCCAGGATTCCCGCCGCCACCAGGATCTCCACCAAGGTGAAGCCCGCCTCCGCGCCCGCCGCGCATCGCCGACCACCGCCGCGCCCCTTCCTCGTCGCCGCAACCGCCCTGGGTTCTTCCGTCTTCCGGGAAATCATCTTCATCGCAATTGCTATAGAGCACACCGTCTGCCTCTCTCATCAGCAAGAATCCCGCCTCCGTGGAACCAAAACTGTCCCAAGCTTGGACTCATTCGCCCAACCGCACGCAATCCCGCGCGCCTCCGCCCGGCCGCCGAGGCCCCGTCGCTTTTCAATTTTGCAACCTCGCCTTCGTGCGGCGGATTCCGAATGCCGGATCCAGGTCCGTGGCATTCACGCCACGTTTCCGGTTCTGGCCCCTCGGCTTCTATCGGATTTGGGTGGTGGGACGCTTTGTCATTCCGGCGCAGGATTCGGCCATCCGCTTCCATCCGACCGCCCGATTGTGCGCCCCCCCGACTAAGCGCTGGACACCCATTTACCAAATCCCTAGTTTCGCCCGATGCCCAAGACGTCCACAGCGGACGCCTCCCAGGGGAACTCCACCGCGGAGATGCCCTTTGAAGAGGCTCTGGAGAAACTCGAATCCATCGTGGAATCGATGGAAGACGAGGACCTGCCGCTGGAGACCCTGCTGGCGCGTTTCGAAGACGGCTCGAAACTCGCCAAAGCCTGCCAGGCCCGCCTGGCGGACGCTGAATTGAAAATCAAGAAACTGGAACAAAACGCGGCCGGCGAATTGGAGACCTCCAATTTCAACCCGGACGCCGACAACGACTGATTTATGAGTCGATATATCGACATGGTGGACAATCCCGAGCACGTCAAGAAGCTCAACCTCGACCAACTCGGGGAACTGGCCGCGGAACTCCGCGAGGAACTGATCTCCAAACTCGCCAAGCACGGCGGCCACCTCGGCCCCAACCTGGGCGTCGTCGAGTTGA
This sequence comes from Verrucomicrobiales bacterium, assembly GCA_038126655.1. Taxonomy (GTDB): domain Bacteria; phylum Verrucomicrobiota; class Verrucomicrobiia; order Limisphaerales; family JAYPEY01; genus JAYPEY01. Next base: position 3,602 of record JAYPGD010000218.1, read on the forward strand.
CCATCGCCCTGCACTACGTCTTCTCCACGCCCAAGGACAAGTTTGTCTGGGACGTCAGCCACCAGAGTTACGTCCACAAGCTGCTCACGGGCCGCAAGGACCGCTTCCACACCATCCGGCAGACCGACGGACTCTGCGGCTTCGCGCTGCGCTCCGAAAGCGAGCACGACGCCTACGGCGCCGCCCATGCCGGCACCGCCCTCTCCGCCGCGCTCGGCATCGCCGCCGCGCGGGACGCCCGAGGTTCGGACGAGGATGTGGTCGCCATCTTCGGCGACGCCGCCCTGACCAACGGCATCTCCTTCGAGGCTCTGAACAACGTCGCCTGCACCACCAAGAAATTCATCGGCATCCTCAACGACAACGAATGGAGCATCGCCAAGAACGTCGGCGCCATCTCCAGTTACCTGAACAAGCTCATCCAGAGCCCCTCGTTCAACAAGTTGTCCAAGGACTTTGAACGCTGGATCAAGAAACTGCCCAAGGGCGAGGAGGCCGTCTGGTTCGGCAACAAGGTCGAGGAAGCGATCAAGGGAGCCGTCACCACCGTCTCGCTCAAGCAGGGCGACAAGGGCGAAGACGATTTCGAATCCGAGGGCAAGGGCGGCGGCTTCGGCAACAGCCTCTTCTTCGAGGAGATGGGCATCCGCTACATCGGACCGATGGACGGACACAACCTCCCCTTGCTCATCAGCTCCCTCAAGTTCGCCAAGACCTGCGAGGAACCCGTCGTCCTTCACCTCGTCACCAAGAAGGGCAAGGGCTTCGACGCCGCGCAGAACCATCCGGAAAAGTTTCACGGCCTCGGCCCCTACGACGCCAAGACCGGCGAAACGCCCAAGGAAAAGCCGGGCGCCGCGCCCAAGTGGCAGGACGTCTTCGGCGACACCATGGTCAAGCTCTGCAAGAAGGACAATTCCGTCGTCGGCATCACCGCCGCCATGCCCAGCGGCACCGGATTGAAGACGCTCGAGGAAAAGATGCCCGACCGCTACTACGACGTCGGCATCGCCGAGGAGCACGCGGTCATCTTCGCCGCCGGCATGGCCTCCATGGGCTACCACCCCGTCGTCGCCATCTACTCCACCTTCCTCCAACGCGGCTACGACTGCATCATCCACGACGTCGCCCTCCAGGAACTGCCCGTCATCTTCTGCATGGACCGCGCCGGGCTCTCCGCCCAGGACGGCCCCACCCATCACGGCCTGTTCGACATCTCCTTCATCCGCTGTGTGCCCAAGTGCATCATCATGGCGCCCAAGGACGAGAACGAACTGCAGGACATGATGTTCACCGCCACTCACGAGAAACTCCCCACCTTCATCCGCTACCCGCGCGGCGCGGCCGAAGGCGTCGAGATCGCCGAAACGCCCTCCCTGATCGAAGTCGGCAAATCCGAGGTCCTGGAGAACTTCTCCAACAACGGCGGAACCAAGGTCGCCTTCTTTGCCATGGGCAACATGAATCCCGTCGCCAGGACCGTCGCCGAGGCTCTCGCCAAGGACGGCTTCGACTGCGCCCTGGTCAACGCCCGCTTCGCCAAACCCCTCGACGAAGGCACGCACGAATTCTTCGCCCAGGCCGCCGACCTCATCGTCACGCTGGAAGACCACGTCGTCACCGGCGGCTACGGAGCCGGCGTTATCGAACATTTCGCCGAGCAGGGCATCCATGCCAACGTGCTGCGCATCGGCTGGCCGGATGAATTCATCGGCCACGCCAGCAGCGTCAAGGACCTTCGCGAACAGCACGGCCTCACCGAACCCCAGATCGAAGAACGCGTCCGCAAACACCTCGAATCCGGCGCAAAAATCGCCTCCATCGCCGACGCCCAGGCTGAGTCGGCGTAGCGGCGGGTCTGGAGCATGGGGTTTGGTTCGGACGGATCCCCCGATCCGCAAAAGTCTTTGTAACCCGCGCCGGTTGGCTCGCGTCCATCCCCCTGTCATGCAGCCTTTTTCCCGATTCGCCGTCGCCGCGCTTTTGTTCTCGTTGACCGCCGCCGCCCTGGCGCAACCCCGGCGAGGCGACCGGCAGCGCCCGAACGAAAACGGCCGGGCGCGTCAAGCCATGCGCGCGCCCGACCAGCTCAAGGTCGGCTCTCCCGCGCCCGATTTCAAACTCAAGACCGCCGACGGCAAGCGCGAGGTGCAGTTGTCCTCCTTCAAGGGCAAACGCCCGGTCGTGCTGGTCTTCGGGAGCTACACCTGACCGCCCTTTCGGAGTCAGGTTGGCTCCCTCAATGAGATGCACCAGCGTCACAAGGACGACGTGGAGTTTCTGATGGTCTACATCAAGGAAGCCCACGCCTCCGATGGCCGGGTCAGCCAGGCGAATGTGCGGCAGGGCATCAACATCAGGAACCACACCGATTACGCGGATCGCACAGATGTCGCCAAGACGGCGTGTTCCCTGTTGAAAATCGGGTTTCCCGCCATTGTCGACGGCATGGACGACGCGGTGAACAAGGCCTACGCCGCCGCGCCGGACCGCATCTACGTCGTGGACACGGACGGCAGGATCGCCGTCCAGGCGGACCGCGGACCGCGCGGCTTCAATCCCGGCGTCGCCGCAGCGCGCAAATGGCTCGAGGAGCGCGCGGCCAGGCTGAAAAAGGCGCCCTGACCCCGGCCTTCCCGGAACCCCGCGCCTCCAATCAGGCGGGCCTTCCTCTCACCCGCCGGCCGTCCAGGCCGCCGCCCCGCCGACCGCCCCAATCTCCGGATTCCATCATGTCCTAAAAAATAACCGTCTGGCGCGCTTGACCTTCCCTCCGCCGAACGGCACATTCCGCCGCTTCATTGCAGCAAAGACACCGATGGAACACGTACGAAACATCGCCATCATCGCCCACGTCGATCACGGCAAGACCACGCTCGTGGACTGCCTTCTCCAGCAGTCCGGGACCTTCCGCGCCAACCAGGACGTCGCCGAGCGCGTCATGGATTCCATGGACCTCGAACGTGAAAAAGGCATCACCATCAAGGCCAAGAACGCCGCCTTCCGCTACAAGGACTATCACGTCAACATCGTGGACACCCCGGGCCACGCGGACTTCGGAGGCGAGGTCGAACGGATCATGAACATGATCGACGGCGTCCTGTTGGTCGTCGACGCCCTCGAGGGCCCCCGCGCCCAGACCCGGTTCGTCCTGCAGAAGGCGCTCGAAGCCGGCGCCCATCCCGTCGTCGTCGTCAACAAGATCGACCGCGAACACTGCGACCCCCACAAGGCCCTGGATCAGGTCTTCGAATTGTTCATGTCGCTGCACGCGACCGACGAACAGCTGGATTTCCCGGTGGTCTACACCTCGGCCAAGGACGGCATCGCCAAGCTGGAGTTGGAGCACGAGGATTCCGACATGACGCCGCTCTTCGAGGCCATCGTGCAGCACACCCCGCCTCCCGTCGCCTCCTCGGGCGACGAATTCAAGATGTTGGTCGCCAATCTCGACTATTCCGACTACCTCGGACGCATCAGCTTCGGCAAGATCCTGGGAGGCGAGATCCAGGCCGGCGACGCCATCTGGTGCCGCCGCGGCGACGGCTCCACCAGTCGCGGAAAGGTCAGCGCCATCTTCCACCACGAGGGGCTCAAGCGCATCCAGGTCGAACGCGCCTCCGCGGGCGACATCGTCGGCATCACCGGATTGAACGAGGTCTTCATCGGCGAGACGCTCACACTGGATCCGAACACGGAACCGCTTCCCTACGTGCCCGTGGATCCGCCCACGATCCACATGGAGTTCGCGGTCAATGACGGTCCCCTGGCCGGACAGGACGGCAAGCTCCTCACCGCCCGCCATATCCAGGAGCGCCTGATCCGCGAGACCCGGACCAACATCTCCCTGCGGGTCAAGGAAACCGACGCCCCGAACATCTTCGAGGTCAGCGGTCGGGGCGAGATGCAGATCGCCATCCTGGTCGAACAGATGCGCCGCGAAGGCTTCGAGGTGCTCGTCTCCCGCCCCGAGGTCATCTTCCGCCGCGACCCGGATGGCAGACTGCTCGAACCCATCGAGAAACTCTACGTCGAGGTCGACCAGGAGTTCCTGGGCGACGTCATGGAGAACCTCGCCCGACGCAAGGGCGAGATCACCCACATGGATCACCACGCCTCCGGCGTCACCGTCGAGGCGTTGATTCCGACGCGCGGCCTGATCGGCTTCGAGACGGACCTCGTGAATTTGACCCGCGGAACCGGCGTCCTGGGCCACCTCTTTCACGAATATGGGGAGGATCGCGGCGAGATCGATTCCCGCAAGAACGGCTCCCTGGTCAGCATGGAGAATGGGACCATCACCGCCTATGCATTGGATGCCTTGCAACAACGCGGGCGCATGATGGTCGAACCCGGCGACCGGGTCTACGAAGGTATGGTGGTCGGCGAGAACGCCCGCGATAATGACCTGCCCGTGAATCCCACGAAGGCCAAGCAGCTCACGAACTTCCGCTCCCAGGGCGAGGGCAAGGGCATCATGCTGGAGCCGCCCATGCAGCTCAGTCTCGAGCGCGCCCTGGAATACATCAAGCTGGACGAATACGTGGAGGCGACGCCCAAGCGTCTCCGAATCCGCAAGAAGATCCTCAAGGAGCACGAGCGCAAACGCGCGTCCAAGGTCCGCTCCGTCCGCATCGAGGAATCTGAAGAGCCCGCCCTGGCCTGACCCTGCGCCATTATTCAGGGCGACCGTCGTCGCCCTGAATCATCGGTTTGCGCGCGCCGGGAGAGCGCCGCCTTGATGGTGGTCGTGGATTCCCTCGCCCTTCCGCCACCATAAAAGAATGATATCCCGCCCCCCGGGGGGGCGCTTCCAGCTTTCCTCGCCGGGGCCGAGGCACCACACTCCCGCCGCCTCCCATGACGCAGATCACCCAGATCCTTCAGCGCATTCAGGCCGGCGAGACCGACGCCGCCGAGGCTCTCATGCGCGAGGTCTACGGCGAACTGCGCAGACTCGCCGCCGCCAAGATGGCGCGCGAATCCCCCGGCCAGACTCTCCAACCCACCGCCCTCGTCCACGAGGCCTGGCTCAAGGTCGCCGGCGCCGACGGCCCGCAGTTTGAAAACCGACGCCACTTCTTCGCCGTCGCCGCCGAGGCCATGCGACGCATCCTGGTCGATCGCGCCCGTCGCCGCCAACGCCTCCGCCACGGAGGCGCCCTGGAGCGCGCCGACCAGGAACTCGACGCCATTGAGAGCGCCGTCCCCGACGAACGCGTGATCGCCATCCATGACGCGCTGGAAGCCTTGGAAGCGGCCGATCCGCTCAAGGCAAGACTCGTAAAGCTCAAGTATTTCGTCGGGCTGGAGAACAAGGAAGCCGCCTAGGCGCTGGAGATTTCCGTCAGTTCGGTCGAACGCTACTGGGCCTATTCCAAGGCCTGGCTGATGAAGGAGATTCGGAAGAAGACGGCATCGCCAAAGAAATTCAAGATTGGCTGAGGGCTGACGGGGCGAAAGGACGCATGAGGAGTTGAAAGACAAGAACTCGACTCTGAAATCATGAGCACACTGCCGCCCGAAGAGGAATCGATCTTCAACGCCGCCCGCGCGTTGACGGACCCCGACAAGCGGAACGACTACCTCCGCGTCGCCTGCAAGGGTGACCGCGCGCGCCGAAAGAACCTCGACGAACTGCTGGAAGCCGCCGCCGAAGCCGAGGCCTTCTTCAAGGACCCCGCTCTCATGTTCGGGGACACCCAGTCCGACACCGTCATCCTTCAGAAACCCGGCTCCAAACTACGCTACTTTGGCGACTACGAGGTCGAAAAAGAGATCGGCCGCGGCGGCATGGGCGTCATCTACCAGGCGCGGCAGACCAGCCTCGATCGGGCGGTGGCGATCAAGATGATCCTCAGCGG
>JAYPGD010000219.1:0-9421 GCA_038126655.1 Verrucomicrobiales bacterium
CAGACCGCCCGCTCTGCGGCATCTACTTCAACCTCCACTCCCCCTACCAACGCCGCCAGGAAGAGGTGAAGAAGAAGGTGGAAGCGTAGACAGGTTCGCAAATCTCAAATCTCAGATCTCAGATCTCGAATCTCAAATCCCGGACCTCAAATCCCGGATCAGATCACTGATCACCATGCCAGGGTTCTGCCATCGCGCCGCCCGACAGGCCGGTCACAAGTCGCCGCTCACCAGATCCCCGGCGCGCGCCTCGCCCTCCTTCATATCCGCCACGACCGCCCCCCCTCTGGCCTGGCTGGACCGGGTCGTGATCCGCACCTTGCCAACGCGTTCGCCGTCGCGCATCAGCGCCATGGTCGCGCCCGGCTCCGGCAATCGGCTGAAGGAAAAATCAACGATGACATAACGCAGGTCCTTCCGGACCGAGACCACCCTTCCCTCGATATTGGAAGCGACCTCAAACCTGGTCCCCGTTTCCGACGGCGACGATTTCTCCCTGGACGCGGGCTCGACCGCGCCCGCCGCCCCGCCGTCCCCCGCTCCCGGTGTGTGGGCGCAGCCCGCGAACAGCATCGTCCCGATCATCGCGACCGCGGCGACCAACGGAAACCGCCGACTCCCCGCAGGCGAACCCGCCTGCGCCACACGTCCGACCGAAGCCGCCTGCCTCTGCCTGCCAAACCTCTCCTTCATCGTATTCCAAACTCCTTTGCCGCCGTGGCTTGAATCTGTTTCCACCGTTTGTCCCAATCCGCCCAACTCGCCTCCCATGGCGCCCCGGCCAACTTCTTGCGCGCGCGCTTGAGCGTCGCAGAGGTGTTGGCAAATTCCGCGCGCAACAGTTTCTTGTCGTCCCACTCAATAGCCGATTCAAGCAACACGATCCGGTTCTCGGGATAGTCGGAATCCAGTTTGACGGCATTGGCCAGATGCGCGCGCGCCTTCTTCTTGTTGCCCACACTGATGGGCCACCCCGGCGCATCGCGATACAGCATGCCCAACGACCGATCAGACCCCGCGTGATTGAACTTCGCGTCCAATGCCCGCGCCCGCAGCAGCGATCCCTCCAACTCATCCACCAGGGGCAGCGCGCCGAGATTCCGCGTCCGGGCAAGCTGCCCGAGATTCATGGCCAGGTAATAGTGCGCCCCCGGCAGCTTCGGACTTTTCCGAATGGCTCCGCGGCAGACGCCAATGCCCTCCTCCGCCAGGCGCGCCCGCTGCGACTTGCTCGTCGCATATTCCGCCCAATCGAAACACGCCCGCCCAAACTCCCACGCCTTTTCCGGGTCGTCCGGTTTCTCCCGATGCCCCTTCCTCGCCTGCTCGTAGGCGTCCCGCGCGCGCCGGGCAAAGACTTCCGACCCCGGCGGATGATCCGACGCAACCGCGCCGCCCCCCCCCGGCAACGCCAGGACGAGGCCGCCCACAAGGCCCAGCGCCCGACGCAACCATCCGCCGGGCCGCGTGTTTGAATTAACAGTTGCCAACATGCTTGATGCGAACTATACGCTGCCTCAAATGCGTACTCGATTTCGAATTTGGCCCGGTTTGGCAGGCGTCCTCTGCCTCGCCTTCCTGACCGGGTGCGGCGGCATCCATGCATCGAAAGGCTTTTCACCCCTGTCGTTGCTGCTGCCCGGCATTCTCCAGCACGAGCCGGATGAGCCGCTCGCGCCGGAACCCGACCAATCCCCGGAAATCCAGCCAAATTCCGCCGACGAGGAGGAAATCACCGCCTGAACGCCGGCCGTTTTCCCCTTATTGACGGCGGAAATCGTAAATTCACTCATTTTTCTCTGGCAATCGCCTAAGGGAATTCCCTATATACTCAGCCTTTAATTCTTATTCGAACCATTTTGATCATTTAAGCAATCATGCCAGTTCCAGTCTCTCAAATGTGGACAGTCGCCAGCTACGTCCTTGGGCAGAAAATCCGGGGAGTGAAGCGCTATCCACTCGTGCTCATGCTGGAGCCGCTTTATCGGTGCAACCTCGCCTGCGCCGGCTGCGGCAAGATCCAGTATCCGTCGCACATCCTGAAGGAAAGCATGAGCGTCGAGGACGCGCTGAAGGCCGTGGATGAATGCCCCGCCCCGATGGTCAGCATCCCCGGCGGCGAGCCCCTGCTCCACCCCGAGATGGACAAACTCGTCCGCAATCTCGTCGAGCGGAAGAAATACATCTACCTCTGCTCCAACGCCCTCCTGCTCGAGGAAAAACTGGACCTCTTCGAACCCAGCAAATACCTGACCTTCAGCATCCACATGGACGGCCTGGAGGAGGAGCATGACTTCGCCGTCTGCCGCGAAGGGACCTACCAAAAGGCCGTCGCCGGCATCAAGAAGGCCGTCGAACGCGGCTTCCGCGTCTGCACCAACACCACCTTCTTCGATGGAACCAATCCCGAACGCGCGCGCGCATTCTTCGACGAGATGATGAAGCTCGGCGTCGAGGGCATGATGGTCTCGCCCGGCTACAGCTACGACAAGGCCCCGGACCAGAACAAATTCCTCCGGCGCGAGAAGACCCATTCCCTGTTCCGCCGCATCCTCAGCAAGGCCAAGCGCAGCTGGCAGTTCAACCAATCCCCCCTGTTCCTGGAATTCCTCGCCGGCAAATGGGACTTTGAATGCACCCCCTGGGGCAACCCCACCTACAGCGTCTTCGGTTGGCAGAAACCCTGTTACCTGCTGCAGGAAGGCACGGCGGACTCCTTCAAGGAATTGATGGAGACCACCGACTGGGACGCCTACGGCCACAAGAGCGGCAATTCCAAATGCCGCGACTGCATGGTCCATTGCGGCTACGAACCCACCGCCGTCGATTTCACCTTCGGCTCACTCAAGGGCTTCCTCGCCACCGTCCGCTCCACGCTGTTCGGCGCCAGCATCCCGGAGCCGGTGGACGAACCAGCCACGGCCGCAACCTCCGCCTCGACCGTCGAAGAGGATTCCCCCTACAAGCAGGGCTACGCCTTCGAGACGAAGGACGCCTCCAATGGCGATCTCGCCAAGGCTCTCGACGCCGCCTTCAACTACCGCGGCAACATCACCGTCACCTCCAAGGACGGCTCCGAAGCCCAAGGCTACCTCTCGCGCATCGATGACGATTCCATCGAACTCTGGTCCAGCAAACAACGCCGCGCGACCGTGTCGATCGATGCGATTCAGAAACTCGATTTCTCCGGCAAGGATCCGGCCGAAGGCAAGAGCTGGGAGGCCTGGGTCAAGAAGCAGGAAGCGAAGAAAAAGACAAAGGAACCCGAAGTCGCGATGAGCAACTGACCGCCGGATCCCCGCGGGCGGACATCGCCAGGGTCGCCGTTCTCTGATCCGAACGGCTGGGTTGGACAAGAAACCCCACGGATTTCCCTTTTTCTGACAAGGCGCGCTTAGACGCGCATGGAAAACATTTATTCATAAAAAATTAAGACATTCGATACCGGTTGTGGAACAGTGCAATCGGTTGACCAAGTCAAAGACGTAAGATGCCAAGAGCCACGACAAAACGGTCCGGCGGAAGAACCGCCGGACCGACCAAATACGACGCGCACCACAATGTGCTCAGCCAGACCTACGGCGCCCTCGCCGACCTCCGGCGCGAACTCGCCGATTCCAAGGACGCCGTCGCCGAACGCGAGGAGATCCTCAAGACCTTCTCCCGCTGCAAGGACTCCCAGCGCGCCTGGCTCCTGATCGAGGACTATTTCGAGAAGCTCTCCCTTTCCCGCAAGGACTTCGCCGGCGACGACTGGTGGCCCAAACTGCTCGCCGTTTCCGGCAAGGCGCGCCTCGAGGAGACCGCCCTCCTCTTTCTCAAGGCCGGCCGCTCCCTGCCCAGCGAATTGATGGCTTACGCCAACTTCGACCGCCTCGCCGAACTGGAGCAGGAGGAACAAGACCAGGAGATCGTCCAACGCCTTGAATCCTGGCTGCTGCCAAAGTCCCAGACCCATCTCGACGCGCCGCGCGCCTCGCTGAACGTCGTCTGCTCCCCGGTCAGATCGGGCGACGACTCCACCCTCCACCGCCTGAAGGTGGACCTGCACCTTTTCCGCCCGCGCACCGGCGCCAAGATCCGCACCGTCGCCGAGATCATCGACCTGACCACCCGCTCCGCGCACGAACGGGAACTGTTCTCCACCCGCGACTGGGAGTTCATCGAATGGCTGGCAGCGACCTACAAGGATCGCGAGGATCTCGACGATTCCGTGGAGCTCAGCGGACTGGAGCTGATCCAATGGCTCACGCGCTGGGGCCACACCGACCGCCTCGCGCTCGACGGCCAGGACACGCCGCTCCAGTTCCACGGCCAACTCGCCGAGCTGGAGCCCCACCTCGTCAACCACACGATCGAACTCTCCTTCACCCAGCTGCTCAGTGGACCGGACGGCGCCCGTAAGGAACTGGGCGAAGTCGTGTTCTTCGACGCCCTGCCCCTGCTGGCGCTCGTCGGCGACTCCTTCCTGCTCGTCCGCAACACGCCTCCGCCGGATATCATCGAATCCTGGCTCGCCGAGCCGCTGCTGCCGGTGACCAAGCTCAGCCATGGTCTGCTGGTCCACCTGCGCAAGACCGGCCGGCGCGAAGGCGAAAGCGCCGAACTCTGGGACCAACTCTGCGAAACGCACCCCGCCGTGCCCCAGTTCGTCTTCGAACTCGCCGACGACACCGTCCGCCTCCGCCTCAACGCCAAGAGCGAAAACGACGGCAGCCTCTGGCAATGGAACGGCCACGACTGGCAGTACGCCGGCAAGGGCAAGCGCAAGTCCGGAAAACCGGAGATCCTCGACGACCCCAGGCTCGTCGCCGCCTCCGCCTGGCTGCGCCGCCTCGACTGGTTCACGCCCGAGCCCGGACTCTGGGTCGGCGACGCCAATGAAAACTTCCTCAACGTCCTCGCCGCCGCCTGGCCCGAACGCCCGAAGGGGGCCGACTACCTCGGCAATGGCGCCTTCCAACGCCTCTTCCTGAAGTCCAAGCCCCTCAAGCCCAAGATCATGCTCAAGGGCAGCGGCATCGACTGGCTCTCCGTCTCCGCCAAGTGGGAGGCCGAAAGCCTCAAGCTCACCCCCGCCGACCTCAAGCAACTCGCCGGATCCACCGGTCGATTCGTCAAGCTCCCCGACAGCGGCTGGGTGGAGCTCGACAGCGCCGCCGTCCAGAAGGCCCACGACGCCATGGCCGACCTCGGCGTCGACGGCCTCAACGCCGACGCCCAGAAGATCGAGATGCTTCACGCCAGCGAGGCCGACGAGGAGACGCTCAACCAGATCGCCAACAAGGCGGCCCTCAAGACCCTGCGCACCAAGCTCGAGAATTTCCAGGGCGTGCCCAAGGTCGGCCTCCCGGAGAACCTCCACGCCGAACTCCGCCCCTATCAACAGGACGGCTTCGAATTCCTCTGCCACCTCACCAAGGTCAAAATGGGCGGCATCCTCGCCGACGACATGGGCCTCGGCAAGACCCTGCAGACCCTCACCTGGCTCCTCTGGCTCAAGCAGAACGAAGGCAAGCGCCACAAGCCCACCCTCGTCATCTGCCCCGCCTCCGTGCTCCACAACTGGCGCCGCGAGGCCAACAAGTTCACCCCGGACATGAAGGTCCTCGTGCTCGAGAGCGGCGCCGCCCGCCACAACCTGCGCAAGCAGATCCCCGAGCACGACACCATCATCACCAACTACGCCCTCCTCCGCCGCGACCTCGAAGCCCTCTGCAAGTTCGAGTTCGGCGCGCTCGTCCTCGACGAGGCCCAGTTCATCAAGAACCCCACCGCCCAGGTCACCCAGTCGGTCAAGCAGCTCAAGGCAAGGCGCCGACTCGCCCTCACCGGCACGCCGCTCGAAAACCGCATGCTCGATCTCTGGAGCATCGTCGACTTCGTCCAACCCGGCTACCTCGGCACCCAGGCCGACTTCACCGAGAAGTACGAACCCCGCGGCGACGTCGCCCCCTGGGAGCAGAAGACCGCCCGCAAGCGTTTGTCCTCCAAGCTGCGCCCGATCCTGATGCGCCGCCTCAAGACCCAGGTCGCCAAGGACCTGCCCGACCGCATCGAGGAACGCCGCGACTGCCTCATGCAGGACGAGCAACGCAAACTCTACCTCGCCGAGCTGCGCCGCAGCCGCGAGCAGGTCATGGACGCCGTCAAATCCAAGGGCCTGGCCAAGAGCAAGATGCACGTCCTCGCCGCCCTCACCCGGCTGCGCCAGATCTGCTGCCACCCCGGACTCGTCGGCAACGACACCCATTCCGGCAAGACCGAGACCTTCATGGAACTCCTCGAGCCGCTGCTCGCCGAAGGACAGAAGGTCCTCGTCTTCAGCCAGTTCGTCCAGATGCTCCGCATCCTCGAGGACGAATGCCACAAGGCCGAGATCCCCACACACATCCTCACCGGCGAAACCAAGAACCGCCAGGAAGTCGTCAACGCCTTCCAGGAGGATGACCGCCCCGGTGTCTTCCTGCTCAGCCTCCGCGCCGCCGGCACCGGCCTCAACCTCACCACCGCCAGCTACGTCGTCCTCTACGACCCTTGGTGGAACCCCGCCGTCGAGGCCCAGGCCATCGACCGCTCGCACCGCATCGGCCAGAAGAACAAGGTCATCGCCTACAAGCTCATCTCCCCCGGCACCGTCGAGGAAAAGATCTGGGACCTGCAGCAACGCAAGTCCCAAACCATCAAGGACGTCCTCGGCGAGGAAGGCTTCGCCAAGAGCCTTTCCAAGACCGACCTCGAATACCTCTTCTCCGAGGATTGAACGAGAGACTCGCGACCGCGCCCTCCAAGAGCCCCTCTCGGGAGGGATATTTAGCTCTCCCGCGCCTAGTCGCGCCGTAGCGCAGCGAAGGCGGATCCACCCGAACTGACAACGCGCCAGGCGCCCTCCCGGGAGATCGTGTTAAAAAGGGTGGCAGCCGACGTGAGGAGGCTCAAAGCGCCAACCAAACGTTTCACACGAATTCCGATTCCGCTGTCACTCCTTCGGGATCGGTGAGCCAGGCCGTTCCCGAAAGATTTGACCCAAAACGCCCATTGTGTAAAGTGTCACACATGGCAACAAATCTTGCAATTGACGATTCGCTTCTGAGCAAAGCGCTGAAAATCGGAGGGAAGAAGACAAAGAAAGACACTGTGAACGAGGCGCTTAGGGAATTCATTGTCCGCCGGGAGCAAAAGAAGGTCCTGGATCTGTTCGGCACAGTCGAGTACTTCGACGACTACGAACCCAGGAAATCCCGCAAGAAGTAATGGTCATCGTTGACTCTGATGTCTGGTCTGAGGCTTTTCGAAAAACGGGAAGGGAAAGCCTGAGCGTGCTTGCTCTGCGGAACCTTGTGAACGAGGGCGAAATCGTCATGATCGGCCCGATTCGCCAGGAAACACTTTCCGGGATAAAGGAAATCGAAAGATACGAAACGATTCGAGACGCTTTGAGAGCGTTTCCTAGCCAGAGAATTGATGAGCCGATTTACGAAATGGCCGCCGCTTTCTTCAATCTTTGCAGGACTAAAGGCATCCAAGGATCACACACGGACTTCCTTATTTGCGCGTGTGCTGTGAAATGGAAGACTTCTATTCTCACCAAGGATAAGGATTTCACCAGATACGCGAAATACGTCCCTATCGAACTGTATCGGAGAAAAGGGTGAACCAGTTCGCCCCCCGCTGTCCCCAGGCGTCCCACGCCCCACGCCCCACGCCCCACGCCCCACGCCCCACGCCCCACGCCCCACGCATCCCGCAACCCGCACCTGCCTCCCACATTGCGTTTTTCCCTTTTGAAGAACGTGAGGATGTGCCTCTATTGCCCTGATGTTGAACGCCTCGCAGCATGACACCAAGGGAACGCCCATCGCCCACGTCCTTGCCTGCTGCGTGAGCCTTGCCTTGACCGCCTGTGAAGTCGCCCCCCGGGAAGCAAACACAGGCGATGCGGGTCTGGACGCCTCCGACTCCGCCAGGAAGCAGCGGACGATCGAGGCGCTGGCGCTCGACCGATCCCGATCGGTCAATGCCGTCGATTTTGGACTGACCTCGGGAGTCCGTTCCGATCAATGGCCCGCGCTCGCAGAAGCAATCCAGCGCGCCTCAGAGGATGCTGACATCGACACGGTCCATGTGCCGGAAGGCGTTTATTGCTTTGCCCGATCCATCCGACTGCGGTCCGGGGTGAACCTGATCGGCGCAGGCGCTGGAAAGACCGTCCTCGAAGGGAAGGACGCGGGCGACTACCTCCTGAAGGGAGCGGACATGAACGGCCGCAAGACCATTGTGGCCAACCTGACGCTGCGCAATCGGAGGCGAACCGTGCAGTTGCGGGAGGTCAGCAATCTCCGGTTCAGCCGGGTCGAATTCTCCGGCGGGATCGTCCGGTTTGAGCGGAGCTCTGACATCATTCTGGACGAGAACATCTTCACGGACAACCAGGGCAAAGCCGCCTATGCGGGTTCGGATTGCGAGGACATTCGAATCGTCAACAACACATTCGTCTCCGTTGAGCAGGGCAGCGTCAACCTGAGCGGGCACAGGAACTGTGTGGTCGCGTCGAACCACATAACCTCCGCCAGTCTGATCGACTCCGGTTATGCGGGGATCCGACTCCCCAACGGCGCCCGGAACAACCTTGTGGAGCAAAACCTCATCGAGAATCACGGGCGGGGGATCTTCATCCTGTCGTCCTCCGAGAAGAACACCATCAGGGGCAATGTCGTGGAGAACACGTCGCTGCAGGGCGTCCTCATCCAATCGTCCGACAATCTCCTGGAAGGGAACACCATCATCGACGCCGGCAACGAGGCCGTCTATGTGGTCGACGCGGGCGCGGCCTCGTCGCCGACTCCGTCCCTGGCCAAGCGCAACAGAATCCTCAACAACGTCGTCTGGGACACTCGCAAGCGCAACGCTGACCCCGACCGTTTTGTCGGCCTGCGCATTTCATCGCGCGACAACATTGTCAGGGGCAACAAGGTGGCCAAGGCGCATGGACGCAGCTTCAAGGCGATCAAGGCCAACGCGGGAAATCAGGATGCGGCCAATGTCTACAGCCGCGCCGCCGAGGAAGGCGACATTGCCAATTCGATTCGGGCGGCAAAGCAGATCCGCTCCGCGACGCCCGGGATCGAGGCGGGCATGGTTCAAGAATAGCAGACAGGCGCGACAGACCGGCAAGCCCGGCGCGGCGGCTTGACGCCGCCTTTTCGCTGGCGCGCCAAAGCCGCGTCACATTAACCTAGCAGGCTGTTGAAAAAGAGGCGATTTCGAACACCGGCGGGATTCTTCGGCTCTGTCAGCGTTGGTGACGCGTGTGGACCAAGGGTTTCCGAGGCCGACTTGATTGGGCCCCCGCGAACTGGCCCATAGCGAATGGATTGGAAGGGGTGGCGGCGGCATGATTTCCTTGGAACGGTCGTCCATT
>JAYPGD010000220.1:0-9420 GCA_038126655.1 Verrucomicrobiales bacterium
TTCGCGAAACGCCTTTGCGCCGCAAACTGTCTGCTCAATCGAATCAAACCCACCATAACAAATCCCGCGCCAACAACCAACCCGCTCATTTCCAATGCCAGCGCCTGGCCGCCTGCAACCGCCAGCGCAGCCCCCAATACAACGAGCGTCCCGCCTGAGTGTTGGGCGCGAACCCCACACTTTGGGCACAGCGCATGGGTGAAGCCTCCCTCCGAGACCTTCCGGCATTCGCTGTAAACAAGCGCCTGACCACACCCGGGACAAAAATGACTGTGCATGATTCCCCCACCAGTCGCCCAACTCAGATCGGTTTCTCGTAGATCCTTTCAAACACCGCATCCGGACCTTCGGCCGCGCGGTTGGGATCCACGATCGTGATGCCATTCTCGTCAAAGCGGGCGGAAACACAGGCGCCCTTCCCCGCTTCGAGATACTTGAAATTCAGGTCCCGCACCTTGCGCGCGGCGTCCACGATCGCCACCGTGATGCGCCCGTCCTCGGCAGTCGGATAGATCTCCGCCACATCGTCGCGCGACTCGCCGAGAAACTTCATGCGGCAGACCGCGACCAGCGCCACGGTCAGGCTGTCCGCGCCATAGCCGATGTAGGCGTGGCTGCCATCCGGGCGTTTCACGTCGCGGGTCATGTGATTATTGACGGTCCGGCTCCCCCCGCCATTGGTCCAAAAACGAAAGCCGCGATACTGTTGATCCGATTCCACCTTGCCATCGGTTCCGACGATCTCATGTCCCTGGTTCACCGGGCCTTCGAAGTCGTCCGGAGTGATCCAGTTGTTGTGATAATGCACGCTCAGGCCGTTGGCATAATCCACGCGCACCTGCACGGCGTCATAGGCATTGATGCCGTCGCGCACCAGGCGCTTCTTCTGCCCGACGGCCGTCAACGAAACCGGCTTGCTGCGGTAATAATGATGAATCAGGTCGGTCCAGTGCGGTCCCACGTAACTGAAGGGATCGCTCTGCTCCACCCATTTGAAAGTGCTGGTCGAAACCTCCAAGGGCTCCTCCAAATAGGCCTGCCCATAGATCGGTTCGCCAATCTTGTTCGAAATGTCGTCCCGAATGCGCAGATGATCCGGGTCGTAGCGCTTGTGCATGTCCACCGCGACGATGCGGTTCTTCTCCCGCGCCAACTCGATGATCTCATCCGCCTCGTCGATCGACAGGCACATCGGTTTCTCCGTGATCACATGGGCGCCTGCCTTCAACGCGGCGAGCACAACCGGCGTATGCAGATCATCCGGCGTGGCAACCGCCACCACATCCAGATCCGGGAAGTCGCGCAGCACATCCTCCCACGGCGCAGCGCCGAAATAGGGCTTCGGCTCGTGGCCCGTCCATTCCTTGAAATGGGCGCTCGCCTTCTGCGCGGAGGCTTCCGACCGCGTGGCCACGGCGACCAGATCAAACTGCACATCCGCAAAATCGCGCGTCCAGCGATCCAGCCCCACGCGGCCCAACGTGCCCGCAATGCCGTGTTTCTGCGCATCGGCATAGGCCCGCGCATGCACGTCCCCGCCAAACATCCCCGCGCCAATCAGCGCCACTTGAATTCTCTTTTCAGACATGGGGTCCATGAAAGACGAGGAAGGGCGCGGAGTCAAACCCGCGAGGCGGTTTCGAACTCCGAAGGGGCCAATTGCGCCGCGCGGTTCGCACACCCCTCGGATGGCAAAGCCGACCCACTGATGGAATTCGTACATCCGTGGGTCGGCGTTGCCATCCGTGGGCAGATGATGGTTTTCGTTGTTTGACCAACACTTGCTCGCGGACCGATTTTCCCATTGTCCCCCTCCCTTTCATCCGCTTGAGTCCTCGCGTGATCGGACTGGGAACCATGATCAACATCGGCGCAATCCTCCTCGGGGGGATTGTCGGCGCCGTCTGGCGCGGCCAGATGAAGGGCGAAACCCAGCAGAGCCTGCAGAAGGTCATCGCGCTCGCCGCCTACATCGTTTCGGGAATCCTGCTCTGGAAAGGCTTTCAACTGGTCGAAGGATTCCTCGGTTTTCTCAAGGCCTTCTTCATCGTCTTCCTATCCCTGATCCTGGGGAATGCGCTGGGCAAGGCGATCGGCATCCAGAAGCTTTTCACCAGGCTGGGCCAACATGCGCAGGAACGAATGAACGCCGCGCAGAAGACCGGAAAGAAGGATTTCAACGACGGCTTTGTCACCTGCGCCCTGCTCTTCTGCGTCAGTCCGATGGCGCTTTTCGGGGCGCTGCAGGAAGGCGTCAATGGCAACTGCCTGGTCCTCCTCATCAAGGCCGCCGTCGACGGGCTTTCCATGATGGCCTTCATCCGGATTTTCGGTTGGGGCTCAATCTTCTCGGTGATTCCCGTCGCCGCCTATCAGGGCACGCTGACCCTGGCCGGCATGTGGACCGCCAATCGGATCGAACCTGAATTGGTCGCCGCCATCACCGCCGTCAACGGCATGCTGGTCATGTGCCTGCCATTGATCATCCTCCAAACCGGCCGTAAGTTCCCAATCAACGACTGGCTGCCCGCGCTGGCGGTTGCGCCGCTGATCACCTGGCTTTGGTGATGCAGGGCGCGCCCCCATCAGCCAATCCCCGCTCTTTCTCCGCTCAATCTGCTGCCTGGACGCTCACGCCCTCATTCACCAAGCGCTCCAGTTCCTCCGGACACAGCGGTTTGCTGAGGAATCCGTCCATTCCGGACGAGATGCAACGCTCCTGATTCTCCTTCATGACACTGGCGGTCAACGCGACAATCGGAATCCGGCTCCCCCCGGCCTCCCGTCTGCGAATCTCCTCGGTGGCCTGATAGCCGTCCATTTCCGGCATGTGGCAGTCCATCAGAATCAGGTCATAGCCGCCCTTGGCGGCGGATTCCACCGCGTCCGCGCCATTGGAGACCAGGTCCACCCGACATTTCAGATTCTCAAGCATGCGGACCGCCAACCGTTGATTGACCAGATTGTCCTCGGCGACCAGCACCTGAAGCCCCGTTCCCTCCACGTCCCCCGGACGATCATCGCGCGCAACGCGACAGGAACCGCAGCTCTCCGCGGAGACCTCCGCCCCGGCGCTCTCATCCCGGACTCCGGACGCCTGACCGCAGGCTGAAGGGAATTCGAACCAGAACTTTGAGCCCTTCCCGACCGCGCTCTCGAACCGATTTCGCCGTTCATGAGTTCGACCAGCGACCGGCAGATCGCCAGGTCCAGGCCGGTGCCGCCATACCGCCGCGTGGTCGAGGAATCAGCCTGGGTGAACCTCTGGAACAACGCCCCCTGCTGCTCTGGCGCGATGCCGATCCCGGTATCCGAAACCTCAACCCGGAACCGGTCTTCAGCCTTCCGGGAAAGCCGGATGCCAATGGAGCCTTCGCTCGTGAACTTCACCGCATTCGAGACGAAATTCAGCAACACCTGCCGGACACGGGAAAGGTCGCCGTCCACCGTCCAATCCGTGTCGTCATCAAGCCGCAGGAATACCTCGACGCCCTTTTCCCTCGCCGGGCCGGACAGGAGCCGGACGACCTCTTCCGCAACTTCCTTCAAATCGAAGGAAGCGCACTCCAGAACCATCCGGCCGGCTTCAATCTTGGAGAAATCGAGAATATCGTTGATGAGTTCCAGCAACGATTCGCCGGAGGATTTTATGACCCGGACGCACTCCCTTTGCTCCGAGGTCATGTCCGTCTCCATGAGGAGCGTGCAGAAGCCCAACACGCCGTTCATCGGTGTGCGGATCTCGTGACTCATGGTGGCCAGGAAGTCCGTCTTGGCCTTGTTCGCCGCTTCCGCCGCCTCTTTCGCAATCAGAAGCTGGGAGGAAAGCCGGTAGAAGGCCAGGGCCGCGCCGCCGACCACAAGCAGTCCAAGGAGCGACACGATCAGCGCCCGATACAGCCACCGCAGATCGATGCCGGCGTTGGGATCATAGGCAAACCCCGCGAGGTCCGCCCCCTTCGGCATCATGCCCAACTCCGCATACGTGTCCGCAATATGCCTCCACCGACCGGGATTCATGTAGCCCATCTCGACCAGAACCGGCTGGACGAGCGGGACCATCTGTTCGGCCTCGTAAAGCAACGATTCACGGTCGCGACGCGTCGAATACCCGGCCAGAATGAGATCAACCAGCTCCTCCTGATGATTCATCGCATAAACCCACCCCTGCATGCTCGCGGCGAGGAACGCCTCGGCCCGTTCCGGGCTCTTCTCAAACAGCGCGCGCGTCGTGTAAAGATTGTCGCCATAGAAAACGATGCCGGCGGCGCGGGGGCTGTAGGTCACATAGGGGATGCCGGCGCGTTCGAGGGTATGGGTCTGGTCGGTGACATAGGCCGAGAAAGCGTCGGTCCCGCCATCGATCAGGTCCCGGATGTCGAAACTGTTGGCGATCGCCTCATAGCTTTCCGGAGGCAACCCCTCCCGCCTCAGATAGGCGTTCAATTCAACGTCGTTCGGCGTCAGCATCAACCGCTTCCCCGCCAGGCTGTGGATGGACTGGGAGTTCCCCTCCTTCAGGGCAACCAGGGCGATCGCCGAGTGCTGAAACACCACGCCGAGCGCCACGACCGGTTCTCCCGCATGCCAATGAAGCAACAGGCCGCTGTCCGAGACGCCAAAATCCGCCTCCCCCTCGACCACCGCCTTGTGCTGGTCGCCCCCCGGGGTCGCCTCCCGGATCGTCACCTCGAACCCGGCCTCCCGGTAGTAGCCTTTCTCCAGCGCCGCGTAATAGCCCGCATACTGGAACGCGTGCAGCCATTTCAGTTGCAGGGTGACCGGTTCCAACGCCGAGACGACCGAGGAGGACAACAACAGGATGACAATCGCCAGGCGCATGGTCAGAAAGTGAGCTGCAGCAGAAGCTGGGGAACGAAGTCGTTCTGCCCCCGGACGCCGTATTCATTCACCCAGGCATCCAGTTCCACCCCCAGCCAGAGTCTCTCCTTGCGCCCGAACAGGCCCGCTCCCGCGTCGAACAACAACTGCGGCGACACGTGCAACATGGTCGCCAACCCGCCCTCGGGCCCCGCCACATCCGTGAATCCCTTGAACAGGAAATCCGCGCCGCCCAACCGGAATGGCCGGGCCCAGGCCGCGGTCACCTGCCACGTGCTTCCCGGAATGTCCAGGGTGTCGCGCCAATAAGCATTCAAGTTCGCGAAGCGGAACCCGGGCAGGTTCAGGTCCACCCCCACGCCGTGCAACTGCCCAAGATGGGTCGTGTCCAACCTCAGGCCAAATGTCTTGTTGAGGTGATGCAGGCTGCCCGAATACCCGAATTCCAACGTTCCCGCATAGGGCAGGAAGTCCTTGAACAATCCCTCTGACGGCGCGCGACGACGCAACTTCGACAGGCTCAACCGGGGTGAAACCTCGCCGTAGACATCGACCCTCGTCCCCGTAGTCCCCCGTCCGTAGGTTCCGAGATTGGCCACATCCAGAAACAGGAACAAATCCCCCACGCGGTTGTCGTGGAAATGCTCAAGGGTGACCAGATCCCGGCGGGAGCTCTGGGCAAACGGCGTCTGCCAGTTGAAGCCGGTCAGATACGAAATGCTGTTGGCCGAGAAACTGACGAATTTCGCCGATTCAGCCCGCTTCCGCGCCGAAACCTCCGTCTCGCCCGGCAACACGCCCCCATCGTCGGCGCTCCAGGCAATGACTGGCGCGACGACTGCCAACAGGAACGCCGCCGGAAACAACGCTGGTCTCCGACAGATCCCGCCGATTTCTGGCAGGCTCATTGGGTATTCGAGGGACTGGAAAGCCGACCGACTGCGCTTCCCGCCTGAGAACACCATCGACAGAATCCCTCAAGGGCTTGAACCCAAGGCGTCCGGGTCTCCGCGAAGACGGGATGCGCTCAAGCGGGAACAAAGGCGCCCCGGCCAGATCTTCGCGCCAACGGGGAATACCCCGATGCCCCGTTCTCATCACGACATCCACGTCTCGCCGAAAAAATCCCTTGTCCGCCATTTGGCCCCTCGTGATACTCCCCGCTCGCTTTGACACAAAACATCTGATTCAGAACGGCATCTCAAAACCTCGACAACCATGGACAAGGTACGCATCGGCATCATCGGACTGGGAAACATCGGCAGATTTCACGCCGGCTATCTGCTCGACGGCAAAATTGACCGCTGCGAACTCACCGCGGTCTGCGACGCATTTGAGAAAGCGACCGTGCCCTACGCCGAAAAGGGATTGAAGACCTTCACCGACGGCGAGGAATTCATCAGATCCGGCGAGGTCGACGCCATCATCGTGGCCACCCCCCACTTCCAGCACACCACTTTGGGCATCGCGGCGTTGGAGGCCGGCGTCCATGTCATGGTCGAGAAGCCCATCTCCGCGCACAAGGCGGACGCCGAACGCCTCATCGCCAAGTCGAAGGAACACCCCGATGTCGTGTTCGGCGGCATGTTCCAGATGCGCTCCGAGCCTCGCTACCAGAAGATCAAACAGCTCATCGACGCAGGCGAACTCGGCGAAATCGTCCGCATCACCTGGATCGACACGGACTGGTTCCGCTCGGACGCCTACTACCAGAGCAGCGAATGGCGGGCGACCTGGAAGGGCGAGGGCGGCGGCGTGCTGATCAACCAGTGCCTCCACCAGTTGGACACCTTTTCCTGGATGTTCGGCATGCCGGCCAAGGTCCGCGGATTCGCGCAACTCGGCAAATTCCACGACATCGAGGTCGAGGACAACATCACCGCCTACATGGAATTTGCGAACGGCGCGACGGGGACCTTCCTCAGCTCCACCGGCGAAATCCCGGGAACCAACCGCCTCGAAATTGCCGGCCACCGCGGCAAACTCGTGCTCGAGCACGACAAACTCACCTTCATCCGCAACGAGGTCTCCGCCGACGAGTGGAACAAGACCTCCAAGATCGGCTTCGCCCAACCTGACCAGTGGACGATCGACATCCCTTTCGGCGACGCCGACATGCCCCACGCCGGATACATCCAGAATTTCGTCAACGCCATCCTAGACGGCGCGCCATTGAACGTCCCCGGAGCCGAGGGCATCAACTCCATAGAACTCGCCAACGCGATGATCTACTCCTCCCTGATCGACCAGACCGTGGAGCTCCCCCTCGACGCCAAGGCCTGGGAGGACAAGCTCAATGAGCTGATCGAGAAGTCCCAGTTCGAGAAAAAGGTCGTCGAGGCCCCCAAGGAAGACTTCACCAAGTCCTTCCGGAAGTAATCTCCGACCGCGGCGCAACACATTCCCAACGCTCACCCCAAGAACACTCTCAACACTCAACTCTTAAGAAACCATGGAACTGATGGGCATCGGCGACGAGGGCGCCAACTCAATTGACGGACAGATCAAGGCCGCGCAGGAACTCGGCTGGAAGTGGATCGAAATGCGCGGCGTCGAGGTCCCCGGCTTCGACAAGGCCAACCTGCACGAGATCCCGGACGAGGCCTTCGACATCGTCGAGCGGAAGCTCAAGGACGCCGGCGTCGGCGTCTACGCCTTCGGCTCCACGATCATGAACTGGCAGAAGACCGTCGAGACGCCCTTCGACGTCACCCTGGCCGAGGTCGAGCGCGCCATCCCGCGCATGAAGCGCCTCAACACGAAGTTCATCCGGGTCATGAGCTTCAAGCCCGGCGACGAGGAGGATTCCATTCCACAGGCCGTGTTCGATCGCGTGAAGGAGGTCACCCAACGCTTCCTCGACGAAGGCCTGCAACCCGTGCACGAAAACTGCATGAACTACGGCGGCATGAGCTGGAAACACGCCGAGGAATTGATCGAAAACGTGCCGGGACTCAAATGGGTCTTCGACACCGCCAACCCGATCTTCAACGCCGACCGTATGCGGGAAAAACCCTGGCCCAAGCAGGACCCGTGGGAATTCTGGGAACACATGCGCGAACATTCAGCGCATATCCACATCAAGGACGCGACCTGGAATCCGGAGAAGAACGACGCCGACTACAACTTCCCCGGCGAAGGCCAGGGCCGCGTGCGCGACATCCTCAAGGACGCTTTCCAACACGGCTACGACGCCGGCATCTCCATCGAACCCCACATGGTCGTCGTCTTCCACGACGCCGACTCCGCGGCCAGCGACGATGCCATGTTCGACAACTACATCGACTATGGCCGCCGCCTGGAAAAACTGATCGCGGAGGTCAAAGGCGAATTGGGACAGGGAGCCGCGTCCTGATCCGTCCCCCTCACGATCCCGCCATGGCGCGCCGCCGCTACATCGCCGCGATCCTGACAGCCTCGCTCTTGGCGACCGGCTCCGGGTCCGCCGCGGACGCGCCGACGGACAAGCCCGTCAGGCGGGCGTCCCTGATCGGTCTGGAGTCGGACAATCCGTTCAACATCGACCTGAAGGTCATCGCCGGCGTCAGCGCCAGGAACAACAAGATCGACGGCGAGGCCCTGCGAGCGGCCTTGGGCAAACGCCTCAAGGACGCGGGTTTCCGGCTCGGCGCAGAACCTTCGGCCGGAAGCCTGGAAGCGACCATTGAAACCGACTCCGCCGGGAAATTTCTTTCGCTGATCCTGCGTTTCCGCCGCCAAGTCGAATTCACCGCGCACAAGCAGACCTTCAACGCTCCGGCCGATGTCTGGACGCGCAGTTTCACCGGCTCCATCAACAGCCAGCACGCTGTCATCCCGCTCATCGGCGATGAACTTCTCGATCAGTTCATCACCGACCACAAGCGCTCCAACGCCAAACTCGAACTCGAGGGCCGGATCACCGCCTCAGACCCCAAGTTTGTCTTCGTCGTGCTGGACATCGGCTCCAATCACGGCGTCGAAAAGGACATGGAATTCGACGTCCGCCGCAACGGGAAAACCGTCGGAGCCATCAAGATCGTCACGGTCAAGGAGACCCACTCGGTCGCCAATCCGCTCAAGGGCACGGACGGCCTGGAACTGCTCGAAGGCGACACCGTCGTCGCGCGCTGACGGACGCTCGCGCTCCAAGTTCATGAGCGACAACAACGACAAGTCCGCCGGCAAGGGGAAGCCGGAGACCTTCGACGTCCGCGACCTCGTCGCCAACGATCCCGATCTGCCCCAGGGAGTCCTCCCGGCCCGCAAACGCTCGGCCGCCAAACGCCAGCGTAATGCGCCAAAACCCACCCGCAACGAATCTGGGAAATTTTCCGTCTATCTCTTTGTCGTGCTGGGGCTTCTGGGGGCGTTGATCGCCGTCCCCGCCGCCATCTTCATCTTCATCCGCTACGTGCTGCCGCCGTTTCGTTGACCGCCGCCGCGGCTCTTTCGGCCTTGCGGCAGGCTTAGCCAAAATTGGACAGCGCCACAACAAGTGATGGTTGGCGAAGGTTTGGGAGACGCGTCACTCTGGAATGGAAAGGAATCCAGAATGAGCGTCGAAACTGATTGGGCCCCCGCGAACTGGCCCATTGC
>JAYPGD010000221.1:0-9404 GCA_038126655.1 Verrucomicrobiales bacterium
TCCTCGAATCCGGTGAACTGCCGGTCCGGCGGCACATCCACCTTGTCGTGGTGCTGGGCGCGGATGGAGCTGAGGGATTTGGCGATTTGTTCGTCATCCACATCGCACACGGCAACGAGCCTGGTCGGACCGGGGGTGTTCATGGCCTGGACGCAGGCGCCCGTGCCGCGGCCGCCGCAACCAACCATGGCGATCTTGATCGTGTCATCGCCGGCGGCGTGGGCGAAGCGTTCGACCGGCAGCGCAGCGAGGGCGGTTGTCGCGGCGGCGGTCTTGGATGCGAGGGAAGGCGAGGAGGATCTGGATGAGAACATGGATCTGTAACTGTTCCGATAACAAGTCCCTGCATGAAAATGTTCAAGAAACTTTGAAACCATTTCTTAATCCTGTTTCTGCACGGTCTGACATGAAAACAACAAAACCACTCATTCCATGGTCGGTCACGGCATTGCTGCTGGCGGGCATTTTCCTCGTGTTCGCCGGCTGTCAGCTCCGCAAGACTCGCGTTACACGATCCCACGTCTCCTGCATCGCCAATCTCAAGATGATCGACGGCTCGAAGATGCAATGGGCGCTGCAGAACAAGAAATCTCCCGACGATACGCCGACGGGCGAAGATCTTTGGGGGGCGGAAGGCTACCTGCCCGGGGAGCCGAAATGTCCGCAGGGCGGCGTCTATACCATCAACAACATCCGGACCCGGCCGAGCTGCAGTCTCGCTCACAAACATCCTCATCACGCGCTCAAACCGTGAAGATCCAAAGCCCCAAGATGACGCGCGGTTTCGGAGCGCGCTTGTTTCCCGTCTACCGAACCAACCGCGGCGAGTTGATCTCGGCGCTGCTGCTTGTCCTGGTCCTCCTGACCTTGTTTACCCTGGCCGTGCTTCCCAGTTTACGGTCCAAATACAGCGGATCGCGCGACGCCTGCGTCGTGCAACTCAAACAGCTGGACGGCGCCAAAAAGGCCTGGGCGGCGAGGAACGACAAGGCCGATGACGCAGTCCCGGTCGAAACGGACCTCATCGGGCCGAAGGGTTTTCTGAAAAGGATGCCGGTCTGCCCGGCCGACGGCGTCTACCGGTTGAATGCGGTCAGCGAATTGCCGACCTGCTCCCTGTCCGGCAATCCGCACTATCACATCCTGCGTGAGCCGGTTCGTATCCGATCAGCGCCCGGGGACAAGACGTCGAAAAACTAACCCGCCGGCGCCTGGAGCGCGCGGTTGGACGAACGCCAGTCTCCCACGCAAGTCGTTTCCAGAAGCCACCCGCGGCGTTCTTGACGCAAGCGGCCGACACCGGAGGCTCAAATGCCTCCGGGTTGTGGTTCAGATCCGCCCCGCGCACGACACAGCCGGCGCTCTTTCCGGTGGATTTTTCACAAGAAATGCGCATTATTCCGGCCCGGCGATCAGGAGTATCAGCGAATTGCCAATGACTTGCGGGCCAGACCGAAATCAATCCAAGGATAGCGCGCCTCCCCTCACGCGCCGTGGTGTCGTCTGCGCTCGTGGATTTGTCGGGGGTGTCTGGATCGGCGTCGGGATTCTTGTTTGGATGGTTTTCATTGGCGCGGTTGCCGCGTCGGAGGCCCCGGAAAGACCGGCGAAGGAACTCGCGGCCGAGGAGCATCGGCGCCTGTTCGAGAAGGAGCGCTATCCCTCTGCGACGGCCTGCCGGACCTGTCATCCGGGACATTATCGGGAGTGGGCGGTCTCGCAGCACGCCTACGCGCAGCTCAGCCCGATCTTCAACACGATGCACGCCAAGGTCGTGAAGCTGACCAATGGATCGAACGGCGATTTCTGCGTGCGCTGCCACACCCAGGTCGGCATGAATCTCAACGAGCCGGTGTTCATGAGCAACATGGACCGGAATCCCGTTTCCCGGGAAGGCATCACCTGCGTGGTGTGCCATCGACTGGAGAATGAATACGGCAAGGTCAGCGGGCGGTTCGCGCTGGTCGAGGGCGACCTGAACACGCCGGTGTTCGGTCCGAGCGGAAACGCGGAGCTGCAACGCGTCCTGCAGGACCCGGGAAAGTATCAGCTCACCACCGATCCGGCGGAGCAGGGGCGCGTGGTGCATCCCGATGTCAAACATGGAGCCCAGCTCACGACCTCGGGCTTCTGCGGGGCCTGCCATGATGTGACGCTGAAGAACGGCTTCCGCCTGGAGGAGGCCTTCAGTGAGTTCAAGAATTCCCCGGCCGCCAAGCGCGGGGAATCCTGCCAGGACTGCCACATGGGCCGGGTTCCGGGAAAGAAGTCCGGCTATCGTATGGAGCCGGCGGCCATCGTCGGCGGCGTTCCGACCCAGCCGCGCAAACGCACCAATCACATGTTCCCCGGGCCGGACTATTCGGTCATCCACCCCGGCATCTTCCCCCACAACCCCAAGGCCGCCGGGCTCGCCACCATGCGCGAATGGCTGGCCTTCGACGACAAGGCGGGCTGGGGCACGGACGCCTATGAAAAGAAGGCGGACAAGGACGCCAGGTATCCCTCCCGTTGGCGGACCATCGACGACCGCTACGACGCCCGCGCCGTGATCGACGAGCAGAAGAAACTGCTCGCCGAAATGCAGGAGCAACGGCTGGCCATCCTGCGCGAGGGATATCGATTGGGCGAACTCAAGGTGACCCGCGCCACAAAACGCGGCCTGCGCTTCGAGGTCGAGGTGCGCAACGGCACGGACGGCCACAATGTTCCAACGGGCTTCGACGCCGAACGTCTCACCTGGCTCCAGGTCACTGTGACGGACGCGTCCGGCAAGGTCGTGTTCCGGTCCGGCGATCTCGATCCCAATGGCGATGTGCGCGACCTGCATTCGCACTACGTGCACGACGGCGAGCTTCCCCTGGACAAAAGTTTGTTCAGCCTCCAGAGCCGCTTCCTCACGCGCAACTTCCGCGGCGGCGAGCGCGAGCAGGTGCTGCCGATCAATTATTCGTTGGATCCGCTGCCCTTCGTCCGGCCGGAGCCCTTCTCGGTGATCCTCACCGGGCGCCCGACCGACGCCCGCAAGCACAAGCAAGGGATCGGCCCGTTGGAAGGACGCATCGCTTCCTACAGGGTGGGGCGTTCGGATCTCACGGGCGAGGGCGAATACCGGATCAACGTCAGGTTGATGGCCGCAATGGTCCCGGTAAACCTCGTGCTGGAGATCGCCGACATGGGCTTCGATTACCATATGGCGACCAAGGATGTGACCGAGGCGCTGGTGGCCGGTCACATGACGCTTTGGGACAGGACGGTCGCCGTTTCGCTCGATGGCGGGAAGCCCGCCTTTGATCTTGCCGGTTCGCCGGAACCCGCCCGCAAGGATGGCAAAGGGAACTGATCATCCGCCGGTTTCGCGATCATCGCGATTTCGATTTCTCCTGCGTCCGGCGATCGCCCTGACGCTGGCGGCCCTGCATTGCGGGCCGGCGTCCGCCGCGGCGGCGGAGCGTGTTCTCGGCGAGCAGGCTGACAAGATGCGGCCACGCGGCAATGCCTTCCGCCAGATTGCGGACGCCCTCTTCTCGGGAGATTCCGGCCACCCCGCGACCGGGGAACTGCCCCAGCTTCAACTCACGGGCTTTCCTACCCGGCCGCGGCCCCTGATCGAGTTGGGCGACAAATTTCTGGGGAACGGCAACCTGCGCAAAGGCGTCCGGCTTCCCACCGGCGCGGTCTGGACGCCCAACTTCTGGGTCTATGGAAACTACCGCACGGCTGTTCAAAGTTTCGATCCGGGGGCCGCTCCGCGCTCGACCGAGTGGGTGAACCGCCTCGACCTGTTCGGCAACCTGGAGCTGTCCCCGACCGAGCGCATTGTCATCGGCATCCGGCCGCTGGATCACAAGGGCGACTTCACCGGCTTCAACTTTGAGCCCGCCAACCGGCGCGGCTTTGAGGAGCATTTCGATGAAACGAGCTTCCAGCCCCGCACCCTCTTTTTCGAGGGCGAGTTTGGCGAGATCTTCCCCGGGCTGGATTCCGCGGACCGGCGCAGCCTCGACTACGGGCTCTCCATCGGCCGTCAACCGCTCCGCCTGCAGGACGGGCTGCTCTTGGAGGACAGCGCGATCGATCTGTTCGCGATCACCCGCAACGCGATCCTGCCTCGCGGCGGGTCGCACCTTCGCATGTCGGCCCTGTTCGGCTGGAACGAGGTGGATCGCGCAAACAACCTGGAGGAGCAGGACGCCTATCTTCTGGGCCTGGATTCCTTTCTCGATCTCAAGCGGACGACGCTTGAGTGGGATCTGCTGTATGTGCTTTCGCAACGTCAGAGCGACGGCGTCTACGCCGGCCTTGGCGCGGTGCAGCGGCTGGGCAAGATCAACACCACCTTCCGCGTCGCGCAATCAATCGCCGTCGAGCAGGAGAACGCCCGGGTCGGAACCGGCACGCTGCTGTTCAGCGAGTTGTCCTACACGCCGGCGCATACGCACGACATCGCCTATCTCAACGGCTTCTGGGGCATCAACGAATTCACCTCCGCCGTGCGGGATCCTTTCGCGGGCGGCCCGTTGGGACGGACGGGACTGACCTTTGCCGCGGTCGGACTCGGTCGCTACGGCAGCCCCCTGAACAATGGAGCGGCCAACGCCGCCGGCGGCGCGATCGGCTACCAGATGTTCCTGGGGGAACAACGCCGCCGCCAGATCATCGTCGAGGGCGGCGGGCTCGCCTCGACCAACGGCGACGCCAATTCGGCGGAAGCCGCGGCCATCCGCTATCAGCAGGCCTTCGGCCGTCGGACGGTGATGGTTCTAGACGCCTTCGGAGCCTTGCTCGAGGACAGCGAGGAGTCCTTCGGAGGACGCGTGGAGTTTCTCGTGAAATTCTGAGTCATGGGAATGAACGGGACAATTCGAGGCTCGCGCCATGACCGCTGGGTCGCGCCTGTCCTGTTCGCCCTGTTGATCACGCTGCACGGGGCTCACGCCGCGGAGCCGGCCGGCAGATTCGACGGTCCGGACAATTGCGCGGAATGTCACCGCCCCATGCACGCCACATGGATGCACACCGCGCACTTCCGGACCTTCACCTCGGCGCATCGCATGCGCACGGGCCGCCGCGTCGCCAATCGTCTCGGCATCGAGCGCATCAAACAGTCGGAGGCCTGCGCCCAGTGCCACTACACGGTCCAGCCGGACACTGCGAAGTCGGCTTTGCCGCTGGCCGGCGTCTCCTGTGAATCCTGCCATGGCCCCGCTGAGAAATGGAATGCCGTCCATGCCGACCCGACGGATCCCGACGCCTTGAAGAAGGCGGAGGCCATGGGCCTGATCCGCCCCGGCAATGTGGCCGGAATGGTGAACCAATGCTTCAAATGCCACACGGTGAACGACGAACGCCTCGTGAACAAGGGCGGCCACAATCCGGGCAGCGACTTTGAAATGGTCGCCTGGCTGGAGGGCGAGATCCGACACAACTTCATGAAGTCGCGCGGCGCCCGCAACGCCTCCACGCCTCCCGAACACAAACGACTGTTCTACATTGTCGGACAGATAGCGGCGTTGGAACGGGCCTTGGGGGAATTCGCGGCGGCCAAAGAGAACGGCGAGTATGCCGAGGCTCGTGTCGCCCGACGGAAACGGGCCCTGGAGCGATTGCGGGCGGTTCAACAACGCGTCAAGAGCGATGTCTTGCAGCGCATCATCGAACTTGGCGCCAAGGCCGAACCCAAGGCCGGGAGCAGCCAGGCGCTGCGACGGGCGGCGAATTCCATCCGGGAGCTGGGCCGGAAGTTTTCGGCCGGACGCGACGGCTCCCGACTCGCGGCCGTGGACGAACTGCTTCCTGCGACCGAAGATCACATCGGAGACGTATACCAGCCCTGATTCATCAGGAGATCGCCGGCATGGCGTCAGCCGCTACAGAGGGCTGTCGCTTCCTTCAGGACTCAGGAACCGGAGCCCTTCATCAACGCCTTGGCCCGCTTTTCCACCTCGCCCAGCAGCGCCTGCTGAATGGGATTCAACTTCCCGCGCCAGAAGGCGCCGACCGGAATCGCTCCGAAGTCTTCCAGCGGCAGGCAGCGGACATTCTTCGGCAATTTGCGATCCGGGATCATGACCGTCACCCCGATTCCGAAATCGTTCTCCACGTAGGTGTCGATGAGGTCGAGTGAATTGACCTCAATGCCGATCGGCCAGTCCACGTCGAGCTTGGAGAGCCCCTTTTGGAACAGGCGGCTCACCGCCTCGTTCGAGGGCAGGCTGATGAGCGTCTCGTCGATGCGGTCGCGAGTCGTGATGTCCCGCAGCGATTTGATCTTCCGGCCCTTGTTCACCAGCAGGACCAGCGGCAGGTCGATCAGCTTCTGGGACTTGATGCCGACAGGGGGGCGGCCCTCGATCGCGGTCACCGCCAGGTCGATCTCCTGTTTGGCCAGCCATTCCTCAATGTCCGGCTGGAGGCCTTCGCGCATCGTGAGCTTCAGTTTCGGGTACTTGCCGCGCAGGTTCTTCAACATGGCGGGCAGGTGATCGCGCAGGATGATCGGCGAGGCCGCGATGCGGATCAGGTGGGTGGCGCCGCCAATGAGCTTCTCGGCCATCGGTTCCAGGTTGCCGAAAAAGGGCTGGATGAACTCGTAGAGTTCCTGTCCGGCCTGGGTCAGCTCGAATGGCCTTCGCTGAAAAAGGGTCAGCCCCAAGTAGTCCTCAAGCTGCAGGATCTGTCCGCTGATGGCGGGTTGCTGGATGCCGTAGGGCATGTTGCGCGCCGCCCGGCTGATGCCCCCATGGCGGGCGACGTAGTAGAACAACTCCAAGTGATGAACGTTCATGGCTGCAAGCTTTTCCGGTCCGGACCAGTCTTCCCCAATCCCGCCCGGATGACAAGCCGGCCGAAACCGGGCGGCAGGCGGGACGCGCGGCGGATCAGGCAAGCTCCGGAACATCCAGTCCCCCGAGGGCCTCAAGCCACACCCACTCCCGTCTCCCCGGCTAATCCATCGTCAATGGTTGACGCATCGTCCGTCGCACGGCTAGCGTCCCGGCCATGTATAAGGTCTCCCGTCGTTCATTTCTCGGCTCCATCGCGGGCGCATCGATCGCTTTCCCCTTTGTCGGCTGCAAGACAGCGGCGCCAGGCCGCAGGCCCAGCGGCACGGTCAACGTCGCGGCCTTCGGCGGCAATGGCCGAGCGTGGGGCG
Organism: Verrucomicrobiales bacterium; assembly: GCA_038126655.1. GTDB lineage: Bacteria > Verrucomicrobiota > Verrucomicrobiia > Limisphaerales > JAYPEY01 > JAYPEY01. The sequence continues at coordinate 7,157 of JAYPGD010000221.1, forward strand.
ACATCACCGGAACCATGAGCCACGCCAGTTGCAGGCTGGTCGCCGTGGCCGAGATCGACGAGAACCGCGCCGACAAGGTCCGCGAGAAGTATCCGGACACCAAGGTCTACCTCGACTGGCGGGAGCTCCTGGAGAAGGAGGCGAAGAACCTGGATGTCGCGGTGGTCGGCACGCCGGACCACATGCACGCCCCGATCGCCATGAGCGCGATGCAGCTGGGCCTGCACTGCTATTGTGAGAAGCCGCTCACCCGCACCCTGCACGAGACGCGCATGCTCACCGAATACGCCGCCGAGAACAAACTGCGCACCCAGATGGGCAACCAACTCGCCTCGGGATCCGGCAACAAGGCCACGGCCAAGGCGCTCGCCGACGGCATGATCGGTCGCATCAAGGCGATTCACAGCACATGCCCCAAGTCCTGGGGCGCCATGAAACCGATCGGCAAGCCCACGGATCCGCCGGCGGGGCTGGATTGGGATCAATGGTGCGGCGTCGGCAGGTTCACGCCCTACGTGAAGGGCGAATATCATCCGGGCCAGTGGCGCAAGCGCATCGGCTACGGCACCGGCACGCTCGGCGACATGGCCTGCCATATCGTCCATCCCTGGGTGAAGGGTCTCGGCGCCCCTGTGGCCACTTCCGTCAAATCGGTGGGCCCGGCGCCCGTCGACGACGTCAGCTGGCCGCTGGATGGCCGCGTGGAATACCGGATGGCCGCGACCAAGGCCTCAGGCGGCGATTTCGACTACACCTGGTACGACGGCAGGAACATTCCCGGCGACGACGTGGCCGAACTGGTCGGCGGACGTGAGAACGTGCCCCGCATGGGGTCGCTGATCATCGGGACCGAGGGCGTCATCACCGCGAATCATGGCGGCGATCCGTTTCCAAAGTTCTACCGCGACGGCAAGCGAACGGACGAAAAGGTCGACCCCCCGGCCTCCGCCAATCATCACGGCGAATGGATCGACGCCGTGCTCGGAAACAACCAGGAAACCGTCTGCGACTTTGCCTACGCCGGTCCGATGACGGAAACAGTCCTTCTCGGCACGGTCGCCATGCTGCTTCCCGGCGAGGAACTGAAGTGGAATTCCGACAAGCTCAGGTTCACCAATTCCAAAGCGGCCGACGACCTGGTCCGCGACCAGTGCCGCAAGGGCTGGGAGGTCAAGGGGCTCTGAGCGGAACGCGCGATCGCGGCCAATCCGAGGAGCGTCAAACGTCACGCCCGTCGTCTGCGGTTCGTCGTCGCCGACAATCCGGTGGCGTCCCTTCCGCGCTACGCCCGCCCGTCCAGTTCCTTCGCCAGCTCCCTGATCCCCTTCAGATCGAGCTTGCCCGTGCCGAGATAGGGAAGCTTGTCGATGAGGAAGAACCGGTCCTTGCGGGGCTTCCAGAGATTCGGCAGGTCCGCGTCGGCGAGCTTCTTCAAGACCACGTCCAGCTGTTCCTTCTCCAAGGTGTGCAGCACGACCAGCTTCTCGCCCTTCTTTTCATCAGGCAGCCCGGCGACGGCGAGGATCTTCTCGGTCGCGTCGGCGAGTTCGTGGAGCTTCTCCTCCACCTTGATGTGCGGGACCATCTCGCCGCCGATCTTGCTGAAGCGGCTGAGCCGGTCGGTGATCTGCACGAAGCCGTCCTCGTCCATCATCGCGATATCGCCGGTCGTGTACCAGCCGTCCTTGAGGACCTCGGCGGTCTTTTCGGGCTGGCCGAGGTAGCCCTTCATGACATTGGGGCCATGAACGAGCATGAGCCCCGGCTGGCCGGCGGGCTGCGGCTCGCCGGTCTCGGGATCGACGATGCGGATGCTGATGCCGGGCAGGGGATGCCCGATGAAGCCGCGCTTGCCGCCGACCTGCTTGAAGCCCGCAGCGCGGAAGTCCCGCGTATTCACCGTGACCGCCGGCGCACACTCCGTGCAACCGTAGGCCTCCATCGGCCGCACTCCGAACTTCTCCTCGAACTTGTCGGCCAGGCGGTCCGGCAGTTTCTCCGCGCCGACCATCGCAAACTCCACGCTGCCGAACTGCTCCGGCTTGCAGCCTCGCAGATAGAGCTGCAGGAACGTCGGCGTCGCGAGCAGGAAGGTGATGCCGTTGTCCTGCAGGACCTTCCCGACGGTTTTGGCGTCGACCGGATTGGAATGATAACCGACGCCGACGCCAATTCCCGCCGGCGCGCCGAGCGTGCCCATGAAGCCGAAGGAGTGGAAAAAGGGCAGCACGCCAAGGAAGGCGTCCTT
>JAYPGD010000222.1:0-3406 GCA_038126655.1 Verrucomicrobiales bacterium
AGCCGAAGAATCCCGCCGGTGTTCGAAATCGCCTCTTTTTCAACAGCCTGCTAATTACCGGACTCTCAGTTCTGCCATCTCCAGATCTGCCCGCATCCCGAAAAAACCTTTGCCTCTTTCCACCTTTGCGCGAGATTCACGCGGATGAGCGACACCGCCACTGCAAACCTGCCTGACGAGCACGGACACTTCGGCCCCTACGGGGGGCGTTATGTGCCAGAGACGCTCGTCCACCCCCTGCAGGAACTTGAAGAAGAATACCTTCGCGCCAAGGACGATCCGGAGTTCCAGCGGGAACTCAGCTACTACCTCCGCGAATTCTGCGGCCGCCCCACCCCGCTCTACTTCGCCGAACGCCTGACCAACCACCTCGGCGGAGCGAAGATCTACCTCAAGCGCGAGGATCTGCTCCACACCGGCGCCCACAAGATCAACAACGCCGTCGGCCAGGTCCTGCTCGCCAAGCGCATGGGCAAGAAGCGCGTCATCGCCGAAACCGGCGCCGGCCAACACGGCGTCGCCAGCGCCACTGTCGCCGCCATGTTCGGCATGGAGTGCGTCGTCTACATGGGCGCCGTGGATTGCGAACGCCAGGCCCTCAACGTCGCCCGCATGAAGATGCTCGGCGCCACCGTCGTCCCTGTCGAAGCCGGACAAAAGACCCTGAAGGAAGCCATCAATGAAGCCATGCGCGACTGGGTCACCCATGTCCGCAGCACGCACTACATTCTCGGCACCGCCTATGGCGCCCATCCCTACCCCATGATGGTGCGCAATTTCCATCGCGTCATCGGCGACGAGGCGCGCCGCCAGATCCTCGAACAGGAGGAACGCCTGCCCAATCTCCTCATCGCCTGCGTCGGCGGCGGCTCCAACGCCATCGGCCTCATGTATCCCTTCCTCGACGACCAGGACGTGAAGATGGTCGGCGTCGAGGCCGGCGGCTTGGGAATCGAACCCGAGAAGCACGCCGCCCGCTTCCATGGCGGCTCGCTGGGAGTCTTGCAGGGCGCGCGTTCCTACGTGCTTCAGGACGAACACGGCCAGATCAAACTCACCCACAGCGTCTCCGCCGGACTGGACTACGCCGCCGTCGGCCCCGAGCATTGCTGGCTCAAGGATTCCGGCCGGGTCGACTACACCTACGCCACCGACGAGAAGGCCCTCGAAGCCTTTCTCAAGCTCGCCCGCCTCGAAGGCATCATCCCGGCGCTCGAATCCTCTCACGCCGTCGCCGAAGCCATCCAACGCGCCCCCCAGATGTCCCAGGACGACCTCATCATCGTCAACCTCTCCGGCCGCGGCGACAAGGACGTCGCCCAGGTCATGGACAAGGTAGACTTGGATTGAAGACTTTCCTTCAACCACGGATGGACACGGATAAACACGGATTCCATTTCAGCTTCGGGTCTGGGGGCCAAACACCATCAAGTGTGCGGTCGATGCTTGCCTTTCTGGGGAGTGCGGCGTTGCTTGCCAATTCTGGATGCTCTTTCAGACAGGCCTACGACGATTCGCCACTTGTCCGTCAGTTTGGAGCGAGCGAACTCAAGAAGACCTTTCCAATCGGCGCTGGCATGACACTCAGCGAGGTTGATCGCCTGAAGCCTGAAACACATCCCCAGTATTCTCTCAACTGGCGCGAAAAGTGGCTGCGCGACGGAACGGGCCATCTCACACTTTGGGCAACCGGCGACGAACAGTTTTATTGCGACGTCATCGTAGTGAACCGATCGGTTCGAAGTGTTTGGATCATGCCAGGAACAAGAGAATGGTCGACTGGCGTGTTCCACCGGATTTCCGGCAAGGGCAAACGCACCGGGTACGGTCCCGACGAATGGACGGACCCGAAGGCCGCCTCACTTGCGCGCGCGACCAGAGAACTGAAGAACCAAGAACTCCGCCCCGATATCGTAGAGGAACTGCAAAGGAGTTTTCGCGCGGAAAACGCGATCCCCATCCTCAGACCACTACTCGAAAGCCCGGCGCCAGACGTAAGAGCAATTGCAGTAGAAGTGATTGGTCGCATCGCGCCAACCGCCGAAGCTACCCCCTTGTTGATTCACTCTCTTAGCGATCCGAGCCACAAAGTGCTATCTGCAGCGGTGTCGGTCATTGCCTCATCATCGTCAGAATTCACTGAGACTTCGGCCCCCTTGGCGAAACTTGTTTACAGGAAGGAGTTTGACTTGTTGGACCTCTATGTGCCCGTTGCTTTGGCTTCCATGGGGGAATCAACTTCAACTGCGCTCCCGGTTCTGACCGACGCATTGAAAGACGAACGCGAATGGGTCATTCTCAATTCTCTCGAATGCCTCTCACGAATCAGTTCACTCGGCTCCCCAGTCCGCAAAGCAATTCAAGAACTGAAGACACATCAAAACTCCGAGATACGAACAATGGCCTCAAATATCCTATGAATGCCACTCCTTCATCCGTGTCGATCCGTGTTCATCCGTGTTTGAAAGCTTTTCCGAATCAGAAATGAAATCAATGACCGGCCATGGACGCGGCGAATGCGTCCGCGACGGCTATCGCATCGTCGTCGAACTCAGCTCTGTCAACCGCAAGCAATTGGAGCTTGCGATCAATCTTCCGCGCGAACTCGACTCGCTGGAAGGCAAGGTCCGAGAGGCGGCAAACCGCAAACTCTCCCGCGGACGACTGTCCGCCCGAGTTTCCCTGGAAACAGCCGACGACAACACCGCCGGCCAGGTTCAACTCAACACCGCGCTCGCCCGCGCCTACACCGACGAATTCCGCAAACTGGCCAAGGACCTCAACCTCGCGGGCGACGTCACCCTCGACACTCTCCTCCGCGCGCCCGGCGTCGTGCAGTCCAACGGCGGGACACTTGACGCCGACGCCTTCTGGCCCGCCCTGGACAAGGCCCTGAAAGCCGCCCTGAAGGATCTCGTCGCCATGCGGCAGGCCGAGGGCAAAAGCCTCGCCGCCGACCTCTCCAAGCGCATCAAGTCCATCGCCAAGGCGATCTTGCGCATCGAAAAGCAGGCCCCCAAGGTCGTGAAACGCTATCGCAGGAATCTCGCTGACCGCGTCGCGGAAATGTGCGGTGAAACGGTCGCCGTCGATGAAGACCGCCTCGCCCGCGAGGTCGCCTACTTCGCCGACCGCTGCGACATCTCCGAGGAACTCACCCGGCTCCAGAGTCACTTCGAGCAGTTCGACAGCTTCGTCAAGGCGACCAAGCCGGTCGGCCGCACGCTGGATTTCCTGTCGCAGGAGATGAATCGCGAGATCAACACCATCGGGTCCAAGGCCAATGACGCAACGATCTCCATGGAGGTCGTCGCGGTGAAGGCGGAACTGGAAAAATTTCGCGAGCAGGTCCAGAACGTGGAATGAACCGCCCGTTCCCGAGCACGAAAGTCGAAATGTATTGGAA
>JAYPGD010000222.1:3416-9400 GCA_038126655.1 Verrucomicrobiales bacterium
CCAACGACGCGAGCATTTCGAAGGAAGTCGTCACAGTGAAGGCGGAGTTGGAGAAGTTCCGCGAGCAGGTCCAAAACGTGGAATGAGCCCGCAATCGTCGGCCAGGTCCCTGTTGATCGTCATCTCCGCCCCCTCTGGCGCGGGCAAGACCCGGCTTTGCTCCAAGGTCCTGGAAACCTGCCCGGACGTCCAACGCGCAGTCACCTGCACCACCCGCGATCCCCGGGGCGAGGAGAAAGACGGGGTCGACTACCATTTCCTGTCCAAGGATCAGTTTGAGAAGAAGATCGCCGCGGGCGAATTCCTCGAACACGCCGAGGTCTATGGCCGCCGCTACGGCACCCTGCTCTCGGAAGTCGCAGACCGGTTGGCCGCCGGCAACGACGTCCTCCTGAACATCGATGTCCAAGGCGCCGCCAGCATCCGCCAGAAGGCCGCCGAAACCCCCGCCATTCGTGACGCGCTCGTCACCGTCTTTCTCGCGCCGCCCTCCATGGCCGAACTTGAACGCCGCCTCCGCTCCCGCGCCGAAGACGACGAAGCGGCCATCCGGAAGCGCCTCGAAACCGCCGCTCAGGAAATGGACCAGGGCTCCAACTTCGACCACCTCATCACCAGCGAGACCCTCGATCCGGAACAGCCGGAGAAGGATGAGGATCTGCGGCGCCTGCTCTGTCTCATCGAGGCGGAAAAGCTGCGCAGCGGCCGGTGAGCCGGAATCGAAGCATTCTCCAGAATTGTCCTCCCCGCGGTTGTCGGCTAAAAAATGGCCATGCCCGCAGACCCAGCTCCGCCCGCCACGCCCACCGGCTTCCACGTCATGACGAAGCCCATGGGCGCGCTCTGCAATCTCGACTGCAAATACTGTTTCTACCTGGAGAAGGAAAAGCTCTACCCGAAGAACGAGAACTTCAAGATGCCGGACGATGTGTTGGAAAACTACGTCCGCCAATACATCGAAGCCCAGGACGTCCCGGAGGTCACCTTCGCCTGGCAGGGCGGCGAACCCACACTGGCCGGGGTCGACTTCTTCCGGAAGGCCGTCGAATTCCAGAAACGCTACGCCGACGGGAAAAAGATCCTCAATGCGCTGCAGACGAATGGCACGCTGCTCGACGACGAATGGTGCGGGTTCTTCACCGCCAATGACTTCCTGATCGGACTCAGCGTCGACGGCCCGCAGCATCTTCATGATTTCTATCGCGTCGACAAGAAGGCCCGCCCGAGCTTCGACCAGGTCATGGCCGGACTGGAACTGCTCAAGAAGCACAAGACCGAGTTCAACACCCTGACCGTCGTCAACCGCAAGAATTCTCAGCATCCGCGCGAAGTCTACCGCTTCCTCAAGGAGATCGGCTCCGCCTACATGCAGTTCATTCCACTGGTGGAGCGAAAGGCCGACTCCTCCGCCGCGGAATTGGGCCTCGATCTTGCGACGCCGCCCGGAGCGGAGGCGGTTCAGGACGACTCCCCTGTCACGGAGTGGAGCGTGCTGGCGGAGCAGTATGGCGCATTCCTCGTCGAGATCTTCGAGGACTGGGTGGTGCAGGATGTCGGGCGGGTGTTCGTGCAGTTGTTCGACGTGACCCTGCAAAGCTGGATGGGCGGGGAAAGCGACCTCTGCGTCTTCGCCCCCAAGTGCGGCGGCGCCATGGCGTTGGAACACAATGGAGACCTCTTTTCCTGCGACCACTACGTCTATCCGAAATACAAGCTGGGCAACCTCATGAACCAGTCGCTCGGCGACCTGGCCAAGAGCGAGGGCCAACAGAAATTCGGATCCGACAAAGCCGACACGCTGCCGAAGTATTGCCGCGAGTGCGACGTGAAGTTCGCCTGCAACGGCGAGTGCCCCAAGCATCGGTTCATCGCCGCGCCCGACGGCGAGGCGGGACTCAACTACCTCTGCGCCGGCTACAAGAAGTTCTTCGAACACGTGGAGCCCTACATGAAGGTCATGGGCCAGTTCATCCGCGAAGGCCAACCGGCCGCGCGCGTCATGGACCTGATCGCCGAGCATGAACAATCGGCGGCGTGGGATGACATCGGCCGCAACGATCCCTGTCCGTGCGGGAGCGGGAAGAAATACAAGAAATGCTGCATGGCCCGCAGGGAGGCGTCCACAAGACCGTAGCCGCAAACTTCAGGTTGCGCGCCGCGAAGCGGCGAGGGAGTTGAGCATCGCGAAGCGGCGAGGTAGCCGCGACCTTCAGGTTGCGCATCGAGCGCGCCTCGCGCGAGAAGTCGGAACGTCGGTCGTTTCACTTCTCGTCCGGACGGACTCGGGGCGCAACCTTCTGGTTGCGCGCCGCTAAGCGGCGAGCTTGCGGTTACGTGCCCGCCCCTTGGGCATCCTCCAACCACCTCTCCGTCCTGTTGCGGAACGCCTTCAGATCCCCCTCACTGATCCCGGCCGGATCGAAACGGTAGCGATAATGCAGTTTGAGAATGCCGGCCAAGGCCTCGAGATCGAACGGCGTCGCAGCCTGCCGCAATCGGTCCAACCACGCGCCCAAGGTTTCCCCATTCCACCGCTCCAATCCGGCGGCTTCCAGCCGCCGTTCGATCTCGTAGAATGCCGAATCCATCCCCGGCCAGATCACCCCGGCTACCCCGCCCGGCTCATCTCCCTTCTTCTTCCCGCGTTTCCTTCCCTTCAACAGGCGCCAGAACAGGAACGCCACCAGCAGAACCACCGCCCCGGCCAGGTATTGCTGAAACCTTCCTTCCCGCGAACTCCACCACCACGACGAGAAGCCGAACTGCATCTTTCTGAAGAAATCCGAAACCGGTTCGAAGACGGAGCGGTATTCCTCGTCCTCGATCTCCCGCCACGACGCGGGAGTCATGTCGAAATCGATCCAACGTTGCGATGCCTCGTCCCAGAAGATCGCCCAGGCATGGCCGTCCCGCTCGCGCACGATGTACTCGCCTTCCTCCTTGTCCACGGCCTCGGACACAGCATAGCCATTGGCATATCGGGCCGGTATGCCCGCGCGGCGCATCAACAACGTCGCGGCGCTGCCATAGAATTCGCAGTGCCCCTTCTTCGAGGTCTCGAGGAAATACGAAAGCGGCGTCACCCCGTCCGGCATCTGCGCAGCCGAAACGTCCTGATAGAGGCTGTATTCGAAGTCCCGGGAGAAAAAGCCCACGATTGCCGCGAGTTTCTCCTGCAGTGTCGGACGCGAATCCAGCCTCAGCAACTGCGCGATCCGGTCGATCGCAGGCTTCTCCTCCTCCGGCACCATCAGGTCTTCCCCCCCCTCGTTGACATCCTCCAGCGGCCTGAGGTTCGGGACGGCAACCTCCCCATGGCGCGCTTCAAACTCAACCATGCCCGGCCCTTCCAGAACCTGGACGACGCCATAGTTGTTGTGGTTCAATTCCCCCACCAACAGGTCCGCCAACTGCCACGTTCCCGCCGGCAACGGCAGGATTCCCTTGCCCCTTTTCAAATACATCGAGACCCGCAGGGAATTCGTTCGCGACTGCCTGTCCCCGACGGTCCAGGTCGTGGTGTCCGCCTCGGGAAGCGCCGATGAGAACTCGCGACCGCGCCCCGCATTCCAGTGGTCGCGATGAAAGATGGAATAACTCGAGTCGCGCAGCAGGAGCGGCATCGCTCCCCGCCCCCGCTTCACGCGCAGCACAATCCTGCCTGACAGCTTCATCTCTCCAATCCGCCCCATCCGCGTGAAGCTCTTGTTCGGATCGATGTTGCGGTTCGCCCATTGTGTCACCCACTGCATGATGCCGCTCTCCACCTGTCCCTGCAGTCGATGCAGCTTCAGATGTCCGCGGTAACCAATCCAGGCCGCCGCCAGGACCAGCGCCCCGAACAACGCCGGGGAGAAGCGTTTCGGCCGCAGCGTCCACAAGCCGCACACCGCCACCGACGCGAAGCCGACGTAAAACCAGCCAAACCGATGTTCGGTCGCGCTCGCCCCGAACAGACAGATCGCAAAGTAGATGTAGCTGACGTTGAACCCGCCGGAGGGCTCCACGCCCGCCAACCGCTCCCTGCGCCGCATGAAGTAGAAGAACGTGCTGGCCGGATGCTTGTCCCGCTCGCCATAGGCCTGCGCCAGCGCAAAGGGAAAGAAGATCATCGGCCACCATTGGAAGAACAGCAGCGAGACGTTGTCCGAGTACCGGGCTTCCTTGACCCGCCCCAGCGGATCCAATGAGTGCAGCAGCGTCACCACCACGTTCTCCGAATCGCGGGTCGCAAAGCAATACAACGCCGCCCCAAGAAACAACAACCCGCACAGATCCCAGATTCGGTTGTATTCCTTCGCGGTGAAGCTCCAACGCGTTTTCACCACGCGCGACATCTCCAAGGCGACCCCCATCGCCGCCGCGAACAGGATCGCCCCCGCAAACCATCCCCAGAACAGCAGCGCGACAAACAGGATGAACGGCGGCGTCCTCATAGCCTCGCCAAACCTTCCTCCACGGCCCCGACCTCCAGTTCATGAAACGCGTCCTCCGGCCCCAGGCTGATTGCTTCCCGATCCACCGACTCCGCGCCCTGTTCCCGAATCAACAGAATCATCACCGGCACGTTCATGCCGCGCAGCTTGTCGACCAACCGCCGCCGGGCCTCGTCCCATCTGATGAACACACAAACACATCCGCTCACTGCCGCGGCATGCCTGACAACCATGTCGTCCAGATCCTCAAACGGCTTCCCGGGACAGGTCTCGACCGAGGCCAGAATCTCCAGCATCTGTTCGCTGTGCGCCACGCCGCGCCCCGCGGTGAAGCAATACGCCTTCGGTCCGACAAACAGCAGATCCAGAAGGCAATCCTGGGTGTCGATCGCACAGGCCAACGAAGACGCCACCGTCACTGCCTCCTCAAAAGCCTCGCTGTGCGCCCCCTCGCTGAAGGTGTCGAGGATCAACGCATGCCGCACGAAGAACTCGGCTTGAAATTCCTTCACGATCGGCCTCCCCACCTTCGCCCAGCTCTTCCAGTGGATTCTTCGCTGCGGGTCGCCATGCCGATATTCCCGCAGCGAGGCAAACTCCTCCGATTCCCCGACCGACGAAGCCAACGCCACCCCGCCCTGCTGATAACGCATGGAGCCCGGCAGATCGAAATCCGGCAGCGGATACCGCCTGGGCAGGATCAGAATCTTGTCCGCCTTGGGAATCTTGACCAACCGCCGACAGATTCCAAACGGGTCCGGACACGCCACCGTCCCGTTTTCAATGCGCAAGGAGCCTCGGCGCGTCGGCTTCAATTGCAACCGGACCTCCGTCTGCCCCAACGGCGGCGCCGTCGGCAGGTCCCGCTCCTCGACCGAGCCCCGGGTGTTGCGCTCGATCAACCACATCCAGCGATGAAACTTGAAGAAACGATCCACGAAGTTGCGCGTCTTCTCCTTGGGCTCGGGCGTCGAGGCGAAGACATCGATCGACGGCCGCGGATCGGCCAGATCGTCGACGTAGCGCAACGACCTCTGCAGGGTCGGCTGCAGGTTCTCCACGGTCACCGTGTAGTCCAGCGGCTCCCCTGCTGTTCCGTAGCGAGGCAGCGTCCTCGACAGCGAGAACTTCGGACGCGGGAAACGGCCCGCCAACGCCGACAGCGTGAACAAGGCCGCAAGAAAGGCGAAGGCCTGGTAGGCGACGGTCCGGTTCGTGTCCACGCCCAGACAGGCCGTCACGACGAGCCCCAGAACCACCAGCTTCCCGGTCGGCGTGAACTTTCGCGAATACCACCGCATCATCCCTGAATACGCCCGGTAGTTCCGGTAGAGCCGCCGGATGATCAGGGGATGCTTGGGGGGCGGTTTGTTCACGATCCGACGGGATGGTGAGGGTTGTCGACGACGATGGGCTCGTGAGCTTTGGTTCGAAATCCCAAGCTCCAAGCTCCAAATCCCAAAGAAGCTCCAAGCTCCAAATCCCATATGGCGCGATCTTCGCGTTCGGAGCGCCGAGCATTGCTCGGCAGGGGGCGGGGTGCTGCGC
>JAYPGD010000223.1:0-5394 GCA_038126655.1 Verrucomicrobiales bacterium
CGACTGCATCGATCTCAGCATGATCGACGGACTCCGCGAGCTTCGCGAGCCGGGCGAGCCCGACCCCGTCGCCGAGCTGATCGATCTCTACCTGGCCGATTCCCCCAACCGCGTCGAACAGATGCGCGCCGCCGCGGCTGAAAACGACGCCGCCTCGCTCAAGGTCGCCGTGCACACGCTCAAGGGAAGCTCCAGCAACCTCGGAGCCAAGCCGCTGGCCAAACTGTGCGCCGAGTTTGAAGAGCGCGTATCGAAGGGAGACCTTGGCGACGCCGGGGAACGCGCAGACGCCGTCGAACGCGAATTCGCGAAGCTCAGGGTCATCTTGGAACGGGAACGCGAACGCTGAGCCCCATAAAGATTCTCATCGCCGAAGACCGGGCTGTATCCCGCAGGATCCTGCTCGAACTGTTGGAAAAGCTGGGGCACGAAGCGCGGGCGACAGAAAATGGCCGCGAAGCCTGGACCGCCTTCAAACAGGAGACGCCCGACGCGATCCTCACCGACTGGGACATGCCCGAGATGGACGGCCTGCAACTCACAAAACACGTGCGGACCCACCCCAAGGGGGACGGCGTCTACATCATCATGCTCAGCGCCGTCTACACCCTGAACGAGAACTTCTACCAGGCCATGGACCTCGGGGTGAACGACTTCCTCACCAAACCCTACACCAAGCGCGACCTCATCGTCCGCCTTCGCCTCGCCGAAAAGTTCATCGAATCCCATCGCAAGATTCAAAAACTCGAGAGTTTCCTGCGCGTCTGCTGCTACTGTCGGAAAGTATGCGACGAAAATGACGATTGGCGCCCCTTGGAAGAACACATCCATCGCCGCACCGGCGCGGAATTCAGCCACGGCATGTGCCCCGAGTGTTTCGAAACCCATGCCAAGCCGCTAATGGAGGACCCGCCTTGATTCGCGCGTCGGTTTTTTGACTTTTCGCCCTGCCCGATCTATTTTCCGCGCCGATGGAAAACCTGCACGCGCCCTGGCGCATTGACTACATCCTGGCCCCCAAGCCGGAACCTCAAGAAGGCTCGCTCTTCACCCGGATCGCCCAGTCCTCCGACGACGTGGAAAACCTCGTCGTGGCGCGGGATCGGACCTGTTTTGCCCTGCTTAACCGCTACCCCTACAACGGCGGCCACCTCATGACTGTCCCCTACAAGGAAACCCCCGACATGGCCGGCCTGACCCGCGAGGAACTTGCCGACCTCATGGAACTCACCCGACGCTGCCAGGCCGCCCTCCAAGCCACGATGAACCCGGATGGATTCAACGTCGGCATCAACCAGGGCCAGGTCGCCGGCGCCGGCATTGTGGAACACCTGCACCTTCACATTGTCCCCCGCTGGCGCGGCGACACCAACTTCATGCCCGTCATCGGACAAACCTCCGTCGTCCCCGAAGCCTTGAAGGAAACGGCGGCCAAACTGAGGCAAGCCTTGGCCGGCAAGGATCAGTAATCAGTAATCAGTAATCAGTAATCAGTAATCAGTAATCGGTAATCAGTAATCGGTAATCAGCCATCTGCCATCAGCCAATCTTGCCCCGAAGTGACCACCGAGACCCTCCATTTTGAAAACGCCCGCCTGGCCATGCAGCTGATCAACAACGAGACGCGCAACCTCCAACTTCTGGAGGAAAAGCTTGGCGTCAAGGCCACCTCGCGCGACGGCTGGATCAAGCTCGAGGGCGAGGAAGCCGACGTTTCCCGCGCCCGCGATCTGTTCGAAGCTCTTGAAACCTCCGTCCGCAACGGCGGCAAGATCCGCAATCGCGAGTTCGCCCAGGCGATGGAGGTCGTCTGCGACGACGGCGGCGATGCCCTGAAGAAGATTTTCTCCGAAAAGATCGTCACCTCGACGCGCAAGGCTCCGGTCGCGCCCAAGACCGTCACCCAGCAACGCTACCTTCAGGCCATCCGGGAGCATGATGTCACCCTCGGCCTCGGACCCGCCGGCACCGGCAAGACCTACCTCGCCATGGCCATGGCCACCGCCGCCCTCAAAGCCGGTGACGTCGCCCGCATCATCCTCACCCGCCCCGCCGTCGAAGCCGGCGAGGCCCTCGGCTTCCTGCCCGGCGACCTTTACGAGAAGCTCGATCCCTACCTCCGCCCCCTGCACGACGCGCTCAACGACATGCTGCCGTTGGAGGAGGTGCAGAAAAACAAGGAAAAGGGAGCCATTGAGATCGCGCCGCTCGCCTACATGCGCGGCCGCACCCTGAACAACGCCTTCATCATCCTCGACGAAGCCCAGAACGCCACCACCGAGCAGATGTTCATGTTCCTCACCCGCCTCGGCTTCAACTCCAAGGCCGTCATCACCGGCGACCCCACCCAGACCGACCTCCCCTCCCAACGCCAGTCCGGCCTCGTCGAGGCCCGACACGCCCTGGACCGGATCGAAGGCATCGGAATCATCGAATTCGCCGAGAAGGACGTCGTCAGACATCCCCTGGTCCGACGCATCATCAAGGCTTACGAGGGGCATCGGGCGAAAGGGAGCTGAAAAGCGGATGATCGAACTCTCCCTCCGCAACCGCCAGACAGACCGCCCGGTCAATCTCCCCATGCTGCGGCGACTGATCCGCTCGCTGCTGCGCGATGAATTCAACGCGCCGGTCGCCCAACTCTGCGTCCATCTGGTCTCCCCCGATGAAATGGCGGCGCTGAATGAACAATATTTGAATCACGAAGGCTCGACCGATGTCATAACCTTCGACCACGCGGAGGACGATTCCTCCGAAGAGATCTACGGCGAACTGTTCATTTCCGTCGCGGACGCCGTCAAACAGGGACGGGAATTCGCCGCAACCTGGCAGTCCGAACTCGTCCGATATGTCGTGCACGGCATCCTCCATCTGTGCGGCTACGACGACATCGACCCCGCGGATCGCAAGACGATGAAGAAAGAAGAAAACCGGATCATGAGCGAACTCGAAGCCCGCCGCGACCTGACGGCGCTCGAGAAACGCCCCCGACTCGACTGAACGAACGATGAACAAGGACTTCACACGCTGGCAGACCTACTTCTATACGGGGTTGGTCGTGGTGTTGCCGGCCTTCATCGCCATCGCGGTGGTCGCCTGGCTCTTCGGCACGGTCTCCAGTTTCACCGACAAGTTGCTCTTCTTCCTCGAGTGGTTCCCCGAGCCCTCCAAGGAATGGATCTACGTCAACGGCGAATCCGGTGCCATGCACTGGTGGTGGAGCGTCATGGCCCTGGTCATGGCCGCCTTCTTCATCGGCCTCATCGGCCGCATGACCCGCAACTTCGTCGGCAAGAAAATCCTCGAATTCGTCGATTGGACCATGCTCAAGGTGCCCCTGCTCAACCGCATCTACGCGGCAGTCAAACAGGTCAACGAGGCCCTCACCAAGAAGAACCAGTCCTCCTTCAAGCAGGTCGTCCTCGTCGAGTTCCCCGGCCCGGGCATGCATTCCATCGGCTTCCTCACCGGCGAATCCCATGACGAGATCAGCGCCCAACTAGAGAGCGAGATCATCAGCGTCTTCGTCTCCACCACCCCAAATCCGACCACCGGCTTCCTTGTCTTCATGCCGCGCGAGAAAGTCCGCAAGCTCAAGATGAGCGTCGCCGAGGGCATCAAGTACATCATCAGCCTCGGCGCCGTCGCCCCCGCCTACATCAGTTCCGGCCGACAACAGGCCCCCGCGCTCACCTCCAGCCAGGTCACGGAACTGGTCGGACAGGCCGTGGAGCGCGAACCCCTCGCCGCCGCCGCCAAACCGGAACCGGACGCGGCCAAAAATGCCCGATAACCCCCCCGGGCGCCGCCAACTCCCATGGACCAACGCGCGACCGGCATCATCCTGCGCGTCAGGCCCCTGACCGAATCCAGCCTCATCACCCATTGGCTCACGCCCGAATTCGGACGCGTCGCCACCGTCGCCAAGGGAGCCCGTCGCCCCAAATCCCCCTTCCGCGGCAAGCTGGACCTCTACTTCTCCGCCGACTTCAGCTTCCGCCGCAGCAAACGCTCCGACCTTCACAACCTCCGCGAGACGACCCTGCGCGACACCCGCCCCGACCTGCGACGCGAACTCGCGCGCCTCAATCAGGCCGCCTACGCTGTCCGCCTGATCGAACTCGCCACCGAGACCGAGACCCCGATTCCCGAAGTGCACGCCCTCTTCGACGCCTTCCTCCATCGACTTCAGGCCGCGCCCGTGTCCCCCGTGCCCGTCCTCGCCTTCGAACTGGGCATCCTCGCCGAAGTCGGTCTCCAACCCGCCCCCGCCGATTCCCAATTGCCCCCCAGGGCCCGCCGCATCCTGGAGAAACTGCAGGCCATCGACTGGCATGGACCCGGAGGCCGGGAATTGTCGCCTGAAGAATTCAACGAAGTCTCCGGATTCCTCAAACGCTTCATCGCCAATAACCTCGAACGCATCCCCAAAGGACGCGACGAGGCCTTGGGGTATTAGGAGCGCGGACAGCCCTGTCCGCGCGATTGCTGCAACCGGTGTTTCCGCCGGTTGCACAGTCCTTAACGTATGCTAAGCTTTCCGGCAGGAAAGGAATCCAACGCAGCCCCGTCATGAAGGCATTCGTCAAATCCAATTACGAAAAACTCGTGGCGCTCCTCCTTCCCCTCGGCGCCTTGGGCGCCATCGCTGCGATGGCTCCGTCTCCCAACATGCAGTTGATTGAACAGGCGGAAGAAATGATCCAGCAACCAATCAGACAGCCCTCTCCCTTGGGAATCGTCTGTTTATTGACTCTGGCCGAGAATCCGCCGCCGCCTATCGATCTCAACGGCGAACGCCCATTGTTCGGCCCGAGCAAAAAGTGGACCTCCGGACTCGATTACTATGGTTGCCCCTCGAACTTGGCCGGTGGTCGACTCTTGATTAACGGGATCACCCCGCTCTTCACCAGGATCCGACTGCAAAAGGTGCAGGCCACAAGCTCTTACACTCGCTACAGATTTGAAATCGAGACGCAGGAATCGTCCATCCAAACTCCCCGCAAGACCTACGCAACAGCGAGTTTGGAACGCCCGGACAGGCGGAGAAACCTCACCGTCAAAGAAGTGCTCGGGGATCCCGAAGCTCCGGACCGAATCATTCTGGAAATCGAAGGCATTACGGGAAACGTCGGACTGTCGCCCGAGTCTCCTTACTCGGCAATCCGAGGCTACGAGGCCGAGCTTTCCTACCCTGAGGCAGGGGCGACCTTTCCTGGCGTCTGCAGAGGCCGCAAGATCACGGTCGATGGAGAATCCTACGAAGCTCTTGTCATCAACCCGGAACGCGTGATTCTGAAGGCTCTCCGCAATGGAAAGCGCTACCATCTGGAAACCAACCGCGAACAGAGAACGAAGAACCTGGCGGTAAGAACCGAGAGGAAACACTTTCCC
>JAYPGD010000223.1:5404-7867 GCA_038126655.1 Verrucomicrobiales bacterium
GCGGGATGACCGGTCATTCCCCGCGATGAAAGCCATCCGAGTCCTCGCCGCCTTTTTCTTTTCCCTTTCCGTCGTTGCTGTCCAGGCCGCGCCCAAGCCGAAACCCTTGCGCGCGCTGTTGATCACCGGCGGTTGCTGCCATGACTACGCGGTCCAGAAGGACCTGCTCAAGGCCGGCCTCGAGGCGCGCGCCCATGTGATCGTCGATCAGATCCACACCGACGACAAATCCACCAATCCCCCGCTCGCCATCTACGGCAACCCGGATTACGCCAAGGGCTACGACGTCGTCATCCACGACGAGTGCTCCGCGGCGATGAAGGACGTCAAGACCGTCGCCGGCGTGCTTGCCCCCCACCGCAACGGCATCCCCGGCGTAAATCTCCACTGCGCCATGCACAGCTACCGGGTCGGCGACCATCGGACGCCAGCCAAGGCCGGCTCGGAGGCCAGCATGTGGTTCGACTACCTGGGCATCCAGTCCAGCGGCCACGGCCCCAAGGCTCCGGTCGAAATCAAGTTCAGCAAGAAGAAGCACCCCGTCACCAAAACGCTGAAGGACTGGACGACCCTCAACGAGGAACTCTACAACAACGTGCAGGTCTTCCCGGGCGCAACCTCCCTGGCCGAAGGAACCCAGATGCAGATGCCCCGTCAGAAGAAAAAGAAGGGCAAGAACAAGGCGAAGGACGCCAAACCCGCCCCGGCGCCGCAGCCCAAGAGGGCCACGGCCTCCGTCGTCTGGGTTAACGAATACCAAGGCTCCCGTGTCTTCAGCACGACCATCGGCCACTACAACGAGACCGTGGGAGACTCCCGCTATCTCGACCTCGTCACCCGCGGCCTCCTCTGGAGCTGCAGGAAGCTGGACAAGGAATACCTCAAATAGCCTGCCCCCCCCTTTCAACTCAACGCCCGTCCGGAACCTTCCGGGCGGGCGTTTTTCCTTTCCCGGACTTCAACCGGATTCAAGCAATCCCCCATTTTGGCCGATAGAAGTCGAAAGTGTTTTTTCGAACGAGATTGTTGACACCCGCGCGCGAATCTGTAGGTTCCCGCGCCTTTCGCCGGAATCCGGCGGATAACCCGATGATCGCATTGACAAATACATTGGCCACGAGCGCGCCGACGGGCCGCGGGACCAGGATTTCCGCCAACGCCGCCGCCTGCCCGGCCTTGCCGCTTTCCTCCCACCTGGTCTTCCGCGACTGATTCCCGACGGATTCAGTTCGGGTTTTTCCTCTCACCCATGCGCCGCATTCTCCTCATGTCAGTCCTGCTTCTGGTCGGGTTTTCGACCGTCGGAAGCTCGCTCGCGGCGACTTATGGCCAGGAGGTGGTCGCCGCCATCCTGCTGGCCGAGGCGCGCGGCGAAGGCGACAAGGGCATGAAGGCCGTGGTCGAAGTCATCCGGACGCGGGCCGACAAGAAGGGCGTGTCCATGCTCGCCGTGGTCAGACCCGGCGCCTTCACCAGTCTCAACGGGACGAACCGCGACGCCCTGCTCCAACGCTTCAAGCATCACCCACTTTTCGCCGACGCCCTGCGCATCGCGCGCACCGCCTACAACGAACCCCATCGCCTTCCCAATCTCACCCGCGACGCCACCCACTTCGCCCACAAGTCCGAAGTCCCCTGGTGGGCGCGCGGCAAACGCCCGGTCGCCCGCATCGGCAACCACGTCTTTTACCGCCTGGCGAGATTCTGAGAGCGTCGCGCGCTTGACCGCGTGGAGGAATCCTGATTCCGTACGCGGGCTTTCCCATGCACGCGCTCCTTGCTCTCACTCCCATTCTGGCCATCTTTGTGTTCCTGGTCGTCCTGCGCTGGCCCGCGAAACGCGCCATGCCGGTCGCCTGGTTCCTGACCGCGCTCATCGCGCTGTCCGTCTGGCATGTTCCGGCCGTGAACATAGTCGCCGCCACCATCAAGGGCTGGATCATCTGCGGCATGCTGCTCTACATCATATTTGGAGCCATCCTGCTGCTGAACACGCTCAAGGAATCCGGCGCCGTCTCCGCCATCCGCCAAGGTCTGCTCGACGTCAGTCCCGATCGCCGCATCCAGGCCATCATCGTCGCCTGGTGTTTCGGGGCGTTCATCGAGGGAGCCGCCGGCTTCGGCACACCGGCAGCCATCGCCGGGCCGCTGTTGCTGACCATCGGTTTCCCCGCGATGGCCGCCGTGACCGTCTGCCTCATCATTCAAAGCACGCCGGTGTCCTTCGGGGCCACGGGCACGCCGATCATCATCGGCGTCAACAACGGCCTCAGCGGCGGGGACCAGGTCCTGCCGCATCTCGAAACCATGGGCGTCACCTTCGACGAACACCTGATGCAGATCGCCGGCAAGGTCGGCCTGATCCACGGCATCATCGGAACATTGATTCCCCTGTTCATGGTCTGCGTCCTCACCCGCTTCTACGGCGAACGCAAATCATGGAAGGAAGGTCTGGAGGTGTGG
>JAYPGD010000223.1:7877-9375 GCA_038126655.1 Verrucomicrobiales bacterium
TCCTCACTCCAAAGCGAAACTGGGATTTCCCCATGCGCGATTCCTGGCCCGCCGATTGGATGGGCGCCTTCAAAGGTCAGACCTCCGACACCGCCGCAAACATGCCGCTACTGCGCGCCTGGTCGCCTTATTTGCTGGTCGCGCTGTTCCTCGTGCTCACCCGGCTCAACGCGCTGCCCTTCAAGGCCTGGCTCACCTCCGACATGGTCACCTGGGCTCCGGAACTGCTCGGCACGGGCATCAAGGGCAAGGTGCAGGCCCTCTACCTGCCCGGAACCATCTTCATCGCGGTGGTCGCCTGCGCCTACTTCATCCAGGGAATGAAGCCGGTCCAACTCAAACGCGCCATCGACAGCTCCGCGCGCACGATTCTGGGAACAGCCATGGCGCTGGGATTCGCCGTCCCCCTCGCGCAGATCTTCATCAATTCTGGAACCAACGACGCCGGACTTCAAAGCATGCCCATCGAATTGGCGGATGCGGTGTCCAACATCGCCGGCGGAGCCTGGCCGCTCTTCGCCCCCACGATCGGCGCGCTCGGAGCCTTCTTCGCCGGCAGCAACACCATCAGCAACATGACCTTCTCCTACTTCCAGTTCGGCGTGGCGGCAAACATCGGGGTATCGACCATCGTCGTTGTCGCCCTGCAGGCCGTCGGAGGCGCCGCCGGGAACATGATCTGCGTGCACAACATCGTCGCCGCGTCCGCCACCGTCGGCCTCCAGGGCCGCGAAGGCCCGCTGATCCGCAACGTCGCCGTCCCCCTGATCTACTATCTTGTGTTTGCCGGATTGCTCGGACTCCTTATGATCTACGCCTTCGGCGCCTGAATCAGCCGCGCCGGACGCTTTGTCTCAAATCTCAAATCTCAGCCCCGCATCTCCCCCATGGTTCACACTGGAATTGGATACGACGTTCATCGCCTCGCCGAAGGGCGCAAACTCGTCATCGGCGGAGTGGATATCCCACACGACCGCGGTCTCGACGGCCATTCGGACGCCGACGTGCTGATGCACGCCGTCTGCGACGCCGTCCTCGGAGCTCTCGGCAAGGGCGACATCGGGACCTTCTTCCCCAATGACGATCCGCAATGGAAGGACTGCCCCAGCCGCGTCTTCCTCGAGGAGGCCGCGCGCCAGGCGGCGCTGGAGAATGCTCGCATCATCAATATCGACGCCTCCCTGGTCGCCGAGGAGCCCAAACTAATGCCGCACGCCGCCGCCATGAAGGAAAACATCGCCTCCGCCCTCGGCATCGCGACCGACAAGGTCGGCGTCAAGGCCACCACCAACGAAACCATGGGCTTCGTCGGCCGCGGCGAAGGCATCGCATCCATGGCCGTCGCCGCCGTGGACCGCCCCGAATAGCCCCATGGCCAAGAAGGGCGAAATCAGTTGGAAAGGGCGGACGGACGACGGTGAACGCCGTGAAGTATACGCCAAACATCAAGGCAATCGCTGGCTTTTCTACGCGCGTGAAAAACGCTTCGAAAACTGGG
>JAYPGD010000224.1:0-9354 GCA_038126655.1 Verrucomicrobiales bacterium
CACAGTTCAGTTTCTACGCTCCAGCCCAGATTGTCTTTCGTAAGCGCTCGGCCACCAAGACGAACTGCATCCGTTCCTGTGAACGGAAGGCCTCAACCCCATCCGACCGTGGACCAGGAACAAGAAGCGTCAAAGATCCAGACCTGGATCATCCGGGGATTCGTCTGGTTCTTCATCTTCATACTGGTCCTGCTCGCGCTACCCGACCGGCCATTCTCGCCCGCACGTCCGCCGCGAAGCGGCGATGCAGGGTAGCCGCCGGTTTTCAACCGGCGGTTCGCTCCACCCAGAACCAGCGCTATACGGAGGGACGAGGTGTAGCGTCGCCTGTGTCAGGCGATGGCGTCGCAATGGGCTCGCAGTGCCCACACTACAGCGGAGAAGCGTCGGTAAGCCGCGGGGGAATCCCGGGCGGGCCTCGTCCCGTTTGGGACGCATGCCGTGGGGGCGCAAAGACCGCCGGTTGAAAACCGACGGCTACCTTCCCTGACCGCTTCGCGGTCGTTCTGTCGAGCGCCCCTTGCGCAAAACAATTCGAGATTGGGTCCCCCAACGTCCCCAGTCCTCACGGCGATTACATCGGCTTCCTGGATTCTCGAAAGCGCAAGGCCCCGGATGACTATCAACTCCCCGAACGGCTTCCCCGCGAGCAGTTGCCCGAACTCCTGCGCCACTATCAGGATGAGTTGTATCCGTTCTATTGAACCGCGCGGCTTCACCCGCCCAATAACCGCAACTCCAACCCCTCCTTTTCGTAGGCCTTGAAATCACGGTCCAATGTCGTGAGGCGCAGGCCGCCGGCGATCGCAAAGGCGGCGAGATACGCGTCCATCCAGATCTTTGGAGATGCCGTGTCCCTCGCCGCCAGCCGATGCCATAGGCCGACCGTTCCAGACGGTTCATCAAGTTCACGAACCTGCGACAGCGCCAGCATCGCCTCCAAGGCTGCCAAGGCGTCCCGATTGGTCATCGCGTCGGCTCCGTACGCCCTGAGGATGACGGGTGTCGATACGATGCGCAGGAAGCTCTGCTGGGTTGACCGACAGAAGAACGCGGGCCGCGAAGCGTCGGCCTCCTTGAGCGCCTCCCGGGCCTTGGCGTGACGCGGATGCGGCGGAAACACCGACGCGATCCAGACGTTGGTGTCAATCAGCGAGCCCGGCATTCCTCAAGTCTCCCTCCGTCTCCGCCTCAATCTCCAACTCAAGCAACTCCTCGACGCCCATCCTTGCAGCCGGAGCGTCAGACGCACAACGAATCGTCGGCAATCCAGAGGAATCGACATCGACCCTGTCATTGCCGACGGGTCTGTCCGTGATTCTCAACGAAGTCAGCCCCAGACTTTCGCTCAGACGTTCGGCCACCAGATCCTTGACTGTCCTCCCCTGCATCACCGCACGCAGCTTGACTTCACGGACCAGTTCGTCCGGCAGATCGATCGTCATCTTCATGCTGCCAGCTTCCCTGCTTGCTGGGTTGCTGTCAATCCCGCTTCCGCCACCCTTCCCCGGTTGCCATGGCTGGGCGCATGCACTATACACACGGCTCCCGTGACGCCAGAGGCGTCGCGTTTTCACACATTATGAAGCAGCCATTCCTCCACCGCCGCCTGGTTCCCGCCTTCCTCCTCACCTTCGCCCTCCTGGCGATTTCCTGCGGAGACAAGCAGGAGTCATCGACCTCCGCCGGATCAACCCCGGTCGCGGAAGCGACGTCCGAGCCCAAGGAACCGACGGAATCGGAGGAGCCCAGCGCTTCGGACATGTCCGAAGCCGCGGAAACAGACGCCGCCGAAGCCCGGCCCGTCGGGCGTCGCTGGACCGAGGAGGAATTGCACAAGGCGCTGCTGGAGAAGAATCCCGCCTACAATGGCCTGGCGCAGTTTCACATTGAGGGCGGCCTGGTTTTGGCGGCCGTGCTGGCCGGTTCCAACATCTCGGACATCTCCCCGCTGGCCGGCATGCCCCTGCTGCGACTCGATCTGCAAAACAACGCCGTCCGCGACCTCAGCGCCTTGAAGGGCGCCCCGCTGATCGCGCTCTACCTCGACGGGACGACGGTCGATGACCTTTCCCCGATCGCCGACGCGGAACTGGAGGAACTCTACCTGAACGGCTGTCGCGGCGTGAGCAACATTGACGCGCTCAAGGGTCAGCCCCTGAAACTGTTGAACCTCTTCCAGACCGGCGTGCACGACCTGAGCCCCCTGCGCGGGGCGCCGCTGGAATCGCTGTGGTTGAATGAGACTCCGGTGTCGGACATCTCCGCGTTGGCCGGCGCGCCCCTGGTGACGATCACCCTGTATCGCACCCAGGTGACCGACCTGTCCCCCCTCGCCAAGTGCCCGACCCTGCAGCGCATCCATTGCGGCGAAACGCCCGTGACCGACCTCAGCCCGCTCAAGGATCTCGTGCTCACCCGGTTGATCTTCCCCCCGAACAACATCACGAAGGGGCTGGATGAGATCAAGAAGATGGCCTCGCTCAGCGAGGTGGGCGTGACCCTGGAACAGAAGATGTGGCCCACCGATTTCTGGCAGGCCTACGACGCCGGCGCCTTCAAGCCGCAGGAGAAATAGCTGCGGGCCGCGGCTGTGCCGGAGGCCGGCCGCAGCAACCTGCGCGGCGCCCCAGATCCGTTCTCTGCCGACGCGTCTGCAAATCGGTGACTGCTGCGGCTGGTCCCGAAGACGGGACACAACCGCGCTCCGAAAGCGCGCCTCACCGGTCGCCGTCCGAAACCAGCGGCACGAAGCGCACGCTGATGCCCGGCTCTTCGCGCGCTTCCCCGCTTTCATCCCGGCTGACGACAACAATCCGCTGAACCTCCTCGGGTTCGCCGATCGGAATCACCATGCGCCCGCCTTGCGCGAGTTGCCCGACCAGGGCGCCAGGCATTTCCGTCGCGGCGGCGGTCACGATGATCCGGTCGAACGGAGCCTCCTCCGGCCAACCGGCATGCCCGTCCGCCAGGAGAAACCGGTCGGCCGGCATGCGGTCGCCCGCAAGCCGTTTCCGGGCGGCGGCATGGAGCTCGGGAATGAACTCGATGGTGAAGACCTCCTCGGCCAACTCCAACAAGACGGCCGTCTGATAACCGCTGCCGGTCCCGACCTCCAGGACCTTGTCGCCGGGGCGAACCATCAGCAACTCCGTCATGTAGGCCACGATGTACGGCTGGCTGATGGTCTGCCCGCAGTCGATGGCCAATGGATGATCGCCGAAGGCTTGGGCGACCGATGCAGGCCGGACAAACTCCTCCCGCGGCACAAGGGCCATCGCCCGCAAGACAGCCGGGTCGCGGACGCCGCGCGCGCGGATCTGCGTTTCGACCATCCGCTCGCGTTCGGTCATTGCCCCTTCAGGAAGGCCAACAGATCCGCAAGCTCCCGCTTGGAAATGGCCTTTTCCAATTCCTCCGGCATCAGAGAGAGACTGGTGGAGCGCATGGACAGGATGTTCGAGCGCAGGACGGTCTCCTCGACTCCCTGGGCCTGCCGGATGGTGACGCTGCTGTCGGACTCGGAGGCGAGCAGGCCGCTGAGGCTGCGGTCGTCCCGGGTCTCGACCTCGTAGCTGGTGTAGCCGGGAACGACCTCGTAATTGGGCATCACGATGTGCATCAACAGGGCCTCGGCCGGCTGGTTGCGCATGCCGTTAAGGTCGGGGCCCACCTTCGCGCCCAGCCCCTCGTAGACATGGCATTGCGCGCAGATCTTCGTATAGACCGCCTTCCCATTGCCGCTGTCTCCCTTCATCTTTGCCACGGCCTTCGACGCCTCGTACGCCTTCTTGCGGTCGCCGGATTCCAGGCTGCCGAAGACCTGCTTCGCCAGTTCCTGCACCTTCTTGTCGCGATGCTTCATCAACGAGGCCCGCCGCCGCGGCTCGACCATCCAGCTCTGCACCACTCCCGAACTCATCGCCTGCAACAGGTCCGGCAGCAGGCGGCTGTTCGAAAGCATCGCCCCCACCACCGCCCGACTGACCGCCGGCGGATAGGCGCGCCACTTGGCGGGCTCCACCAGCGCCGGCCCGATCCTGGCATCGACGATGCGCGTGAGAGCCCGGATGGCTTCCTGCTGCAGGTCGATCGATTCGCGGGAGCCGACCAACCCAAGCAGGATCTCACCGCAGATCGAAAAATCCGAATGCGCGAGCAACTGGACGGCCGCCAACCGCGCGCGCGCGTCCGCCTTGGCGTCGCCGGCGTCGGCGGCCGCCTGCCGCATGATCGCGTCGACACCCGGCTTCATCTTCTTCCCCGCCCCCTCGCCGCTCAACAGCGCGCGAAGCGAGGAGCGCTTGGCGCGCAATCCGTCGGCCATGCCCGACAACAGGGAACGCTGCCAGGCCGCATCGGCCGCGTTGCGCGAACTGGCGGCCGTCGCAAAGACGGACTCCATCTCCTCCGGCTTGCCGCTGGAGCCGAGAATGCGGCCGGTCTCGTTCATCAAGGCGGTCAGGTCGCCCGCCCGGGCCGACTTCGCCGCGGCGTGAAGCGCCAGCACATTCATCGCAAAGGCCTTCGTGTCCGCGCCGATGCCGCTCAGGGCCGCCGCCCGCGTCCACTGATCTTCCGGCGTGTTGTAGGCGATCGCCGCCAGGGTCTTGATTCTGGCCGCGTCCCCGACATTGCCCAGGGCCAGGGCCTGATGAAACGCGACCTTGGAATCGGAATCCGCGCCCGCCGAAATGAGGAGCGAGGCCAGGGACGGGTTGCCCGCAACCCGCTTCTCCGCCAGACGCATCGCCGCTTCGCGCACCCGCGGATCCTTGTCCGCGACCGAGGCAATCAACATCGCGGCGCCCAGTTGCTCGAAGTTGTCGAGCAGCCAGAGGGCAGCCACACGGCCGGCGGAGGTTTCCCCCTTCTCCGCCAATCGACGCAACGGCTTGAAGGAATCCGGGTCCCGGCGCTCCAGCAACAATCGCCGCGCCGTGTCTCGGCTCCAGCCATTGTCGATGTCGAGTTCGCGGACGAGGCGGCCGACCTTGGCCTCCGCGAGCGAATACCCCTTCCAGTTCCGCCGGCTGCCGCCCTCGGAAACAACGCGATAGATCCGGCCCTGCGTGTTGCCGCTGATGAAGTCGGCCGTCTCGCGCACCGGCTCCGGCAGATACCGGGGATGGTCCAGCGTCTTGCGGTAGAAGTCCGTGAGATAAAGCCCGCCCTCCGGTCCATGATCGGCGTAGACAATGCGCGACCAGGTGTCCGGCGTGGCCAGGAAATCCTCGCCGTCCTTGGCGATGCGCGCGTCGAAGGAGCCGCCGGCCGGGGTCATGATGCGCCGCTGGACCAGGTTCTGCGCGGGTTCGCAGATGAACACGCTTCCGTAATGCGAGGCGGACAACCGGTTGCCGCGAAACACCAGCGTGCCGCAGGCCGAGGTAAAGGAGCCCAGATGCAGCTTGGTCAACAGCGTCGGATGAAAACCGGCCGTCGTCGTGTCCCGGCTGAGCGGGTAGACGACCGCGTCGGCGCCGTCCGTGCCCACGGTGTTGACAGTCTGGGAGAAGGCATGGCGCGGGTTGCGCTTGAGGTGATGCGGCTGCAGCACGGCGTGGTCGATCGGCGTGCGGTTGTCGCAGACGAACTTGTTGCCGAAGTCGTCGAAGGTCAGCCCGAACTGCCCCTGACCGGACACGGTCATGAACTCGAAGGTGTCCGGATGAAAACGCCCGTCGCTCTTGGCGTAGGAGACCTTGGCCTGTTCCTTGTTCAACGGGGATTCGACATCGCCGCCCTGCAGCCCGGCCGTCACCCAGACCCAGCCGTCGAGCCCCAGCTTCGGATGACTGACGCGGAGCTGGGTCGTGCTCTTGATGCTGAAGCCGGTCAACACCACCTTGCGCACATCGGCCTTGTCGTCGCCGTCGGTGTCCTTGAGATAGAAGATGTCCGGCGCGCAGGTGACGAAGACGCCCCCCCGCCAGGGAAGCAGGCCGTTCGGATAGCTGAGCCCCTCGGCAAAGTTCGTGCGCTTGTCGAACACGCCATTGCCGTCGGTGTCTTCCAGCAGGGCCACGACTCCGGCGGGCGCCTTGCCCTCGCCCGGGCCGGTCGGATAGCCGCGGTTCTCCGCGACGAACATCCGCCCATCCGCGTCAAAGGCCGTGGCGACCGGATCGACGACCAATGGCTCCGCGGCGACGAGTTGGAGCTTGAGGCCCTCCTCCAGCTTGAAATGTTTGAGCGATTCCTGCGGCGAAAGCGGACCGTCGATCCCGGCGGCGGGAGCGGCAAACGCGGCGGCGGCGACAACGGCGAAGAGCAATGTTCTTTTCATGGAGATAAGGCGGATCTGGATACTGCGATTGTTTGCATTCAATGCGTGAATTCAAGCTGCAAATTGGGGGCAATGAATGCGGCGGGATCCAGATTCTCCCACGGATGGCAAAGCCGACCCACGGATAAGAACGATTTCATCAGTGGGTCGGCTTTGCCATCCGTGGGGTAAGTTCGAACAAGGCGGCTCAAATCCCCATTGCCCACATCGCCGGACTCAAATACTCTTCACCGCTGAATGAACCAGACCCGACGCCATTTCCTGTCGACCGTCGCCGGCGGCTTCGCCGGCATGGCGCTGACGGACCTGTTGGCGCGCGACGGGGTCCTGCGCGCCCTGCATCATCCACCGCGGGCGAAACGCGTGGTTCAACTCTTCATGGCCGGCGCCGCGAGTCATGTGGACCTGTTTGATCACAAGCCGCAGTTGGAGAAGGAGCACGGCAAGCAGTGGGATCCCGGCGAGGAGGTGGAATTGTTCCAAAGCTCCCCCGGCGCCAGCGCCAGGTCGTATTGGGACTTCAAGCCCTACGGCCAATGCGGCAAGCCCTTGAGCGATATCGTCGCCCCGCTCGGCGAGGTCGTGGATGAGATGGCCTTCGTCCACAATCTCGTCGGCCAGACCGGCGTGCACAGCCAGGGCACGCTGCTGCAGACCACGGGTTTCAACCAGCCCGGTTTCCCCAGCGCCGGCTCCTGGGTCAGCTATGCGCTCGGCTCGGCCAACGACAACCTGCCCGCCTTCGTCGTGCTGCCCGACCATCGGGGCCTCGCCTCCAACGGCGTGAAGAACTGGTCGTCCATGTTCCTGCCCGCCGAAAACCAGGGAACCGTCATCCGCCCCGGCGACAAGACGCCCATCAATGACCTCTTCCCCCGCGACGAGGACGCGTTCATCACCCAGGCCGCCGATCGCGACGCGCATGCCCTGATGCGGAAACTCAATGCGCGCCACGCCCTGACGCGACTTGGCGACGACCGCCTCCAGGCCCGCATTCACAGCTATGAGCTCGCCGCCCGCATGCAGCTCAGCGCGACCGAGGCCCTGGACGTCGCCGGGGAACCTCAACACATCAAGGATCTCTACGGCCTCGCCCCCGAAGGCCCGGGCGTCGACGACTCCAAAATCAATCCCAAGGCCGAGGCGGAATTCTTCGGCCGCAAGTGCCTCGTCGCGCGCCGTCTGCTCGAGCGGGGCGTCCGCTTCATCCAGATCTGGAGCGGCAATGAAAACGGCTTCCCCCGCCGCAACTGGGATAGCCACGAGGACATCAAACGCGACCACGGCCCCCTCGCCCACGGCATGGCGGTCGGCGCTTCAGCCCTGATCAAGGATCTCAAGCAACGCGGCATGCTGGACGAGACCCTGATCATCTGGACCACCGAGTTCGGCCGCATGCCCTGCGCCCAACGGGGCACGGGCCGCGACCACAACCCCTTTGTCTTCACCAACTGGCTTTGCGGCGGCGGCATCAAGGGCGGCGTCACCCATGGCGAAAGCGACCAATGGGGATTCAAGCCCGCCGATCGCAGCGATTTCACCCAGGTCCACGACATCAACGCCACCGCCCTCCACCTCCTCGGCATCGATCACGAACGCCTCACTGTCCGCCACAACTCCCTCGACCGCCGCCTGACCGACGTGCACGGACATGTGATGGACAAGATGTTGGCGTGAAGTAATGTTCTCGGTTCTCGGTTCTCGGTTCTCGGTTCGCAGTTCCCAGTTCACGGTTCCCAGTCCCCAGTTCCCAGCTCCCAGCTCCCAGCTCCCAGCTCCCAGCTTGTCACGACGAAGTTCCGGCTTTGCGGAACGAAGGCGGATTCCCCATTCCGCATTCCCCATCCCGCACCACGCACCACGCACCTCACCCCCCCTTTACCGCGCAATGAATGCTCATCACGCCGCCCAGCAGGTTGAACGTCCGCGCCTCCTCGCAGCCGATCTCCTCCAGCATTCGGGCGACGCCTTTCTGCGCAGGGTAGTTCTTCAGTGATTCCAGAATGTAGGCGTAGGCGGCGGAATCGCCGGTGAAGATCCGGCCGAAGATCGGCGTGGCGATCTTGAGATAGGCGAAGTAGGCCCAACGCCAGGGCGCAAACCCCGGCACGCCGAAATCCAGGATCAACAACCGCCCCCCCGGCTTCGCGACGCGGCGCATCTCCTCCAGACCGCGCTTGAAATCGGCCAGGTTCCTCAGGCCGTAACTGATCGAAACAACGTCGAACTGATCCGCTTCGAACGGGATGGCCAAGGCGTCGCCCTGCAGGAATTCACAGCCCTCGGCTCCCTCGCCCCGGGCCTGTCGTTCCCGCGCGACGGCGAGCATGGCGGCGTTGAAATCCAGGCCGACCGCGTCGCCCCCCGCGCGCGCCATGGCGAAGGTCACATCGCCCGTGCCGCAGCAGAGGTCCAGCGTCCGCGCGCTCGTGCCAATCTCCGCCAACCGGATCAACCGACGCTTCCAAAGCCGGTGCATGCCAAAGCTCTGGACGTCGTTGATCAGATCGTACCGACGCGCGATCGAACTGAACAACGCGTCGACCTTCGCCGCCCGCTGCTCGCCCGGATCGTAGTAGTTCCCGCTCATCGAGGGCGCAGGATAACAGGCGCAGCGGCCGTTGCCTACGGCAACCGGACCGCGAGTCTGCGCCCCGCAGCGCCCCCAAAAAAACCGCCCTCCGGCATGCCCGCCAAAAACCGATTTCACCCTTTGTTTCATTATCAAAACACGACGTTTGAAACTTTCTGTTATCGGAACGCGACACTGCGATGTTTTGTTGTGGCTTTCGATTGGCGGGTTGGCTAAGGCGGTTTCCAACAAGCAAGGAAGCGCGCGATTCGAGGACGATTCAGACGCGCGTTGGAAAGGAAGAAGCGATGCGAATTCAAGGAGACCAACGAATCCCAAGCGGGGCCGCCTTTACCCGAACCGAACTGCTAGCCGTCACGGTCGTCATCCTGTCCATCGCCTTCATCTGGGCGCCCAAGAATGACGCGGGCGCCCGGGCGTGATTGGGCCCCCGCGAACTGGCCCATTGCGAATGAGATGATTTTCCGGGAAA
>JAYPGD010000225.1:0-6558 GCA_038126655.1 Verrucomicrobiales bacterium
TGGAGTGGTGAGGGTGTGAGGGTGTGAGGGTGTGGGCGCGCCACCAATCCACCAATCCACCAATCCACCAATCCACCAGTCCACCAGTCCAACGACGGGCGGGCACAAAAAAAGACCTGCCGAGGGGCCGGTCTTTTGCATGTGGAAGGGGAGAGGTTCGCCGGGCTATTTCAGGTGGCTCTTGATCTTGGTCATGAGCTCCTCGGAATAGACCTTGTCGCCCTTGATGCCGACGCGCACGGAGATGGAGGTGACTTCGGAGCTGTCGGCCTTGAGCGAAATGCGCACCTGCTTGTCATTCGGGCCGATGGCCTGAACGGATGATTTGGTGGGGCTTTGGGATTTGGCTTCGGCCAGCAGGTTCATGTCCTTCATGCCGGCGAGGGTTGCGTTCCAGGCCTTGTCCATCGGCGCGGCGGCGGTGTATTCGACGTCGGACATTGCGTAATAGGCGGCCGCGCCGCCCGCAGCGGCCGCGGCGATGCAGCCGGTGAAGGCGGAGACACTGAGCGCGCAGAACGCGGTGGCGAGGAGCTTTTTCAGCGGGGATTGGGCTTTTTTCTGATTTTTCATGGTCGGATTCGCGGATCTCGGTTCCGGTTGGAGAGCAGGAGGCGGGCCAGTCTCAGCGGGTGGAGAAGCGGTGGATGGTTGTCTGGCGGTAGGTTTGTCCGGGCCGGAGGATGCTGTTCGGGAAGGCGGGCTGATTGACCGAGTCCGGGAAATGTTGGGCTTCGAGGCAGAAGGCATGGTTCTTCTCGTAGACCGCGCCGTTCTTGCCGGTGAGGGTTCCGTCGAGGAAGTTGCCGGTGTAGAGCTGCACGCCGGGTTCCGTGGTCTCGATTTCCATGACGCGGCCGGATTGGGGGGAAAAGGCCCGGGCGATGAGGCGCAGGGAGCTGTCCGTCCCGGCGCGCAGGACGTAGTTGTGGTCGTAGCCGCCCGGGTCGTTGTTGGCGGGATTGCCGGGGAGCAGGCCGATGCGCTCTCCGATGGTGTGCGGGGTTGTGAAATCCATCGGGGTGTCCTTGACCGGCGCGATCTCGCCGGTGGGGATCATCGTGCCGTCGACCGGGGTGTAGTAGTCGGCGAAGATCTCGAGTTCGTGGTCGAGGATCGGCGTGGCGCCGCCATCGGCGAGGTTCCAATAGGCGTGGTTGGTGAGGTTGATGGGCGTGTCCTTGTCGGTGGTCGCCTCGTAGTCGATGCGGAGCTCGTTGTTGTTCGTGAGGGTGTAGGTGACGACGATCCAGAGGTTGCCGGGATAGCCTTCCTCGCCGTCTGGGCTCAGGTAGCTGAAGCGGATGGCGGGGCCGAGTTCGTGGGGGACTTCGACCGCCTTCCAGATCCGCTTGTCGAGGCCGCGGTCGCCGCCGTGGAGGGAGTTGGGCGGGTTGTTGGCGGCGAGGTTGTAGGTGCGGCCGTTGAGGGTGAAGCGGGCCTTGGCGACGCGGTTGGCGACGCGGCCGGTGGTGACGCCGAAGTAGGGGTGACCGTCGAGGTATTGCTGGAGGTTGTCGAAGCCGAGCGTGACGTCGCCGAGGTTGCCGGCGCGGTCGGGGGCATGCAGTTCGGTGAGCATGGCGCCGTAGGTTGTGACCCTGGCGCGCAGGCCGTTGCGGTTGACGAGGGTGTAGGCCTCAATTTCTTCGTTGAGGTCGGTCTTGCCGAACTTCTCCTTGGTGATGCCGTAGTCGCTCATGTTTTTTTTGCTGCGTTTGAAGCTGAAGAATTTTCGTTTCTTGCGTGGTTTTTCGGATTCCTCCGGCAGGGGCTCTTCGGCGGCGAAGACTGGGATCGGGGCGGAGCCGGCGACAAGGGCGCCGACCAACAATGTGGCCAACAGGGTCTTTTGCGTTTTCATGGTGGGGAAATCAGCGGATCAAAGTTCCTTGATGGAAATGTTGCGGAACTGCATCAGGCTGGAGGCGGGGCTGTATTCGCCGTTGCGCATGCCGCCGTGGTGCTGGAGGGCGATGGGGCCGCTGGCCGGGACGCCGGGAAGATGCGCGTTTTCGATGACGGTGATGTCGTTGAGCACGACGGTCAGGTATTCGCCCCGCATGGTGATTTCAAAGGTGTTCCATTGGCCCACGGGCCGGTCGGCGCGGACGGAGGGCGTGACGCCGGCGCGGACGGAGGCGGGTTGGTTCTTGTCGTTGCGGTAGCCGTAGACCTCGCCGGAGCCGATCGGCCAGCGCCAGATGTTCACCTGCGCCTTGCCGACGCCGCGCAGATAGACTCCGGAGTCGGCGTTGGGACGCGCGTGCTTGATGGGCTTGCCGTCCTGTCCGAGTTCGTAGGTTCCGTCCGGCAGCACGACGGGCATGTCGTAGAATCCGGTGGTGCGTTTGATCTTCCAGTCCAGTGTCAGGGTGAAATCCTGGTAGGCCTTCTCGCTCCAAAGGTGTTTCTCGCCCGGCGCTTCGCTGAGGGCGTCGTAGTCGATGACGCCGCGGACGACCTTCCAGTGGCCGTTGTCGCCCTCGGGAACCTTCCAGCCGGTCAGATCCCTGCCGTTGAACAGGGAAACAAATCCGTCGGCGGGGGCGTTGGATTCAGTGGTTTTGCAGCCGCAGGCGAAGGCGGCGAGCAGGAGGGGCAGGAAAAGCGGGATTTTCTTCATTTGGCGGATTATGGAATTCGGCCGGAGAAACTAACGGGTTTGCCCGAATTGAGGCAAGGGCGTTTGGCGGATGCGGCGTGCGGTGGGAAATGGGCGGTGGAGCGCGGAATTCATTCCGCTTCAACGCTGGATGAAATCAGAGTCTTCGGCGATTCCCCTGTCTTCGGGTTATCGGAGGTTGAAGCGGAAGGAATTCCGCGCTCCGTCTTGTTTGTAGGCGCTCATTCCAATGGCTGTCCAATAGAGCGCGCGCTGCCTTCGATCAACTCCGAGAATCAACCACACGCGCGGATGCGCGAGACTCGTGTTTGTCGACGACCTGGTGCAGGTCGTCGATGGCGCGGGCGATCCGGATGTTGTGCCAACCGCGGCCGATCAGGGCGCCGAACACGATCAGCGCGGGGATGACGATGGCGTCGCCGATCGAGGCGGCCAGCAGCAGGGTGAGCAGGATGCCGACGATCCCCACGGCCAGTTCCATTTCGCCGCGTCTGAAGTTCTCCCGCTGCTCCTCGATCCAGGTTTTGACGTGTTCTTTCATTGGCTTATCTGGGCGCGGCGATCGGCGGGGTGGTCGCGCTGGCGGGGTGGACCACATCCATGGTCGTGACGGGTTACTCTATCGGCTGGCTGGCCTGGTTGTCCGGGGCGGTGGTGGGCGTGGTGGCGCGACTCTGCGCCCCTTATTGCGCGCACAAACTGGGAGTCGCCGCCGCCATCAGCGCATTTTTGGCGATCACCTTGAGCCAGGGCCTGGCCGGCTTCATTATTTTCAAGAAGGAGGTGGCCGACGCAGATTTCAAGGAGTGGGCCCAGGAGGACTATGAAGCCAAGATGAACATCGCCAAGACGGCGACGGATTCGGTCAGGGGGGACAACGAGGGGGAGATCAAGAAGGCCATCATCCTGTATGCCGATTGGCGGATGGAGTATGAAGTGGAGATCGAGGATCTTGACGATTTTGTCGAGGCTGTCAGCGCCGGGGGCGACGGATCATCCGGCGAGACGGGCTGGTTCATCGCGGAGGAGTCCCGGGTGACGGACGCCCACATCAAGGAGTTCAAGGAGACGATCGTCCCTGAATTGAGCGCCTTCATGAAGGGCGATCCTTCGAAAGAGGAGTTCCTGCAGCAGACCGAGGCGGAATACCGCGACAGCATGCCGACGTTCTTTGTCCTGTTGGGCTCGTTGATGGGCGAGAATCTGCACGTCGCCAACATCATCTTCCTGTTCCTGGGCCTCGGTTCGGCCTACAAGATCGCCGCCTACGAGGAAGATCCCGGGTGAGACGCCGACATTGAACACGGGCGCGCCCTGAGCCCGGTCACGTCGGCGCGCAGTCTCGTCTGATTTGTTCCCCGCAGCGGTCGTGATCTGACCAGTTGGCGTTCGACGCGAAACGGCCGGGCGCCTATTCCGCCACGGTCAACTCGATGGTGTCGTCCTTGTCGTGAACCTGGTTCTCCGTCTCCATGACATCGCCTGACTTCGCTGGCGGCACCAGCGGCCGGTCGTGGGATACGTCGTCGTCGGACTTGTGGAATTTTACGCTGACGATCTTGCTCACGCCGCGTTCCTGCATGGTCACGCCGTAGAGCACGTCCGCGATCCCGATGGTGCGCTTGTTGTGCGTGATGATCACGAACTGCGAATCGTCGAGGAAGCGTTTGAGGATTGCGATGAAGCGGTTGATGTTCGACTCGTCCAACGGGGCGTCCAATTCGTCGAGCACGCAGAAGGGGCTGGGTTTGACCTGGTAGATCGCGAACAACAGCGACACCGCGGTCATGGTCTGCTCGCCGCCGGACAACAGTGAGATGCCCTGCAGTTTCTTGCCCGGGGGGCGCGCGACAATGTCGATGCCGCTCTCGAGGACGTTCTCCTTGTCGACCAGGATGAGATCGGCTTTGCCGCCGTTGAAGATCTCCTTGAACATGCCCTGGAAGTTCTCGCGGATCTTCTCGAAGGTCTCGGTGAACATCTCCTTGGTCTGGGTGTTGATGCGCGAGATGACGTTCATCAGTTCCGTCTTGGCCGAAACGAGGTCGTCGTGCTGGTTGGTCAGGAATTCATAACGCTGCTCGGTCTCCTCGTATTCCTCGATGGCGACCAGATTCACCGGGCCCATGGAATCAAGTTTCTCCTGCAGCAGGCCGACCTGCTTCTCCACATCCTCCCAGTTGGTTGTCATTCCCTGGGATTCGAGTTCATCGGGTGAAACCGTTTCCAAGGTCGCCTGACCGGCGTCCGCCCAGGTGATCGTGATGCACTCGCCGCGCACTTCCTCCAGGTTCAACTGATACTTCTGCTGCACGCGTTCGATCAGGTTCTGCGCGGTCATGTTCTTTTCGGCGAGTTCGACGTCCAACGCGCTTCGCCGCTCCTGGTTCGTCTCCAGCCTGCGCCGGTTTTCCTTGAGGCCTTCCTCGCGCATCTGGAGGTCGCCTTCCTGCGCGGCCCGCTGCGTCGTCAGCCCGTTTTGTTTCTCGGAGACCTCGTCCCGTTCATGGCGGAGTGAATCGATCTTCTGCCGGGCCTGCGCCACCTCGGTCTCGGCCTTGGTCGCCCGGTCGGAGAAGGAGGAGATTTCGTTCCGGCGTCGCTCGACCAGTTGTTTCAGTTCGCCGATGCGCACCTGCAGGGGCTGTTGTTGATTGCGCAACGAAGCGACCTTTTCCTCCTTGGTGGCCAGTTCCACCTTGGCCTCGGTCAGGACGCCGTTGGCTTCCTCGCGTTTCTGCCGCAGGTCGTCCACCTCGCCGTTCAGGCGTTCCACGGATTTTTGAAGGTCCTCGTCCTTTTTCTCCAGCTCCGCGATGCTGGTCGACAGTTTCTCCCGCTTCTCCTTGCCCTCGCTGTCCTGCTCGCCAAGGCTCTGGATCTCGTAGACCACGGTGTCGATCTTCTGGTGGAGCACGCGAAGCGAATTCTGCAGGACGTTATGCTCGCCCTCGCGCGTCGCGATCTCGACTTCCTGCCGGCGCAACTGGCTTTGCGCCTCGTGGAGGCTGGCCTGTAGTTCGATCTGCTCGCCGGCGAGGCCGCCTTTCTTCCGGCTGGCCTCGTCCACCTGGGTCTGAAGTTCGGCCAACTGGGTCCGCAGTTCCTCGATCTGGTTCTTCCGGGCCAGGACGGATGAAACCGCGCCGCCATTGCCGTTCTGCGTTCCGCCCGTATACACGCCGTGGCGATCCAGCAGATCGCCGTCCAAGGTGACGAAATCGTTGATGCCCGGCTTCTGGTTCCAGTATTCCGTCGCGGTCGCCAGGTCCTCCACGACAAAGGTGTGCCCCAGGAGGCTCTTCACCAGCGGTTGGGTCGCGGCATCGCTATCCACGAGACTCAACGCCGGCTCCGGCTTGGCCACGCCGTCCGCCGGGACAAACCCGTTGGGCGAGATGAAGGTCTCGTCGCTCGCCTCCGCGATCGTGCGCAGTCCCAGCGAGGCGATGCTCGCGCGTCCCGACCTGCTGGCGGTCAATTCCGCCACAATGCCCCGCGCCGCCTCGGCGTCGTCGGTGAGCACCAGCTGCAGATTCCGACCCAAAGCCGATTCGATCGCCGTCACGTAGCGGTCTGAGACGCGGATCTTGTCGGTCAACGTGCCCAGCGCCGCGCCGTTCTGTTTCAGCGCCGCCAGGGCTCCCTCGTCGAAGCCCTCGTGCGATTCCTGCAGTTGCTCCAGCACATTCAGCCGGGATTTCATCTCGGCCTGGCGGGTGGTGAGCGCGTCCAATGTCTTGGTCGCTTCGGCCAGTTCGGTCTCCAGCTCCTTCAGGCGCTTCTGGCGTTCCTCCACCGTGCCGCGGCTGTTGGCCGCATTCTTCTTTTCCTCCTCGACGCTGGCCGAGAAGTCTTTCAGGCGCTGCTCCAGGCGCGCCCGCTCCTCCTCAAGCTGGACCTTCTCCGCGGAGAGTTTCTCGTGGCGCACG
>JAYPGD010000225.1:6568-9335 GCA_038126655.1 Verrucomicrobiales bacterium
CGACATTGCCGCGCATCTGGAGATCGAGCGCATTGGCCTCGTTGCGCACGCGCGTCAATTCCTGCGCGGCGCTGAAGCTTCTCGACTGCGCTCCCCTCAGTTCCTCCTGTTTGGCGGCGATGTCCACCTCGATCCGCTGCACGGCCTCGCGTTTGCCATCCAGTTCCTTGCGATAAGCCGCCAATTCCGTGTCGGCGCCGGCGAGCCTCTCATTGACGGACACCAGCTCCTCCTCGGCCGCCAGGCGCCGTTCCTCCGACTTGGAGATCTCCTCCAGCGCCTGCTTGTTCTGGTCTTCCAGCTCCTGCATGCGCTCCTGGTTGTGCCGGATCGCCGCCTCGTTCTGTTCGACAGCCGCCTTCAATTCCATGCCGCGCTGCTGGGTCTTGTTGATCTCCTGCTCCAGCTCTATCAGGCGCGAACGCATCTGCGCGATCTCGTTCTCCGCCTTCAAGGCGCCTTCCGAGGCCGACTCGATATCACCGCGCAACTGTTCCAGCTCAGACTTCTTCTGGTAGATTTCCCCCTGCAGCACATCGAAGCGATGCCGCGCCAGCTGGGTGTCCAGGTGCTTCAGTTCCGTTTCAAATTTCTGGTAGCGCCGGGCCTTGCCCGCCTGACGCTGCAGGGAGCCGATCTGCCGCTTCACCTCGCGGATCAGATCCGACACCCGCTCCAGGTTGCGCTCCGTGTGCTCCAGCTTGCGCAGGGCCTCGCGCTTCTGCTGCTTGAACTTCGTGATGCCGGCCGCCTCCTCAAAGATCAACCGCCGATCCTCCGGCTTGCTGGAAAGGATCTGCGTGATGTTTCCCTGGGCCATGATGCTGTAGCTCGTGCGCCCTACGCCCGTGCCCATGAACAACTGCTGGATGTCCCGCAGTCGGCAGGGCGTCTTGTTGATGAAATACTCGCTCCCCCCGTCGCGGAAGACCCGCCGCGTCACCGTCACCTCGCTGTAGGCGATCTCCACGCCCGCCGCCTTGAGATGCTCGGAATCCACGTCGCCCAAGGTCAGCGACACCTCGGCCATGCCCAGCTGCTTGCGCTTGTCCGTGCCGCTGAAAATGACGTCCTGCATCCCGCTGCCGCGAAGCGCCTTGGCCGATTGCTCGCCCAACACCCAACGAATCGCGTCCGCCACATTGGACTTCCCACAGCCATTCGGCCCCACAATGGACGTAATTCCCCGTTTGAAATCCATCGAGATCTTGTCTGCGAAGGACTTGAAACCTAGAGCGGTCAATTTCTTCAAATACATGTCGCGTCAGAGAAAACGAGATTCCTCAGATCGAGTAAAGAGGAAAACCGCAACATATGGTAGGAAGTTATTCACAATGCACAATCTGTAGGCCTTGCCCCGGAAAATGGCCGGAAACTTGCCTCAAAACCCGGACAATCGATGAATTCGACGGGATTCGTCCCGTTTCTGCTCCGGGCTGGGGGCAAATGGAATCGAAAAGGGGCGGTTTTACGCATGAACGGCAATTGCAACAGCTTCACGGGTGTAGGGTCGGCTGTTTCAGCCGAAAAGCGGAACAATCCTGCGACAGCCGTCGTCTGCGCTGACACAGCGCACCCTACAACATGCCTTTGGGAATTGCTTTTGAAGCTCATGCATATGCCCTGTCGAAAGGGGGCGGGTTTGCTTCCCGTTGTCCGGGATTTGGGGCTTTCCCGGCTTCGTTGTTTCCCTACACTCCGGGCGCCATGAAACGTGTAGTCCTCCTGTTCCTTTTTGTCATCGTGATGGCGGCGAATGCGGCCTCCCGCCGTCCCAACATTGTCTTCATCTTTTCCGACGACCACGCGGTGCAGGCGATTGGCGCGTTGGGTTCCAAGATCAACCGGACGCCGCACATTGACCGGTTGGCGAAGGAGGGGGCGATCTACCGGAATTCCTTCTGCGCGAATTCGATCTGCGGGCCGTCGCGGGCCTGCATCCTCACGGGCAAACACAGCCACATCAATGGTTTCCGGCGCAATGGCGATTTCTTCGACGGATCGCAGGGGACGTTTCCCAAGATGGTGCAGAACGCGGGCTACGAGACGGCGTTGGTCGGCAAGTGGCATCTGCGCAGCAATCCCACCGGCTTCAATTACTGGGAGATCCTTCCGGGGCAGGGCAACTACTACAATCCGGACTTCATCCAGATGGACAACAAGCGCAGGCGCTACGAGGGCTACTGCACGGACATCATCACGGACCTCGCGCTGAACTGGCTGAAGAACGACCGCAATCCGGACAAGCCCTTCATCCTCATGTGCCAGCACAAGGCGCCGCATCGCAACTGGTCGCCGCATCCGCGGCATTTCGATCTTTTCAAGGGCAAGCCTGTTCCGGAGCCGGATTCCCTGTTCGACGTCTATGGCGGTCGCAGTCGCTTGTTGAAGGAGAACGAGATGTCGGTCAGCAACCACATGTATTGGGGGCACGACATGAAGTTTCATGGCAAGAGCCGGTTCCCCAAGCATTTCGGCAACCTGCCCAATCGCGAATACGAGCGGATGACCGAGGCGCAGAAGAAGACCTGGGACGCCTGGTATGGGCCGCGCAACGAGGCCTTCATCAAGCAGATGGAGGCGGGCGAACTGAGCGAGAAGGAGATCGTGCAGTGGAAGTATCAACGCTACATCACCGATTATCTGAAGAGCGTGCAGGCGGTCGACGACGGGGTGGGGCGGGTGTTGGATTACCTCGACGAGTCCGGCCTGGCGAAGAACACCATCGTCATCTACTCCTCCGACCAGGGCTTCTACCTCGGCGAGC
>JAYPGD010000226.1:0-7133 GCA_038126655.1 Verrucomicrobiales bacterium
GCCGCAACAACAACGACACAAACAACTCCGCGCGCTCCTCCTGATCCGCGGTGATCGGCAACTGCAGCAGATCCTTCGGCGGATCCAAGGCGACCTTGAGCAATTCGGCGAAGGCCTTGTTGGGAACCTCGATCTTGTCATCCGGAACCGGCAGTCCTCCATCGGCGATGTGGAAACTGCCCTTGGTCGTGCGGCGGTCGCTCTTCGGATTGTGCAGCGCCCCCTGCTTGAGACGATACGACTCCACAATGTCCGACCGGCAATAATCGCTCTTTGCCGGCAGGGACAGTTCGCGGGCAATGCCGTGCCGGTCGAGCGACAGTGTCTGCGAAGGAAGCTTCACATCCTTGGGCGCCTCCCCCAGGTATTCCTCCAGAAAACGCTGGATGCGCCAATCCGCCGGCGGCAGGTAGTTGGACAGAAGACGCGCCGACTCCCGATGATGCGACAGGAGCCCCTCGATCATGGTGGACAGGGCCGATTCGTCGTCGTCCGAGTTCACCACGGGTTGCCCGAGCGACGCCAGTTTCAGGTTGATGTAGCGCAGCAGCTCACAACGGCTTTCCGCCGTGTGCTCCACGCCCAGACCAATGCTTTTCTTAAGATCCATATCGCGTTTCTTTCCCAATCTGCGGAGCCGGACGTTAGGCGCCGAAGTGGAGCAACGCAAGCGGGACCATGTCACGATTGAATGAAATCCATTCATGAAGAACCGGGGCAACCGGTCCCGTCACTGAAACCGGCTCACTCCAAGCCCTGATGCTCAGTGCGCGCGGTGATCCCGCCGATATTCCTGCCGAATGCGCGGGCCAGCCGCGCCCCGTCCCGCGTCGCCAACCAGGCCAACCGCAGCAGTTCGTCCTCCTCGTCGCTCCACGGTTCGAAGGCCCGGGGATGCTGTCGGCGCGCGTCCTGCAGATTCGGATGCAGACTTGCCGTCTGCTTTTTCAAGGGCAGCGCGGCGACCTGCTTCGAAATCGCCGAAAGAACCGCGAGCGGCGACCGGGAGCCCCGGGTTTCGGCGGTTTGCCGCCTCGCCGCGCTCTTCCGCCCCGCCGTTTTATCCACCCCGCTTCGCGCCTTCCCCGGTTCTGACGCTTCCCGCCTTTCCCGGGGCTCCTCCTTTGCCGAAAGATCATCCGCCTCCGAAAGATCATCCGCCGGAAAGCGATGCGACGCTTCGCCCGTCATTCGCGAATGCTCCTGAATCCAGTCGAGCAGCTTGGCCGGATACTTGATCCTCAACCGCGCGCGGGTGATGGCGACATAGAGGATGTTGAACTCCTCGTCGCGTTCGCGCCGATCGAGGTTCTCCAGCAGTTTCCTGTCGGTCGGATCGATGAAATCGTCGAGCAGGCGGACGCAGTCCCATTCCAACCCCTTGGCCCGATGCGCGGTGCTGAAGGTCAACCGCGCCTTGTCGGGCCCCTCGGACCGCCTCTGCAGCAGTTCCAGGAGAGCCGGAATCTCGTCGCCGTGCTTCTTGACGAGCTGAGTCTGGAGGCCCAGTTCGACATCACGGCCATTCCCCTCTTCTCCCTCGCCGCGGGCATGCTCCTCGATTTCCGAAAAGGAGCGAAATTTCTTCATGTAGGGATCTTTCACCGCCCCCGGCCGGCCGCGCCAGAGATGATAGGTGTCCAAGGTGATCTGAAACTTGTAGGGAACCCAGGGATCCCAGGATTCCTCGCCCTTGGTCGCAGCGAAATGAATCGGCATGCCCGTCCGCGCCTTCTCTATGGCGGCCTCGATCAGGCTGGCGTTGGCGCGGGCCAACACCGCATACTCCGAGGGCTTGCGATCCGCCGAACCGCGCCCGACCAGTTTCACGGGATCGTTCTTGAGCCGGTTGAGCACGACATCGGCATCAGCGGCGATTCCGGGAACAAAGCGGAAACTTTCCGAGAGCGGCAGGCGGAAGTCGGCGCGCTGGCGCACGCTTTCCATGGCGTTGATCGCGTGCCGCCAGGCGTAGATGGCCTGATGCGTGTCGCCGACGAGAATCAACCCGGCCGAACGTCTCTCCACCTGATCGAGAAGCAGCTTCAAGGTGACAGGGTTGGTGTCCTGGGCCTCATCGAGCAGGAGGACGTCATAATCCTCGATCGCCGGCTCCTCCAACGCCCACAGCTTGAGGTAGCCATCGTGGCTGATGGGCAGTTCCTCGTCCTCGGGATCGCGCATCCGATCCCAGATCTTCCCCGCCACCCGGAGGATAAGATTCCGGATGGACACCGGCGTTCTCATGGGAATCTCAAGATGACGCGAACCGAGCTCCTCGTCCTCCGAATGAAGGTAGGCGTTCAAGGTATTGATCGCGTAAACCGCCAGGTGCGGGGCCGACAGACCGAACAGTTCCATAACCGTGCGCGGCCGCAACTGCCCAATCCTTGTGTGCTGCCGTCCGACGGACCGCCAGGCCAGCGAATGAACCGTGCGGCATTCACAATTCTCCGGAAAACTCCGTCGAGCCTTCTCGGCGTTGTCCCGGTTGAAGCAGAGATACAGGAACCGGTGTCCGGGCCGCGCCTAGGCGACCAGTTCCAGCGTGGTCGTCTTTCCTGATCCCGCGTAGGCGTTGACCAGAAGGATCTCTCCCGGACGCACATCCCGGGCGATCACCGCTTGCTGTTGCTTTGTCGGATTCACAATGAAACCACGGGCGCCATGATTGACCTGCGAAACAAAATCAAGAACGCCTCCAATGTTTGCGTCCTGTCCGGCGCAGCCGGACGGGTTCGGATCAGAATGCCCTGAACCGACAACCTGACGCACGCCAAATCTGAAAGCGGCTCTCGATTGGGCGGAATCGATCGAGTCAGGAATGAGGAACGACGGACGCGCGCGGACTTGAACGGCGCTGAAATCGCCGCCGGACCAATCGTTCACATCGATTCGCGGTCTTCACCCGCGCGACGCCGGCGCAAACGCCACGGTCTCAATCACCTCCCGATCGCGCGGCAGCGCTTCAAGGTATTCGAAATTGGCTCCCACCACGCCGGACGTTGCATTCACCTCAGGCTTGGCGAACGCGTTGCAGGTGACGATCGGACACTTTGCCTCCGCCGCGCGCGTGAAGAGATTGGATTCATGGTAGCTCCGGTATTATTGCGAACTGCCTGAATGAATGGCCTGAAAGATCACCTGCGCGCCCAGGCGCGACTGTTGCAGCGTAAGCCGCGGATCGGGTCCATCGGTGAACCCGGGCGTCACCCACAGGTCGTTGCAGATAAGCGCGCCAAACCTGATGCCATTCGCCGAGAACACCAGGTCGCCGGCTCCCGGCCTCGCCCACTTGGCGTCGCCATAGGTCAGACAACGCTTGGCGTAGGCTCCCAAAACCCCGCCGTCCGAATCCACCATCCGCACCTGGTTCTCCACGCTGCCGTCCGCATTTTTCCAACTGGTTCCGATCAGCGCCGCGATCCCCGCTTTCCTGGTCAATTCGACTCATTCAGCGAACGCTGCGGCGACTTCCCCCTGATCGAAATCACCGGTATAGCCGCTCAACATGCCCTCGGGAAACAGCAGCCATTGAGCCTTGTCCCCCGCCGCTTTCGCAAAAGCCGGTTTCATCCGCGCGAGGTTGTCTTCAACGGAGCGAGTCACCCGAAGTTGCGCGATCGTGACGCGGTGCGCCTTGGACCGTTGTTCGGCCGCCAACAGCCCCGGCGCGCCGGCGGCGACAGTCAAAGCGCCGGCCGCCACCCGGCGCACGAAGCCTCGTCTGGAATTCCTTGCCATGGCTCCCCATTCATTTCCCCAATCGATCGAGCACGTTCCGCGTGATCTGAATCACCTTGGCGTCGTTGCCGCGCAGTCCGTGCGACCAGTCCGTGCTGCCGCAGGTGAAGACCGTGCCTCCCTTCCCGCTCGTATAAACGCCCATGACCGCATTGCCCGTGTGATCCGGCCCCGGCCATTTCCCATACCAAAAGCTGTCCCCCGGAGCCCAGCGCGCGGGGCACGTGCCCAGAATGGTAAAGGTCTTCGGCGTGCCGTCCTTGAAGGTCGGATAGGGCAGTCCGTCGCGCCATTCGATCTCACAGCCGTCGCACTCATAACCGACGATCGTGTCCTTGCCCCCGAACTCGTCCCCGCGATTCAAATCCGTGCCCGCAAAAACCCAGTGGTCCGGACGATGCACCTTATAGGCGCCCGGGCCGTCCATCAACTGCCCGTGACTCTTGTGATAACCGCCATGCAGAAAACCGACGCCGGTCAGTTGATTCTCGGGACGGCCAACCAGGTGATGGCTCCAAAGCGTGGAAAGCAGGGGCCGCTTGTCCAACTCGGGATAGATCGGATCCCAGTTGAACCATTGTTTCCAACAGGTAAGCGCGCGGTCCTCCGCCTCCCAGCGCACCTGCCAACAGACCGAGTTGCCGCTGAAGAAGGCCGCGTTGCCGCCTTCCGCAATGAAGGCCTCCAGGCTGTCGCGCATGGGAGAGGACCAGTATTCGTCATGCCCCACGCTGAGAACGAGACGGTAGTTCTTCAGTATCTCCGGGCGCAATTCCAGATCCATGTTGGAAGCGTAGTCCAGTTTGTAGCCGGCCTTCTCCGCCCATTGCACAAACTGAAGTTCCCACCGACCGAACAGACTGGACGACGGCCGGTCGAAGGAGACGCGATTCCCCTGCAGCTTGGCTCGGCCGTGGTAGGCGTAGAGACTGGAGCCGCCCCAGTTGTTGTAGGCGTTGTAGGTGTTCACCGCGAGTTGCAGCAGGATCTTCGTGTCCTTGCCCGGCTCGGCCGGACGCACCACGAAGTAGCACCCGCTCTCCGCCGTGCGGCGGTTGCGTTGGATGAACTTGCCGCCGCGATCCTCCACCCGGAAGAAGGCCTCGTAATACCCCGTCTTCCAATCCGTCGGGATCTTCAGCTTGAACGACGGGGCCCACTTGCAGCCGTGCGACGAGGCGTTCTCCGGAATCGGCTGCTCCGCGCCCGGGATGTTCTTCTTCGAATACACGACCTTGCGCTCAGCTCCATAGCGCACGATCTCCACTGAGAAATTCGCGGCGCTGGTCGAGGCGTGCAGGGTCAATTCATCGCCGGGCGCATAGCTCAAGGCTCCCGCATAGCCCTCGATGTAGAGCGGCCGGGGTTCATCGCTGCGTTGGGCGGCCTGGGAAACGACGACAACGAAAAGAAGGATGAATGAGAATTGTATCCGCTTGGTCATGTTGAATGGTTGGATTCTGGGTTGAAATTCAGGATCAGCGACAAGAC
Organism: Verrucomicrobiales bacterium; assembly: GCA_038126655.1. Taxonomy (GTDB): domain Bacteria; phylum Verrucomicrobiota; class Verrucomicrobiia; order Limisphaerales; family JAYPEY01; genus JAYPEY01. Next base: position 5,236 of record JAYPGD010000226.1, read on the forward strand.
TATCAGTATTTCGATTCATGAAGAAAGCGCGAAAGACATCGCTCCGAACAATGTTCACGCATCTGGCGCAAGATACCGGAGTCACCCCACGGATGGCAAAGCCGACCCACGGATCTCCTTCTCCTCATCCGTGGGTAGGCTCTGCCATCCGTGGGCTTGTTCTCGCGACGATTGCCCTGCTGTTCGTTGCGGCTCCGGACGCCCAGGCCCGCGAGGGCTTCTCCTTCTTCGAATCCAAGATCCGCCCCCTGCTGATCAAAAAATGCTACGAATGCCATTCGGCTGAGAAGAAGATCAAGGGCGGCCTCCGGCTCGACAACATGGCCGGCTGGAAGACCGGCGGCGACACCGGACCCGCCATCGTTCCCGGCAAGCCCGAGGAAAGCCTGCTGTTCCATTCGGTCAGCTACGAGGACAAGGACCTCCAGATGCCCCCCAAGGGCAAGCTCGCCCCGCTCGAAATCGAGGCCTTCAAGAAGTGGATCGCCATGGGCGCGCCCGATCCCCGGACCGAAGGGGAAGCCGTCGCCAAGTCCGAGATCGACATCGAGAAGGGCCGCGAATTCTGGTCCTTCCAACCGCCCGTCCGGCATCCGCTGCCCAAGGTCCGAAACACCGCCTGGCCACACACCGAGATTGACCGCTTCATTCTTGCCAAGCTCGAGGAAAAGAAACTCACGCCCGCCTCCGACGCGGACAAGCGCTCCCTCATTCGTCGCGCCTGGTTTGACCTGACCGGACTTCCGCCCAAGCCGGCGGACATCGAGGCCTTCCTCAAGGACGATTCACCCAACGCCTTTGAAAGGGTCATCGACAACCTCCTCGCCTCTTCGCACTTCGGCGAACGCTGGGGGCGGCATTGGCTGGACGTCGCGCGCTTTGCCGAATCCAGCGGCGGCGGACGGGCGCTCATCATGCCTGACGCCTGGCGCTACCGGGATTACGTCGTCCGCTCCTTCAACCAGGACAAGCCCTACAGCCAATTCATCAGCGAACAGATTGCCGGCGACCTGATGACCTCCGATTCACGCGAGGAGCGCGCCGACCAGATCACCGCCACGGGCTACCTCCTCCTCGGCGCCATCAATTACGAACTCCAGGACAAGGAACTCCTCCGCATGGAGGTCGTCGACGAGCAGATGAACGTCATCAGCAAGTCCATGCTCGGCATGAGCGTCGAATGCGCGCGATGCCACGACCACAAGTTCGACCCCATCCCGATGCGGGATTACTACGCCCTGGCCGGAATCTTCCGCAGCACCGATTCGCTGGTTCCGGGCAATGTCTCCGGTTGGGAGACGCGCTTCCTCCCGTTGGAACCGGAGATCGAGAGACAATACGCCGTCATCGACAAGGCGGAAAAGGAACTCGCCGCCATCAAGGAGGAAATCAAGCCGCTGGACGCCCGGATCAAGGAACTCAAGACAGCAACCGAACCAAGGGGCGCGAGTTCATCCGCCGCCTCGGGTCTTGATGGCATCGTCATCGACGACACCAAGGCCGAACTGAAGGGCGACTGGACCAGCTCCACCTCGACCGGCAAATGGTTCGGCGAAAGCTACATTCACGACTCCCAGCAATTCCGCGGACACAAGCACGTCCGCTTCCGCCCAAGGATCTCCGCCACCGGAATCTACGAGATCCGGATATCCTGGGCTCACTCCGGCAACCGTGCCTCCGACGCCCTGATCAACATCGTCACCGAGGACGGCGTGAAGAGCGTCAAGGTCGATCAACGCAAGCCGGCTGAGATCGACGGACTCTGGCATTCGCTCGGGCATTTCACCCTCGCCAAGGGCGCGACCGGCTACGTCGAAGTTTCCAACAAAGGCTCCGATGGCGTGGTCATCGCCGACGCCGCGCAATTCATCCCCCTTTCGGCCCAACAACCCGAAACA
>JAYPGD010000226.1:7143-9323 GCA_038126655.1 Verrucomicrobiales bacterium
AATGTCCTCGCCAACACCCACAAGCCCGGCGAGGTCGACAACGAGAAACTGGTCAAATACATCGTCGCCGACACGGCCGACCTGCACGGCATTATCATCGACGACACCGAGGCCCGCGTCATCGGCCAGTGGCAACAATCCACCCACACCCCGCCCCACGTCGGCTACAGCTACATCCACGACATGAAGGAGGGCAAGGGGGAGAAGAAGATCATCTACGAGACCAAGCTGCCCAAGTCCGGCCTCTGGGAAGTGCGCATGTCGCACTGCTCGAATGTCCGACGCGCAACCAACGCCCCGGTGACCATCCAGCACGCCGACGGCAATTCCACGATCATCGTCAACGAACAGGAACCCGCCGAGCACGACAAGCTGTTCAAGACACTGGGTCGCTTCCGCTTCGAAAAAGGCCAGACCGCCTCAGTGACGATTTCCAATGAAGGAACCGAGGGCAAATACGTCATCGCCGACGCCGTACAATTCCTGAACGTCGAGGAACTCGAAGTCCGTGAGGCCCAACTCGCGGAAATCGCCGAGGTCCGGAAGGAACTCCTGGCCAAGCGCCGTGAACGCGATGATCTCGAGGCCCATGTCAAACGCCTCAAGCGCGCCAAGCTTCCGGCCCGCGAGAAGGCCATGTCCGTCAAGGAGGCCGAGGACGCCGGCGATTATTTCATGGCCGTGCGCGGCGATATCCACAAGCTGGGAGCCAAGACGCCGCGGGGCTTCCTCCAGGTCGCCAGCCTCAAGGACGCGCCGCTCCCCAAGATCCCCAAGCAGGCGAGCGGTCGACTCGAATTCGCGGATTGGCTCGGCAGCCGCGACAATCCCCTCACCGCCCGCGTCATGGTCAACCGCATCTGGCGGCACCTGCTCGGCCGCGGCATCGTCGCCACCCCGGACAACTTCGGCACGACCGGCCGCGCTCCCACCCACCCCGAATTGCTCGATTGGTTGGCCATCGATTTCATGGACAACAACTGGTCCGTCAAGCAGACCATCAAGCGCATCATGCTCTCGCGCGTCTACCAACTCTCCGGCGGAAAGGCTGCAGACGACGCCGATAACTTCTGGCTCAGCCACGCCAACCGCCGCCGACTCGACGCCGAGGCCATCCGCGACGGCATGCTTTTCATCAGCGGCGAACTCGACATCAAGCAGGGCGGCAAGACCATCCCAAAAGGCCTGCGCTCCGAGTTTGATTATGAATTCAAGGGAACCCGTCGCAGCCTCTACTCCCCCGTCTTCCGCAACAACCTGGAGGACATCTTCGAGGTGTTCGACTTCGCCAATCCCAACATGGTCGCCGGCAATCGCTCCGCCAGCGCCGTGCCGACGCAATCGCTCTACCTGATGAACAGCGGCTTTGTCCGCGACCGCTCCGCCGCCTTGGCCAAACGCATTCTCCAAGTCGACGCCAAGTCTGCAAAGGACCGCGTGAATCTCGCCTACGAACTCGCCTTGAACCGCCCGCCCACCGCGGAGGAACTGAAACTGGCCTCGAACTTCATCGGCGACCTCAAGGACACTGACGCCTTGGCCAAGCTCACCGACCTCTGCCAGTCCCTCTTCGCCTGCGTCGATTTCAGATTCCTGAATTGAGGGCCGCAAAAAGGCGCAAGAAGGCGCGAGAAGTTGAACTGACGGTTGATCCACTGAAACGCCCGCGCATCGCCCACTTCGGGGCGAAATCTCCTTTAAACCCGTGGACCCGAGGATGAAACCTCCGGAAAGGCCAACACAAAGGATTGCGCCCCGACAGGGGCGCGGCTGCCCCTCGACTTGACGCCTATGTGCGCCGATGGGACCAACAATGTCGAACCGGGGCGGCAACCCTGTCCGCCATCGCAAAGAGGCCACGGCGCGACGGTCGGCATTGCCATTTCTCAGCCTGCGAGCGTAGCGAAGCACGGCTTGTAGGTTCGTCGTTTCACGGCTTGAGCCCCCGTGCTGTCCTGATACCCTTTCCGAGCATGTTGAAAGGGGGGGATTCAATCTTACGTTTTGGCCGCGGCCATCGGATCGCTCGGGTTCGTTGCATGGACGTCGCCCGACGCAGAGGACCTTCCGGCGCCGCTCTACCGATTCAAGGAAGCGGGAAAATGGGGGTATTTTGATCGCTCTGGCAAAGTCGTCATTCCTGCGAAATTCTTCTATGCCGGACGATTCTACGGGAACAT
>JAYPGD010000227.1:0-341 GCA_038126655.1 Verrucomicrobiales bacterium
GTTGTTGGTAAAGGGCCTTTCCGTTGGCGGCCTTGCCCGTGAGGCGCATGGCGGGGAGGAAGGAATCGACGACCGACTGGCGGTTGGCGGAGGGCGGGGCTCCCAGGGCCCGGGCGGCGAGGTCGCGGATGGCTTTTGTCCGGTGCTTGCGCAGCGACTGGACCTGTCCGGCGCTGAGCGCAGAGGGGCGGAGTTTGCCTGAGGCCAGGGTTTCGACGAGCACGCGGGCGCCGTTTGACCGCGAGAGCATGACGCGGATCGCTTCGGATTGGACCCGGGCGGGGAAGCGGGCGGCAGCGTCGGCGATTGCCCTCCACGCCTTGGCGTTGTCATGGGACGCA
>JAYPGD010000227.1:351-9295 GCA_038126655.1 Verrucomicrobiales bacterium
GGACGCAAGCGCGTTCAGGGCCGCGATGGATTCCGATTCGGAAGGCGGCTTCCTGGAAAGGAGAAATGAGGAGAGCGCGGCGCTCCCGTTTGCTTCACGGATGCCGAGCGCTGTGACGGCCGAGGCGCGATCGCTTGGACTGGATCCGCTTGCTGTGAGCATGGTTGAAGCCTCTTCGAAGACTGGCGCGAGCTGCGTGAGCAGTCCGGCCTTGGTCAATGAACTTCGGCTGCGGGCCAGCCCGGAATGGAGTGAGCGGAGCAACCCGAAGGCCAGGGGGCGATCCTTTGTCGATGTGATGTGTCCGGCGACAGCGGCGAGTTCGCCCTTGCGGTTGCGCCGGCCGATCATTTCGGTGAGTTGGTTGAGGAAGGCGGTTCCGGCGGTTGATGCGGAGACAGAGGGGGCGGAGGACAGGAGGTTGAAAAGCGAGTCGGCGTCGTCGCCGGTGGAATTCATGATGGCCGCTTGAATCCACTTGTCTCCGCCGCCCTTCAGGGCCAAAGCGGCCAGGGCCTCGTTCTTGAGGTCGTGCTCGCAGACGCCCAGCGTGAATGCGAGTTGGAACCGCACGCCGGGGTCGGGGTCGTCCGCAAGCTCGACCACCAACCGCCAGTCGATTCCGTCGGTCGGGTAATCCGGGTTCTCAAGCAGTTTCAGGGCGTGGCGACGGACATGGGGGTTCTTGTCGCTCAAGGCTTTCTCGACCTGTTTGAGTTTCAGCGCGCCAAGGCCGTTGAGGGCGTGAAGCGCATGCTGGCGGCCGGCGGCGGATTTCGAGGCCCTGGCGAGTTTTTCGAGCGGCGCGACGGCGGCCTTGTCCTGACGTTCGAACAGCAGGCGCGCGGCGGTGTCGCGATGCCAGCCGTTGGGATGCGCCAAGGCGGCGATGAGTTCTTTCGTGGAGGCGTTCTTGAGGTTGGGTTTTGAGGGTTGTTTGAATCCCTCGGGAACGATGCGCCAGATCCGGCCGCGGTCGTTGCCGCTGTTCAGGTCGAGATGCTTCTTGATCGACTCGGGGATCGACCAGGGATGCTCGATGGTCTCGCGATACATGTCGGCGATCCAGAGACACCCGTCGGGCGCATTGGCGAATTGCACGGGGCGGAACCAGTTGTCGCTGGAGGCGATGAATTCAACGTCCTGTTCGTCGGAGGGGCGGCGGCCGATGGGTTGGACGCCGTTGTAGGCGATGCGTTTGCGGTGGATGAGGTTGCTGCCGGCGTCGCCGATGAAGGCGTTGCCGACAAAGTCGTCGCCATAGGCGTTGCCGCGAAAGAGGGTGACGCCGGTGGCCGCGGTGAAGTAGCCGGAGACGCGGCCGCCGCCTTCGACCACGCCCCGAACGGCGCCGGTCACGCGCCAACGTGTGCGGACGATGCGCCAGGGCTCATCCGGGCTGATGCGGAAGACCTCGGCGGCGGCTCCATCGGCGGCGGCGTTGATGCGGGGGCTGGGCATGGTGTAATGCGGGTTTCGGCCGGCGTAGGCGGCGTCGTACATGATCGCCTGCAGGTGGCTGCTGTTGCTGCAGACGAACTTGCGTCCCCAGTCGTCGAAGCTCATCCCGTGCTGCGCGGTGGAATCTTCGGCGATGAATTCCATGGTCCGGGGATTGAAGGCGAAGTTGCGGCCGCGCACACGGATGGGCTTGGCGTCCTTGTCGTTGGGATTGCTGACCGTTCCGCCGTTGCTGGCGGTGGCGCCATGGATGCGGTTGTCGAGTCCCCAGCGGAAGCTGTTGAACATGGCTTGGACGTTGAGGCGTTCGCGGTCGGTTCCGAAGCCGGTGTAGACAATCTTCTTCAGGTCGGCCACGCCGTCGCCGTTGGTGTCCTTCATGAACCAGAGATCGGGCGTCACGCCGACGAACACGCCGCCGTCGTAGCAGAAGACGGCGGTTGGCCAGTTGAGGCCGGCGGCGAAGACCGTGCTCTTGTCCATCCTGCCGTCGTTGTCCGTGTCCTCCAGCAGGCGGATCTGGCCGAGGGAATCGGTCCGCCGTTCGGAATAGCCGCGCATCTCGACCACGTAGAGTCGGCCGTCGGCGTCGAAGGACAGGGAGACGGGATCGGTGACGAGCGGTTCGGAGGCGACGAGTTCGAGGCGGAAGCCGGGTTTGACCTTGAGGGTCTTCAGGGCGTCGGCGGGTTCGGTTGCGGGAATGCGCGGAAGTTCCTTGGGATCGGGGACGGGTTCGGCGGCGGCGAGGGGGAGGGCGAGGGCGAGGAGAACCCCGATGGCGGATGCGTCTTTCAATTCCATAACCATTTCCAATTTGAATTCAATGAAGCGGGCGGTCAGTATGCGAAATCTCTCAAACAATCCGAACCATCAAGCACGAATGAAAACGCAGATTACACGACGGAGATTCATCGCATGTTCCGGGATGGCGCTGGCGGCATCAAGCGCAAAGCCGCTGTTGGCGGCGGAGAAGCCGGAGCCGGTCATCGATATCCATCAACACACGGGGTATCACGGGCGTTCGGATCAGCAGTTCGTCGCGCATCAGCGGGCGATGGGGATCACCACGACGATCATCCTGCCGGCGGGGACCTATTTGGATCTGCCCTCGACGCGCGATGGGAGGTCCAACGGTTTGGCCGCGCGTTGCACGGGCACGGAGGACGCGGTGAAACTGGCCAAGGAATTCCCTGGCGAGATGGTCTTCTTCTGCAATGAGGTTCCGGATATGCCGGGCGCGCGGAAGAACCTGGAAAAGTGGCTCAAGATGGGGGCGATCGGGATCGGCGAGCAGAAGTTTCACCTGGATGTGGAATCCAAGCCGATGCGGATGATCTACGACATCGCCAAGGAATATGGGGTCCCTGTCCTGATGCACTTCCAGCACAAGACCTACAACCTGGGCTTCGAGCGTTTTCACAAGATTCTGGAGAAATACCCGACGGTGAATTTCATCGGCCACGCGCAGACCTGGTGGGGGAACATCGACAAGAAACACGAACAGAAGACGTTGTATCCGGCCCTGGGGGCGAAGGTGACGCCCGGCGGCATCACGGATCGATTGTTGTCCAATTACCCGAACATGTTTGCCGATCATTCGGCGGGGTCGGGGTTGCGGGCCCTGCTGCGCGATGAGGAGCACACGACCGCGTTTCTGGACCGGCACCAGGACCAGCTTCTCTATGGCAGCGACTGCAAGGACACCATCGGCCGCGGGCCGGGATGCCAGGGCGCGCAGACCTTGAAGACGCTGCGCCGGTTGGCGCCGAACAAGAAGGTCGAGCGCAAGATCCTCTACGAGAATTCGAGGAAGCTGTTCAAGCTGTGAGTTGTCGCGTTCCCAGTTTTGCGGGGTTTATGTTCTGGCTGCGTTGCGTCTGGGCGCTGCTGGCGGCCGCGATTTCGTGCCAGGGAATCGACCTCAAGGACGCCGAAGCCGCGGCTGCCGCGGGCGATCACGAATACGCCGCGATCATCGCCAGGGACCTGGCCAAGAACGGCGACGCCCAGGCGGCCTTGTTTCTGGCCAACGCCCATTTGAATGCGTCGGGCGTCGAGGGCGATCTTGATCAGGCGGTGAAGTGGTTTTTTCGCGCATCCGATCAGGGGATTGTCGAGGCGGGGCACACCCTTTCGCTGTTGCGGCGCAAGGTGTTTCAGTCGGACGCGGACGACGCGGTCGCCAAGGCCATCCGGGGCGCGTTTGAGAATTACCGGAAGACGGATCTGGCGGTTGAGTTTCCGAAGCTTGAGGGAGCGGGATCGGGTGAGTCGATCGGCGCGCGGTTGTTCAAGGCGGGCCGCAAGGAGGAGGCGCTGAGGACGCTTTTGCGCGAGGCGCGCGCGCTGGATCCGGCGGCGGTCATCTTTCTGCGCATCTTCTATTTCAACAAGGTCGAGGGCGTGCCGGAGCGCGATCCGCGGATAGTGGCCTTTTTTCGTGAAGCGGCCGGGGAGGGGGATCCGCGAGCCCGCGAAATCCTGGGGCGCATCCTGCTGGAGGGCGGCGGCGCCGGGGGCGAGGAGCAGAAAGGGATGGAGATGCTTTCCGAGGCGACGTCCGAGGAGTCGCGCAAGATGTTGGTGAAGGCCTACCTGGAGCGGGGCTGGGAGGAGAAGGCCGCGGGGGTCTATCGTCAGGCCGGCAAGGAGGGGAGCGCCTGGGGGAATTTTGAGTATGCAAAGCTGTTGCTGCGGGACGGATTGCGTGATGAGGCGATACCCTTTCTGGAGCGATCGTTGGCCGCGGATCCGCAGCATTGGCAGGCGACGGTCAAGTTGGGCAAGGCGCTGATTGAACGGCGACGCGGACTGCGCGACCTGAGCCGCGGCTTTGATCTGTACAAGCGGGCGGCCGACGACGGCGAGGATGCGGTCAGCCAGTATGTGGTGGGGTTGTTGTATCTTCGCGGAACCGGGGTTCCGGCTTCGAAGGAGGATGCGGTGACCTATTTTGCCAAGGCGGCGGAGAGCGGCGTGGCGCAGGCCCAGGAGGAGTTGGACAAATTGACGAGAACGTCGAAGCCCCGCATGACGGCGTCCAGTTCCGATGTTCCGGAGGAGCCTGCCGTGCGCGCAGGAGCCGGGGGCGCCAAGCCGGTGAAGAAAGCCGCCGCCGCGCCTAAGGGGCGGCCGGCGTTTCATGTCGTCGGGGAAGGGGACACCTTTTACGGGATCACCTTGGAATACGGCGTTTCCTACCTGGCGTTGCGGCGGGCCAATCCGGGCGTGAACGAGGCGAAACTCCGGCTCGGCCAGAAGATCAAACTGCCCCGGAAGTGACCGGGCCGAGGGCTGCGGGATTCGGGGAGGCCGAGGCGATTCGCGGCATTCGGCGGGAGCCCCGTCACCCCATTTTCGCCCAGAGCGTCTGCAGGAAAGCGAGGGAGTCGACGGGCGGGATGCGGCCGGCGTAGGCGTAGCCGGAGTAGATGCGGGTGAGTTGGCCGGCCTCCTGTGCGAGTTCGGGGATGTAGGCCCCAAGGCGCCTGGCAAATTCGAGGGGAGTCTGGTCCGGGGGGCGTTCGAGTTCGCGTTCCTTGGCCCAGGCCTGCAGCGCTTCGAAGGTGTAACGCACCAGTTCCTCTGGCGGTTGGGAATGAGCGTCGCCGGCGGTGAAGGGGTTCTGGAAGGCGGCGAAGGGCGGCAGTTCCGGCGCCTCCTCTTCCGCTTCGGCTTCCTCATTGCGCGAAGGCTTCCCGCCAAACAGCGCGAGGAGATTGGCCCAGAATTGCCGCAGCGCGGCGAGAAGCTCCTTTCGATGCTTGTAGAAGAACCACGCGGCGGCCGTTGCCAGGGCCAGGTAGATCAGCCACTTGACTAGGGAGCCGATCCATTCGGTGGAGGATGCTTCTCCGGGCGGGGGCTGCGCTTCATCCGGGATCTCTTCCGCCTCGCCCATTTCCCGGGCGTCCGGTTCCGCGTCGCTGTTCTCGGAGTCGGGATTGTTCTCAGGCCCTTTGCCATCCCGGGATTCCGACGACTCTCCGGATCCGCCGGGTTGACCGTCCTCGCCGGAGGCCCCTTCCTTCGCCGCGCGGCTCTCGCCGTCGTCGCCTTTCTCGGCTCCGGGCGTCGAGCCGGCGCCGGCTTCCCCCGGTTTCCCGGAATCGGCGTCTTCCTCTTTCGTTGCGTCGGCGGACATATCCGGGCCGGGTTTGTCACCGTCTTCGCCGGAGTCTCCCTCCTTCACCTCGCCCGCATCCGAACCGGCGCCGTTTTCGCCTTGAGGATCGGCCGCGTCGCCTTCGCCGATCTTGCGGCCGTCTTCATCCTCGACGCCGCCGTCCTTGAGGAAGGCCCAATCCGAGGCTTCCTGTGCGGCGTCGCTGACCTTGTCGATGAGCTGGGGCAGGGACATCGAAGCGTTCGGGCGGGGGAGGATGAGGCAGGCGAGAACAGTGGCAATCATGACGCTGACGCCGAGGGTGATCCACGAGCCGGTCACGCCGAGCGGCATCTTGAGGTAGCGTTGGCGCAGGTAGCGGCGAAGGCCGAGAAAACTGGCGCAGAGCAGAAGACTCAAGGCGGCGGCGATATAGACCAGCAGGAATATGAAGGCCAGGCGGCGCTCGCCGGAGGTTTCGTCGAGTCCGAGTTGCCCGAATCCAAAGACGGGCAACGCCGCCAGCGAGATCCATACAATCCAGATTCCGGGCGAATGGGCCTTGCCCTTTCGCTCAGACCGATTGAGGAAGAAGCGCTTCCAGAGGGGAACGCGTTCCGGATCGTTCTCCACCATGGCCTGGCCATCCGCGTCGACAGCCCCGGCGCCCGGCAGGTCGACGCCGGCGGCCTGAAGGAGTCCCTTCCCGGAGGCGTCCTCGTCGTCGTCGATCAGGGTGACGTCCCAGGTGAGTTTGTGGGTCGCCCACCAGATCAGGGCGAGCAGCGAGATGGGGATCCAGGCGAAGCCAAAGAACTTCACGATCCACATGCCGGTCGCGGCCGCGAGTCCGAAGGCGTAGATGCCCGCGTAGCTGGAGCCGTTCTGGACGGCGATGCGGCCGACGAGGACGGAGCCGACAACGAACCAGAACATCACCCAGCGCAGACGCGAGCCGATCCGGCCGTCGAGAGCGTCGCCGACGAAGGCCTCAAGGAGAAAGAAGACCAGGCTGCCGACCATGGCCATGATCAGCGCCGGCGCGATCAGGATCGCGACGTAATCCGCGAAAGTCTTTACGGGCTTGCGCTTGGCGGGGACCATTTTGGGGGCGTTGCCTCACTTCGCCGACGCGGGAATCGCGCCCTTCGGCGGCGGTCCGCGGCTCTCACGAACGTCGGAGGTCGGGAGGCGTCATTGCGGCGGGGGCGTTCATTTGGCGTCCTTCTTCGGCTCGGAGGTTGCGGCCTTGAGCTTCTTCTCCATGGCGCCGAGTTGCTCTGTGAGTTGGCGGATCTTCTTCTGGAGGTCCGACATCTCGCCGCGCAGGGCTCCGAGGCTGGCGGAAGGGCGCTGTTCCGCCTGCAGTTTGGCGATGGCTGCCGCGGCGGCCTGGCCGACGGCGTCGTCCGGATCGTCGCTGCGGAAGGATTCCAACATGGCGACGGCCTGTCGGTCTCCGAGTTCGCCCAGGGCCTTGATCGCCGCGGTCTGGATCGACTGGATGGGGTGATTCACGCGGGCGGCGATGAACTTGCGGACGACGGTCCTGTCCTCGTCGTGACGGGCGAGGAAGGCCAGGGAGCCCAGGGCCGAGGCAAAGCCGCCGTGGGTGAAGGTCGCCTCGTTGTCCAGCAACTCCTTGAGCAGGGGACCGACGAAGCCCGGGTCATCCTGGCTGCGCATGGCGGCGATGGCGGCGTCGGCGACGCGGTTGCGGTAGGAATCGGCGGTCAACAGCTTTGTAAGTAGGGCCTTGACGCCGGGTTTGGAATACTTGCCCAGAGCGCGGATGGCATTGGTGCGGATGTCCGGATTCTTCTCGTTGACGACGACTCCATTGATGGCGTCGTGAGCCGCGTCATTGTAGCTGCGCGTGATGGCGGAGACGACCGCCTGCCGGATGCGGGCGTCCGGTTGTTCCAAGGAATTGACCAGCGCGGCGAGGGACTCGTCGGTGCGTTGCGCTCCGAGCGCCTTGGCGGCTTCGTCCCGGACGCCATGAAACGGGTCGTTGTTCAGCGCCTGCTTGAGCAGTTTGACCGATTCCGCGTTCTTTTTCCCGCCGAGTTGCCGCACGGCCAGAAGGCGGCCCATCATGTCGCTTTCATCGGCCAGTTGCGCCTTGAGCAGGGGCGTTGGCAGATTGAAGGTGATCTTGGCGAGCAGGGTGTAGTCGGGGTCGAAGCGGACGATCTCCGGGCGCGACTTGAGGCGGACATAGAAGTCCTCCCGTTTCTGGGTGACGGCGACCTTGTGATCGTGGATCCGGTCGCCGTTCTTGAATCGCAGGGTGACAGGAAAGTGGAAAAGGAGGACGTCATCGCCGGTCTTCTGCGTCTGTTGAACGGACACTTTTGCGAGTTTGGTAGTTTCGTCCCAGCTGTAGCTGACGGTCAGTTCGGGATGGTGGGCGTGGTAGACCCATTGGTTGAAGAAGCGGTCGTAGGAACGTCCGGACAATTCCTCGATCACCGCGACGAGGTCCTGGGTCACGACCGTCTGGTAGGCGTGGCGTTCGAGGTAGGTCTTGATGCATTTGCGGAAGAGGTCCGGGCCGAGTTGCGAGCGGAGCATGTGGAGGATCCAGGCGCCCTTGGGGTAGGCGAGGTAGCCGTACGTGCGGAACTGATCCTCGGGATCATTGAACCTGCGCGAATGGATGGCGCGGGTGTCGTCCTTCTTGGCGAGGATGCCTCGCGCATTCTTGTACATGTCGTAGACCTGGGCGTCGCGGCCGTTCTTGTGTTCCTCGTAGAGCGACTCGTAAAAGGTGGCGAATCCCTCGTTGAGCCAGAGGTGGCTCCAGTCCTTGCAGGTGACCAGGTCGCCGAACCATTGGTGCGCCATCTCATGCGCGTCGAGGGCCATGGAGGACCGGAGGTTCTCGGATTCGGCGGAGAAGAGGGTGCGGGTGGTAAGGGTGGTGACGCTGGTGTTCTCCATGCCGCCCCACATGAAGCCGTGCACGCAGACGTTGTAATACTTGTCCCAGGGGTAGGGCGTTCCGATCTCCTGTTCAAAGAACTCCATGATCTGGCGGGTGTCGCGGAAGGAGTTGGCGGCCTCGTTGAATTCGCTGGGCGGGGTGTAGAGAGCGAGCGGGATGTCGCGATGGCGGCTTTCCAGTTTGTCGAAGTGGCCGGCCACGAGGGAGACGAGGTAGTTCACATGGGGTTTGTCCTGTTTCCAATGGAAGGCGACGAGGCTGTCCGAACCTTCGGCCGTCTCGCTCACGAGCCGGCCGTTGGACAGGACGGTCATGCCGCGGGGGACGCGACAGACGATTTCAGTGGTGAACTTCTCGTTGGGAAAGTCGTGGCTGGGAAACCAATGCCGATGCATGAGCGGTTCGCCCTGCGTCCACAACTGATC
>JAYPGD010000228.1:0-5693 GCA_038126655.1 Verrucomicrobiales bacterium
CTTCACCACTCCGTCCCATACCCTGGGGGAATCTCCTCGCTGCGGAATCGGTCCTCGGTCCAGGGATCGGCGGTGTCGGAATAACCGCGTTTCTCCCAATAACCCAATTCGTGCGAATCGGTGAAACGGATCTCGCGGAGGAACTTGGCGCTCTTCCAGGCATAGAGCTTCGGGATCACCATTCGCGCCGGGCCGCCATGTTGGCGCGGGAGGTCTTCGCCATTCACCCTGGTGGCGATCAACACGTCGTCGTCCATGCAGGGATCGAGTTCCACATTGGTGTCGTAACCGTCGTAGCTTTGGAAGACCACATGCGACGCTTCGGACTTCGGCTTCACCAGGTCGGCGATGGTGAAGAATGCCACGCCCTCCCAGGTCAGGTCGAAACGGCTCCAGGTGGTCACGCAATGAAAGTCACTGGTGTCCACAAACTGCGGCAGGGCATTCAGATCGTTCCAATTCAGTTCGACAGGATCCTCGACCAGGCCATGAATCCGCAACCGCCATTCCTCCAAGGGCACGCGCGGCTGGAGGCCCAGGTCCAACACGGGCAGGTTCTTCACCTCGCGCTGCCCCGGCGGCAGGCGATCCGTCGAACGAACGACGCGCTTTTCCTGGCCCGCCATCTTGCGCGCCCAGCGTTCCTTGGCTGAAATCCACTTATCCTTCATGACCCTCGCCTACTTCCACACGAACGATGCGATCGCATTCAACTCACGCACGAACACGCCTTCCTCCACGACCGCCAGGTGCGCCCAGGTCTCCTGCTCGGAGACCTTGCGCGCGCTCAACGACTTGAACGCCTCCGGATCGGCGGCGAGCAGATGCAGCGTCCCTTCGGAATCGAGCATCAGGATCTTGTCGCCGTTCGCGACGAGGGACGCGTAGTCCGTGAACTTCTCCTTCGTCGTCCAGTCGATGTCGCCGTTCTCCAGATCCATGCAGGCGAAGCGATTGTTGCGCAGGTGCAGGTAGGCGTGTCCAGCGACGATCACCGGCGAGGACATGTAGCCCTGCAGCTTGTTGTCCCACGCCATCTCGGCCTCGAGTGCTTCCCCGCGTTTCCTGATCTGCAACCACTGTGAGCGTCCGCCATAGCTGCTCATCAACACCCCGTCGCGATGGATCACCGGCGTCAGGATGTTCTGGTCGTGGGAGGAACGGACGGGGATATCCCACAGCAACGCGCCATCGTCCGGATTGAACCCAGCCAATGTCTCCCGCGATTGGGCGATCACCTGCCGCCGTCCATTCAACTCGCCGACAATCGGGGAGGAATAGGCGCTGTGCGACTTGTCCTTGTCTGTCTCCACGAAGACCCGCCAAAGCGTCTTGCCGGTCGCCTTGTCCAGTTTCAGCAAGCCATCGGCCGCCTGCGCGTAAAGATGCCGCCCGTCCACAAGCGGCGAACACACGAATCCAAACTGCGGAATCGGGCGGCCATGCCGTTTCGCCAGATCCGCGCGCCAAATCTCCCTGCCCGTCGCTGCATCCAGGCAGACCAGCACGTCCAACATGCCGCCCACGTAGAGTTTCCCGTCATCCAGCGCCGGCGTCGACCGCGTCCAACTGCCATTCGCCCGCGCATACCACGGGACCTTCATGGAACCCGCCCAATTCACTGACCAGAGTTCCCTGCCCGTCTTTCTTTCAAAGGCCCGCACGACCTCCATCGTCTTGTCCTTCGTCTCGACCGTGAACACCTTGTCCGCCGAGACAATCGGACCGGAATAGCCGGGACCGATCTCCACGCGCCAACGTCGTTTCAAGCCATCCAATGAATCCGGCCAAGGCGCGCCTCGATATTGCCCGTCGCGCCCGGGACCGCGCCATTGCGGCCAGTCATCCGCCACGGAAGCGGACGCAACCGCCCACAACGCCATCACGCCGATCCATAATCCGCCAGAACATCGCATGCCCAAAAAATCCCACACCCTCCCCCGTTCACAACCTGAAAATGGCGACTCGGACACAAAACGCCGCGGCCAATCGCGTAGCGTAGCCGTCCCGGCTGCGGGTTCCAGCGGCGTCCCGCCGCCAGATTCGGATCGTCCCCACGGATGGCAAAGCCGACCCCCGGATGAAGACATGAGCCCGTCATCCACCATCACCATCACCATCACCATCACCATCACCATCACCATCTGCCATCCACCATCCACCATCTGCCATCTGCCATCTGCCATCTGCCATCTGCCATCTGCCATCTGCCATCTGCCATTCTCTCGTCAGCTTGATTCCACTGCATTGCCCGTTACCCTCGCCTCATGAAGTCCGTCTTGTGCTCGCTGCCTGACGTCTTGGTTTGCCTCCCCTGTTTCGCAATCGATTCCACCGACACGCCCTGGAAGAAACGCGTCCTGCAACCGGACACGCAAACCCGCGGCCACGACAAGGGCGCGCTATGGTTCAAGGGACCGGGCTTCCTTCCGATCGAAATCGACAAGGAAATCAACGGCCCGCATTCGTTGGAATTGGTCGATCTCGACAACGACGGCGACATTGACGCCGTCATCTGCGGCCGCTTCGCGGACAGCATCGCGGCCTGGTATGAGAACGACGGCGCCGCCAACTTCAAGCGCCGCGTCATCGGTCGCGATCAGGGCTCCTACGACACCCGCACGGCGGATCTGGATTCCGACGGCGACCTCGACATCCTCATCGCCGGCCACTTCAGCGCCAACCTGATCTGGTTCGAGAATCCGGCGAAGTGAGATGGAACGGACTTCGGCCAGAACATGATTCGGGCGTAGGTCTTCATCCGGCTGTCGATGTCATTATTCTGTTTGGCGTAGGTGTCGCTGGCCTGGTGGTCGTTGGTGAGGAAGAGGGTCTGGATCCACTTGATGGACTTGAATCCATAGGCCTCGGGCACGATCATCCGGACCGGCCCACCGCGCTCGCCCGTCAACGGTTTCCCGTTCAACTTGAAACAAAGGATCACGGGATGCTCGCCGGGCGGGTCCTCAAGCACGCGCCCGATCGGCAGCGAACTCTGAAAGATCTGGCTCTCCTTGTCGTTGTGATAACCGCGATAAAAGACGCGGCGCTCAGTTCGTGATCACGGTCGTCGTCGCCGTGGGAACCGTGGTGGATTGCCCGTAGTTCACCTCGAGCTGCTTCAACCAGTGGCCGCCCATGCCGCCATTGTAGGATTCAAAGCCCTTGTCGCCCAGCTTGCCGCGGACCGCGTTGCGCGTCTCCTCGGCGATGGCCTTCAAGGCCTCGCCCCGCTGCTCCTGGCTCAGATTGGCGTCCACCCGGATCTTTCCAACCTCCGTCTCAGCGGCCTTCTTCATGGCCCAGACATCCCGGCCAACCGCCTTGTCGAGCCCCTGTTTCTCCAATACCTTCGCCAGCGGCTTGTAGGCCCAGTCGCTGACCATCTCATAGTCGGAGTAACGCTCATCGCCGAGCAGCTTCTTGATATCCTGTTTGAGAAGTTTCTCCGCCTCCTGGCGATTCTTCATTTCGTCCGGCCCCATGCCGGCCATGCCGATGACGCCGCCGAACTCATCGTCGAAAGCCTTCTGCAATTTGAAGATGTCGCGAAATTCCCGCTCGGTCGGGTCGAGCCCGTCCAGTTGCATGCGCATCATCATGCCTGTCTGGGACATGGTCAGCTGATACAGCTCGTATTCCTCGGGGTTCATAAGGGACGCCAGCTTCTGCTCCATCTCCTTTTGTTTCTTCAACATCTTTTCCCGATCCTCCTTGTCCGGCGCGCCGCTCCCGAAGGCCTCGGCCATCTCCAACTGGAAGGACATGTAGGTCTCCATGACCTTGGCCTGCTTGTCGTCATCGAGGAAACCGAGCATGCGTCCGAGCATTTCATCCTGGGCGACGCCGGCGGTCAGGTTCGGCTTGAGCTCCACATCCTCCCCCAACAACAGCTTGAGCAACTCACGCTTCTTCTTGTCCGACTCCATGTTGGCCTGCATCCGGTCCTTGTTCATGAACATGGCCACGAAATTGCCCGTCTTCCAAAACTGGAACTTTGGCAGATCCTTCCTCTCCTCCTTCCTGCGCTCCTCGAACAGCTTGTTCACGTCCGCGACAATGATGTCCTTGATGGTCTGCTCCGGGCAGCCGATGGCGCGAAGGTTGGCGATGTATTCGCGGTAGTCGTCGGATTCGACCGCCTGCCAGTCAAATTGAGCATCCGCCTTGAAGGGCGCCGCATTGGTCACATACACGGTCTTTTCGGCTGCCTTCTGCTCCAAGGGGCCGCCGGTCGCTCCAGGCCCCGGGGTCGGCTCCGGCTGCGGAACGGGATCCGGGCTTCGTGTGGCCAGAAAAAGGGCGGCGCCGGCCAACACGACATTGGCGATCAGCGATGCGGCCAGGAGACTTGGATTTGCTTTCATTACAACTCAAGGTGGCGGCGCGCGGCTGCCGGGTGACAGGAAATCGCAATCCGCCCGGACCGCCGGGCAGTTACTGCGCGTCCTCGACCTTGCGGACCTTGCTCGCCAGATTGATCTCCACCTTGCGGGTGTAGGTGCGACCGCCCGCGGACTGCGACAGACGGAACATCTGCTTGTCGCTGACCTCGACGACGACGCCGAGCTCGGGATCGAAGTAGATGGTGCCGGTCGCCTTGCCGAGTTCTCCGGGGCCGAGTTCCGAAGCAGCCGCTTCAGGTTTCGCGGCGCCGCCGCCATCGGAAGCGCCGCCAGGCTCGCCGCCGTCCATGCCGGGTTCGCTTCCGCCCATGTCGGCGGCTCGGGACATGTCATCCTCGCTCATGCCTTCCTCCCCTCCCTCGTCCATGCCTTCCTCGCCGCCGGGTTCGCCGCCGCCGGAACGATCGTCCTGGGACGCCGCCGCCTTGGCGGCCTGGGGTTGATGCTTCTTGTAGACCGTGCTCGTCCCGATCACCGCGACCTTGCGGCCTCCGAGGTCCGACCAGCCCTTGAAGGTGAAGGTCTTGTCCCCATCCACGGGACCGACCGGCGACATTTCCAAGCCCTTGCGATTCCAGCTGTCGCCCTCCGCGACCGGCTTGCCCGGCAGGCCGACGCTAAGCGGCAGCATCTTGATCATCTCGGGCTGGCTGTAGAAGCTGCCCAGCATGCCCCGCGAAGTCTTGGAGACGCCCCGGGTCACCGCCTTAACAAAATCCTGATAGCCGTTCATGTTGTCGAGGGAGCCGTCGGCCTTCAGCCCGTAGGCCATCTTGCCGCCGATGGATTTCCGCAGATCCTTGAACTCGCGCTTCTTGACGTCGTCGGAGGTCGGTTGCGCCGAATCGAAGGTCCAGCCCTCGTCGCCGGTCTTCATCTCGAAGATCATGCCGGACAGTTCCACCTCCGCCGGAAGGCTGGCCCCCTCGCCGGCCGCCGCCTTCACCGAGTGCGCCAGGTCCAACGTCAGGTTGATCGTCTGGGTCGGCTGCTTCGCGTCGCCAATCTGGTTGTCGATGACCATCTCCTTGCGCACCTGCAGATCGACGCGCTTGCCGGCGGGCGCCTTGGCCGTAAGTTCGAATTCCTCCCTCGGCTCGGGCTCCTCCGCCTTCTGCGCGACGGCGCCGTCATCCGTCGCCCCGGCTGCGGCGTCGTCGGATTTCTTGCAGGCGGTGAACGGCAGGCAAAGCGCCGCCGCGATGGGAAGGAACGTCTGGTTCGAGATTTTCATGAAGGTCGATTGACTGCCGGCCGACGGCCGTTTGGATCTGGTTGGAAACTGCG
>JAYPGD010000228.1:5793-9260 GCA_038126655.1 Verrucomicrobiales bacterium
GTCGTGCGCAACCTCGCCACCTTCAAAGGCAAAAGCCGCTTCCAGACCTGGTTCTTCCGAATCGCCGCCAACAAGGCGCGGGACTTTCGTGACAAGCGCAACGCCGCCAAACGCGGCGGCGGCCAGATCCCCCTGTCCCTCGACGCCGAGGATCCGGAGACCGGCCTCAAGATCGACAAGCCCTCAGGCAAACCCGGTCCGGACGACGACATGGTCACGCTTGAGGACCACGCCTTCATTGGCGAAGCCCTCGACGCCCTCGGCGACAACTGCCGTGAAATCATCCAGTTGCGCTACTTCGGCGACCTCAGCTACGAGGAGATCAGCCAGGAACTCGACCTCAACAAAAAGACCGTCAGCTCGCGCCTCAGCAAGTGCCTCGACAAGCTTGAAGCCCTGACCAAGGCCATCTTTGCGAGGGACAATTCAGACAATTTCCCGTCCAACCCCTGATTCGCCATGTCATCTGAACCTGAAAGAGACATTGAAAAGCAGATCCGGAACTACGCGGAAAAACGCCGCGCAGAGTCCGACGACCGTTTCGCGATGCACCCCGCCACGCGCCAGAAACTGCACGGCGAGGTGGCCGACGCCTTTCCGCGCGAAACACCGGATCCATCCCCCATCACAGTCCTGCAAGCCGAGGAAACCGTGGGGTTCTGGATCTTGTTCAAGCGGCAATTCGCCCTGATCTGCGCCTTGGCCGTCGTTCTGACCGGATTCGGTTACGCCTGGATCAATTACGGCAACCGCACAGATGTTGAGGTCGCGGAAGCCAATACAACCGCTCTGCCGCAAGATGTTGTGGATGAGGTTCCCGCGCCCATGGAGGTCGTCAATCTGGATGAAGGGGCCGTCATCCCGCCCGAGCCCGCTGCATCCCCGGAATCCGCTGCATCCAACGCTCCTCCGACGCTCGCGTCCTTGGTCGAGCCCGCTTCTGACGGAACTTCGGCAGCGCGCGCCGCCGCTCCAATCGCGACAGAAGCAGCGCGCGCGGAACCTCCCGCTCCAACGCCCCCCCCGGCCGCCGCGCCGCTCACCGCGACCGATCCCAGCCGCCCTTCCCAACGCTTCGTCAACGCCGCCAGCCCGCGCCGATATCGACGAAATTTTAATTCTACGGCGCCGGTTGACTTTCTCACCTCATTCCAAGTCCAACAGGTCGGCCGCCAGCTTCTGTTGGTCGACGCCGACGGCTCCACCTTCTCCGGGCAGATCGATCCGCCCGACAACGAAGCGGATTCCCTGCAGTTCCGCGTCAGCGGCTCGAGCGGCGCGCTCAATCGACACGTCACCATAACAGGCCGCCTTTCCCCCGCCAGCGCAGCCACAGCCGACGCCGCCCGGCCGGTCAACCTACGCGTCGCCAGCGAGTCCCGCCTTCCGCTGGACCGCCTTCGCATCGACGCCCGCGCCATCATCGGCGAGGAGAGTCGCCCCATCACGGCCACGCCGGTTTCCATACAATAGCGACGCCGGGCTCAGCCACAGCGGCCGCAAGGCGGCTGTGCCGGAGACCTGCCGCGCCACGACCAGCCTCAATCACACCGCTTGCCCGCTGGAATTTTGCTTTTCTCACACGCTGGGGCGGGTAGATTTCGCAGCCATGAATTCCAGCAAATCGCCCTCCTCACAACGTCCCCAATCCCTCAATCGCCGCGGCTTTCTGAAGACCAGCGCGCTGGCCGCCGCCGGAGCCTCGCTCTCCACGGTCACACTGCCCGCCGCCGCCAACAAGAACAGCCGCCTCCGCATTTTCCAGATCGGAGCTGGAGGCATCGGCGGCATGCAGCGCAATGCCCTGAGGAGCCACAAGAAGGTCGAGTTCGCCGGCTTCTGCGATGTGGATCAGACCACGCTCGACAAGGTCGCCGGCGGTTTCAAGGGCGCCTTCAAGCTCAACGACTACCGCGAGGCCTTCGCCAATCGGGCGGATCAGTTCGATGCCGTGATTGTGGACACCCCGGACTTCCACCACGCGCCGATGATGATCACCGCCCTCAAGGCCGGCAAACACGTCTATGGCCAGAAGCCCCTTGTGCAGCAACTCGACGAACTACGCCTGCTCAAGGAAGCCCTCGCCAAACGGCCCAACGCCGTCACGCAGATGGGCAACCAACGCTCCGCCATCGAGGGTCGGCAACAGGCCGTGGAAATCCTGCGCAGCGACCAACTGGGCAAACCCGTTGAGGCCTGGGTCTGGACCGGCGGCATCAGCCGCGGACATTACTTCAACGATCCCTGGAGCGAGATGCCCAAAGCCAAGGAGATTCCGAAGGGCCTGAATTGGGATCTCTGGAACGGCCCGCTCCCCAACAAGATCAACTACAGCGACGACATTGCGCCGCGGCGTTGGCGCGCCTACTGGGAAACCGGGGGCGGCCAACTGGCGGACTGGGGCTGCCACCTCCTCGACCTGCTCTATTTCGCCTACGACCTGCCTTCCCCGTCCGCCGTGCAGACAAACACGATCCGCGAGTCCAACTTCGGCCACTCCAGCTACAATCAAAGCACGCTCACCTACAACGTCGACAAGCGCTTTGCGAATGAACGCTTCATCCTGCACTACAACGACAGCGGGATTCAACCGCCCTATGCCGCGCTCGGACTGCCGCCCCTGAAGGAAGGCGCCAACCGCACGATGGTCGTCTGCGAGAACGGCGTCCTGCTGCTGGAGGCCAACGGCGGATTGAAGATCTTCCGCAACGGCAAGCACGTGAAGAACGAGCCGCTGCCCAAGGTCTCGCCGCGGCATCACTGGCACGACTGGGCCGACAACTGCATGGGCGACAAGAAACCGCTCTGGGCCCCCTTCCAGATCGGCGCCCGCATCACGGAACCCGCGCTGCTGGCCGTCAAAGCCACCCGCTTCCCCGGCCAGGAACTTCGCTGGGACGCCGCGAACTACAAGTTCACCAACAACGACGAGGCGAACAAGACGATCCTCAAACGGGATTACCGCCAGGGCTTCGAACCGCCGAAGATGAGCTGAACCTTTCCAACCCACCCACCTCACCAAAGCCCGCGCCGGAAACGGCGCGGGCTTTTCTTGTTAGGGACGACGGACTTTGGATTTCGCGCGCGGGGATTCGCCGAAAGGAAATCCCAAACTCCTAGCTCCAAATCCCAAACTCCAAGCTCCAAATCCCAAAGAAGCTCCAAGTTCCAAACACCAAAGCGGACGACTGACATTCGCCTACGCATCGGCGAGAACCACTCAGTCGCCCGCCTGACTGACGTAGCGTGTCAGCAATTCCCTGCCTTCCCCATCCGTGGGCCAGCCTTGCCGTCCGTGGGGCAACACCCTGCCTTTTCCATCCGTGGGTCGGCCTTGCCATCCGTGGGGCAATTCCCTGCCTTCTCCATCCGTAGATCGGCCTTGCCATCCGTGGGGCAACACCCTGCCTTCTCCATCCGTGGGTCGGCCTTGCCATCCGTGGGGCAACACCCTGCCTTCTCCATCC
>JAYPGD010000229.1:0-2526 GCA_038126655.1 Verrucomicrobiales bacterium
GGATTGACGCTCCTCTCGAGATCCGCCGACGGGTCAGGCCGTTGGTTCAGAATCACATGGCGCATCTGGACACGATCTCCGATCGAAGCGTGCGCCGATTGGCGAAAAGGATGCACCCCGAGACCATAGAAGGGCTTGGGCTGGTGATCGCCGCGGATCACATGGGGCGGCCGCCGAAGCCGGCGGAGGCCCCGATGACACTGATGACGCTGCGGGAAAAGGCTCGGGAGTTGGATCTCGAACAGGCGGCACCGAAGCCCGTTCTCCTGGGGCGGCACCTCCTGGACCGGGGCATGAAACCGGGGCCGGAAATGGGGGCACTGCTGGAGCGCGCGTTCGAGGCGCAACTCGACGGCGCGTTTTCCGAATTGACGGGGGCGTTGGATTGGCTTGAAACCAATTCCTGACGCGCGGCAACGGCGCGTCCATCAAACTCATGCGCATCCTGGTAGTCGAAGACGATCCAAAGATTTCGTCCTTTGTGGTCAAGGGGCTGAAGCAGAGCGGTTTTGCCGTGGACGCCGCGTCCGACGGCGAGGAGGGACTGCTGTTGGCCCGGGCCACGAAGCCGGATGTCGTTGTGGTGGATGTCATGCTTCCCCGACTCGACGGCTTGAGTCTCATCCGGCGCCTGCGGCAGGACGGGATTCAGCTTCCGGTCCTGATTCTCAGCGCCAAGGCAAGCGTGGAGGATCGGGTCGCCGGCCTGCAGTCGGGCGGCGATGATTATCTGACCAAGCCGTTCGCCTTTTCCGAACTTTTGGCCCGGATACATGCGCTGTTGCGGCGTGCCGCAAACGCCGCCGAACCCACTCGGTTGATCGTCGGCGACCTGTCCATGGACCTGTTGACGCGCGAGGTGATCCGCGAGGGGCGGCGCATCGAGTTGCAGGCGCGGGAGTTCTCCCTGCTGGAGTATCTGATGCGCAACGCCGGACGCGCGGTGACCAAGACGCTGATTCTCGAGCATGTCTGGGACTACAATTTCGATCCCCAGACAAATGTCGTGGATGTGCTGGTGCACCGGTTGCGGTCGAAGGTGGACAAGGGGTTTGACTCCAAGATGATTCACACCATTCGCGGCGTCGGGTATGCGCTCAAGGAGGGCTGAGTCGATGCTGGATTCTGAGGCAAGCGGACCAGGGGATCGGGAACGTCGCGTTCGATACGGGATGTCATGAGTGATTCCCCCGCCAAGCGCAGTCATGGCTCGGCCGGCTTTCGGTTGAATCTTTGGCATGCGGGACTGTTCACGGTCAGTTCGCTGGCGTTGTTCTGGTTGGTCTACGCGATGTTGACGTGGGCCTTGGGGCGCAAGGATGAGCAGGCGGTGACGGCGCAGCGGGACGAATACGCGGCGATCTATCGGGAGGCTGGGCCCCGCGGCCTGGAACAATGGGTGCGGCAGCGCGAGGCGTCGAGGGAGTTGCAGTCGTTCTTCGTTCTGATCAACTCGCCGGAGGGCCGGCGCATCCTGCTGCTGGCCTCGCAGGAGTGGGTGGAATTCGACGTCGTGGAATTCGGGCCGTTCATTCTGGAATCAAATCGGGGCGCGCTGCGCATTCCCGAGGACGAACGGCGGGATCTGGTCTTTGCGTCGCCGCTGCAACTGCCGGATGGCAATCTCATCATCGTGGGGCGGAGGTCGGACAGTCGGGAGACCCTGCTGGAGCCGGTTCGCAGGATCTTCGGTCTGGCGCTGGCGCCGATTGTCCTCCTGGGATTTCTGGTGGGATGGTTCCTGTCTTGGCGGGCGATGCGGCCGGTGCGGGAGATTGTGGAAACAGTCAACGCCATCGTGGAGAAGCGGGTCCTCGACGCCCGCGTGCCGACGCGTGAGGTCGCGGATGAACTTGACGGATTGGCCGTTCTGTTCAACCGGATGCTCGATCAGAATCAACGGTTGTTCGAGGCGATGCATCACTCCCTGGACAATGTGGCGCACGACCTGCGCACCCCGTTGACCCGCTTGCGCGGCGTTGCGGAGTTGGCCTTGCGGGAAGGCGGCGATCCGGCGGCGATGCGCGAGGCCCTGGCGGATTGTGTGGAGGAATCGGATCGCGTCCTGGCGATGCTCAAGGCGTTGATGGATGTGGCGGAAGCCGAGTCCGGCGCCATGAAGCTGGATCTGCAGCCGACAGATCTCAAGGCGATGCTTGAGGAGTTGGCCGAAGCGTATGAATTTGTCGGCGAAGCCAGGGGCGTGGTGGTGGAGCGTGATTTCCCGGGGGAGGCGGTGGAGTTCCCGGTCGACGCCGTCCGCCTGCGGCAGGCGGTTGGCAACCTGTTGGACAATGCAGTGAAATACAGTCTTGAGAAGACTCCGGTGTGGCTGAGATTGAATCGCCTTGGGGAGGGTGTGGAGATTCGTGTGGAGAATGAGGGGCCGACGATCTCCGGGGAGGACCAGGCCCGGATTTTTGACCGGCTCTATCGCGCGGACAAGAGCAGGTCTGAGCGCGGGTTGGGGTTGGGGCTGAGTCTCGTCAAGGCGGTGGTCGAGGCGCACGGCGGCGACATTGCAGT
>JAYPGD010000229.1:2536-3021 GCA_038126655.1 Verrucomicrobiales bacterium
GGTTGAAGTCCAGAGCCGGCCGCCGGATGACGGCGCGGTGTTCTTGGTGAGACTGCCGGGGTGAGTTCCCCGGGAACCGGCGCTCTTGGGCCGCCTCTTTGTTGGCGGCTTCAATTCTTCGAACCGAAGTAGAATCTCAATCGTTCCTCGGGTTGTTTCTCCGTCGCCAGACTTCCGATGGCCACCAGGGCCAGGGATCCGAGGAAACCATAGATGAAGGGGTGCATGGGGAACACCGAACCGAAGGGCTTGAACAGGACGGCCAGCAGGTAAACGAGGAGGCCTCCAGCCAGTCCGGCCGTGACGCCCTGGCCGGTGGCGCGTCGCCAGAAGAAGGTTGCCATGCCCGGCCAGAACAGGGCTGAAGCGGAGGCTCCCACGTAATGAATGACCAACGGTTGCAGATGCGCCGGCTCGTTCATCAACGCCGCGAGGAAGACAATCAGTCCCGCGACGCCCGTCGTGCAGAAGATCAGGGTCTTCAT
>JAYPGD010000229.1:3031-6529 GCA_038126655.1 Verrucomicrobiales bacterium
GGTCTTCATCGCCTTTTGTGAGAGATCCGGAACAAAAGTGCGATGCACGATGTCGCGGACGACCGACCCGCTGATGACCAGCAGCGCGGAATCGACCGTCGACATGACGGCGGCGAAGGGCGCGGCGATCAACAGGCCGGCGAGAAAGGGTGGGGCGATGATCTTGGCGAGTTCGGGCACGGCGCGGTCGGATTGGTCGGGCGGCAGTTCCAGGCCGATGGCGTGGGCGCAGTTCATGGTGATCAGGCTGCTGCCGTACATGAGGATGAAATAGGGGGCAAGCAGGATGAGCGCGCGCTTGAGCGCGGTCGTGTCCCGGAATGCCAGCATCCGCGGCACGGTCGTCGGCATGACGATGCCGCCGATGGATCGAAGCATGAACAATGACATGCCCACGCCGAAGGGGAGCCAGGGATTGGGTGTTGGCGATTCCTTTCCGCCTGTCCCTGGATCGTCCGCAGCGTCCTGCCTGTCCCTGTTCTCGCTGCTGGCCGCCTTTACCTTCTTCTTGGAGACCTTTTCGGGACCCGGACCGTAGAGGTAGGCGTGTTTTGTCTGGGGGAGGCCTTTCTCAATGGCGACGGGGTCCTCACGCGCCATGAGATGCTTGGTGGCGTTCTCCAGTCCGCCGACACGATTCAAGGCCAACGGCACGAGCATCACGATGCCGATGATCATGATGATGCCCTGCATGGTGTCCGTCCAGGCGACGGCGCGGAATCCTCCGTAGGTCGTGTAGGCGACCACGCTTACCGCGAAGATGACCAGGCCCATTTCGTAGCTGGTCTCCAGCATGCTCTCCAGGATGCGCGCCCCGGCGACGAACTGCGCGATCAGGTAGACCGAGGTGACCAGCACGATCAAGACCGCGTAGATCACACCGACCGATTGGCTGTGATACCGGTCGCGCAACAGGTCCACCAGGGTCAGCGCG
Source organism: Verrucomicrobiales bacterium (assembly GCA_038126655.1). Classification (GTDB taxonomy): domain Bacteria; phylum Verrucomicrobiota; class Verrucomicrobiia; order Limisphaerales; family JAYPEY01; genus JAYPEY01. The sequence goes on from JAYPGD010000229.1 coordinate 3,966, forward strand.
CCGGTTTGTCGGGCGAGGCGGTTGATGCGTTTGCCGACCATGCCGAGACCCACGATTGCCGTGATCATGGAGCCGGCGACCCAGAACGCCACGGACCAGCCGTAGGAATAGACGAGGGAGGGGTAGCCGAGAAAGGTCCCGCCGCTGGCCAGCGTCGCCACCCAGGAGAACGCCAGCACCCACGCGCCGAATGAACGGCTGCCGACGTAGTATTCCGTCTCGAAGTTTGACTTGCTCAGGTAGCGGTGCGACAGGATCGCGATGATGAAGACCGCGATGGTGTAGCCGAGAAACGGGACCAGGACGTAAGGGTCGTTCTGCCCGATGTGATACCAGGGCGCAGCAGGCTCAGTCATCGCACGCCTCCTCTTTGTTCGTCTTGGAAGCGGCCTCGTCCACAATCGGTTCGTCGTCCTTCAGGTAGACCGCCGCAAACCAGACGGTCAGGCAGATCAGGATGAGCCAGGGGATGATGACGCCGAACAAGACCCAGCCGGGCATGCCGAAGACGAGCCATGGCTCATCGGGGCGTTGGTCGGGAGGGAGGTAGCCGAACTTCGCCGTGACCGTGGCGCAGACAATCCAGGCGCCGATCCAGACCGCCGCGCAGAAGCGGGCCTCCCTGCCGCATTGCGCAAAGTGCCGAGCCTGGATGGCGTTGCGGTCTGGAGTCTTGTAGGGCATCAGGAGCGGGCGGATTAGAGCGCGGAATTCATTGCGCTTTGGCTTGGGGAGACGCGCGTTCTTGGGGACTGTTTGGCGCTCAGTTCGGCCGGTGGTTGAAGCGGAATGAATTCCGCGTTCCTTCGCATGGCCGTTGCGCCGCGGAAGGCGCGCCTGCCCGCTTCGCCATCGCCCTTCATCCGTCGAGCGGCTCGATGCGGACCGGGCAGACTTTGAGTTCGGCGGTCTCGGTGACAGGGTCGTAACCTGAGCCGGTGAGGATGTTCACCGGGACATCGGCGAAGCTGAAGCTTGCGAAGACGGTGCCGCGCGGGGATTGCGTGGTCGCCTTGACGATGATCTCAATCGAGCCGCGCGCGCTGGACATGCGGCAGGCCTGCCCGTCTTCGAGGCCCCAATCCGCGACGTCTTCCGGATGCACTTCCAGGGTTTCCTTGGAAAGCAGGTAGTCAATGCCGCCGGAGCGACCGGTCTGGGTGCGGCTGTGGTAGGACTGCAGGCGACGGCCGGTTGTCAGCCAGACCGGGAACTCTTCTGAAATCGTTTCGCCTGGATCGCGATAGCTGATGACCTTGAAGATGCCCCGTCCGTTCTTGAAACCGTCCGTGTGCAGCACCGGCGTGCCCGGATGGTCCTTGTGCGGCACGGGCCAGTTGTATTCGCCCTTGTCGATGCGATCCCAGTCGAGCCCGGCGTAGATGGGGGATAGTCCGCAGAGTTCATTGAAGATCTCCTTCGCCGAATCGTATTCGAAACCGGGGATGCCGAGGCGTTGGGCGATCTGCGAGATGATCCACCAATCGGGTCTGGCTTGTCCTGCGGGCGGGACGGCGGCGCGGAGTCGTTGGACGCGGCGTTCAGTGTTGGTCTGCACGCCGTCGGTCTCGCCGAAGGCGGTTGCCGGGAGGACGACATCGGCCAGTCTGCCGGTTTCGGTCAGGAAGATGTCGATGACGACCAGGTGGTCGAGGCTCTTGAGGGCATGCTCGCAGTGTTTGCGATCCGGATCGGTGACCACGGTGTTTTCGCCGTCGATCAACATGGCCTTGATCTGGTCGCCGCAGCGGTTGAGCGCGGCGACCTTGGTGATGCCCTTCTCGGAGTCCATCTCCCGGCCGTAGAGATTTTCGAACTTCTCCTGGAACTCGGGGAGATGAACGGGTTGGAAGCCGGGGTAGTTTGCCGGCACGGCGCCGCAGTCGCCGGCGCCCTGGATATTGTTCTGGCCGCGCATCGGATTGATGCCCGCGCCTTCCTTGCCGAGGTTGCCGGTCATCAAGGCGAGATTGCAGAGACTCTGGACATTATCGACGCCGCAGATGTGCTCGGTGATGCCCAAGGTGTAGTAGATGCCCGCCCGGTCGCCGCCGCCGTACCAGAGGGCCGCCTTTTCGATGTCTTCGGCCGGGACTTCGCAGATCGTTGAAGCCCATTCCGGCGTGAACTGCTTGATGTGCTCGAGAAAGGCTTCGGCTTCGGTTGTGCGCGAGTCGATGAAGTCGCGGTCAATCATGCCCTCGCGTTGGATCACGTGCGCCATGGCGAGCAGCAGGGCGACATCGGAGCCGACGCGGATGGGGAGATACAGGTGGGCCAACTTCGCCAGCGGAATCCTGCGCGGATCGGCGACAATCATCTTCGCGCCGCGGGCGATGGCCTTCTTCAAGCGGGTGGCGGCGACCGGATGACACTCGGTCATGTTGGTTCCGATGCAGAAAATCACATCGGGCTTCTCCATGTCGGCAAGGGGATTCGACATGGCGCCCCTGCCGATGGTGGCTGCCAGACCGGCAACCGTGGGCGCGTGTCAAGCACGGCTGCAGTTGTCGATGTAGTGCGTGCCGAATCCCGCGCGGATGAATTTCTGCATCGTGTAGGCC
>JAYPGD010000229.1:6539-9240 GCA_038126655.1 Verrucomicrobiales bacterium
CGGCGCCCGGCCGGAGGCGATGCCGTAGATGCTGTCGCGGCCGTGCTCGTCGCGGGCCTTGGCGAAGCCGGCCGCCGCGCGGGTCAATGCCTCGTCCCAGGTTGCCTCGTGGAGTTCGCCGTCGTCGCCGCGGACCAGCGGGGTCTTGAGCCGGTCCTCGTGTTGGACAAAGTCGAACGCAAACTGGCCCTTCACACAAAGCGCGCCTTCGTTGGCCGGTCCGTCCATGGCGGGTTGAACGCCGACCAGTCTGTCGCCCTTGGAAAGCAGATCGACGGAGCAGCCCACGCCGCAGTAGGGGCAGACGCTGCGGGTCTTTTTCAATTCGTTCTCGTCGTCCGCGGCGCGCAGGGCTTTCTTGTCGGCGAGCGCGCCGGTGGGGCAGGTCTGGACGCATTGCCCGCAGAAGGTGCAGGACGAATCCTTGAGGTTGTTCCCGAATTCGGTCGAGATCTGCGCGTTGAAGCCGCGGTTGACGATGTTGATCGCGTGGTCGCCCTCCTGTTCGGCGCAGACGCGCACACAACGGTTGCAGGAGATGCACAGGTCGTAGTCGCGGAGGATGAAGGGATTGTCGTCGGCCTGGTTGCTCGTTCCGGACTGGCGGCCTTGAAAACGGCCCGTGCGCGCGCCGTAGCGATCGACCAATGTCGTCAACTCCTGCGACGAGCAGCCGCGCAGGGGATCGACATCGATCTCGCGGTTCTCTGAGGCGACGAGTTCAAGCAGTGTCTTGCGATGCTTCTCGATGGCGTCCGAGGAGGTCTTGATGACCATGCCGGGAGTCGCCTTGGTGGCGCAGGAAGCGACGGGATTGCGCGCGCCTTCCAGCTCCACGATGCAAAGCCGGCAGCTGCCAAGGGGTTCCAGTCGCGGATCGTAGCAGAGGGTCGGCACGGAATCCTGATGCCGCTTGATGACCTCGTAGATCGTCTCGCCGGATTCAAACGACAGTTCGCGCCCATTCACCGTGATGGATTGAGCGACGGCTGTCGTTGTTTCGGCTTCGGGCATCGCGGAATCGTTGGCAAATCAATCGCGTGAATTCAAGTCGCGTTCGACGGCTTCAGGGAAGTAGCGGAGCAGACTTTCGGTGACGTGGGGGGCGGCCATGCCGAGTCCGCAGGCGCTGGCGGCTTTCATCGTTGAGCCGATGTCCTTCGTCTCGGCCTCCCATTGTTCAAAGTTGGTTGGTCCGGCCTTGCCGCCGAGGCGTTCGGTCAGGCGCTGGGTTCCGATGCGACAGGGGAAGCACTTGCCGCAGGATTCATGGGCGAAGAAGTCCATGGCGTTGTGCGCCATTTCGACCATGTCGCGGGTGTCGTCGAACACGATGATGCCGGCCGCGCCGAGAAAGGATCCCTTCGAGCGGATGCTGGGCTCATCGAGTGTGACGTTCAGGTCGTCGCCGGCGAGGAAGCCGCCGGAAAGTCCCGCCATGGTTACGGCTTGAACCGTCCGCCCTTCGCGCGGGCCGCCGGCCCAATCGTGAAGCAGCGTCTGCAACGGCAGTCCGATGGGGACCTCGTAGTTGCCGGGCTTTTGGATGTCGCCGGAGAGGCTGACCAGCTTCGTGCCCGCATGATCGCCTTTGCCCAGTCCTTGGTACCAATCCGCGCCCTTGCGGATGATCGGGGCGACGGAGGCGAGGGTCTCGACGTTGTTGACCACGGTGGGGAGATCCTCGAAGCCATGCGTCACGGGGAAGGGCGGGCGGTTGCGCGGATAGGGGCGTTTGCCTTCCAGGCTGTTCAACAGTGAGCCTTCCTCGCCGCAAATGTAGGCGCCGCCGCCGCGGCGCAGATGGAGTTGGAACGAGAAATCCGTCCCCAGGATATGGTCGCCGATCAGGCCCGCGTCGGTGGCTTCGGCAATGGCGCGTTCCAGGAGTTGGAAAGTCTCGGGGTATTCGTAGCGGAGGTAGATGAAGCCGCGTGGCGCGCCGGTTGCGTGGGCGGCGATGGCCATGCCCTCGATGACGGCGTGCGGATCGTAGTCCATGACGGCCCGGTCCTTGAAGCAGCCGGGTTCGCCTTCGTCGGCGTTGCAGACGATTGTCTTCGGTCCGCGGGATTCATCGGCGACCGCCTTCCATTTGAGTCCGGTCGGGAAGCCCGCGCCGCCGCGGCCGGCAAGCTTGCTGTCGGTGATGAGTTGGATGACCTCGGCGGGTTGCATCTCCTTGACCGCCTCGGTCAGGGCTTCGTAGCCGGCGGTTTTGCGATAGCCATCGAGTGTGTTGCGTCCGGGGTCGCGAATGTTGGCAAAGACGCATTCCTCGATGCCGCCGGGATTGGTCGGGGGAAGGGGGGAAGGAATTCGTTCGAGGGAATCGGCGCTTTTTCCGACCCAGGTTTCGTGGCCTTTGAGCACGGGCACGGACTGGTCGCAACGACCGGAACAGGCCATGGCCGAAGCACCTTCGCCCTTCAGCGATTCCAGCAGTTCCTTGCCGCCTTGGAGGCAACAGACGGGGCCCGTGCAGACGCGGGGCGCGGATTGGCCGGGCTCGGTCCGGGCGAAATGATGATAGAAGGTGACCGTGCCGTAGAGTTCTGCGAGGGGAATGCGGGTCTGTTCCGAAATGTCGCGAAGGGCGGCTTCGCTGAGATGACCGTCGCGATCATGAAAGGCGTGCAACAGGGGAAGCAGGGGTGCTTCCTCGTTCTTCCAACGGGCGATCAATTCGTCATTCGTGGCG
>JAYPGD010000230.1:0-2722 GCA_038126655.1 Verrucomicrobiales bacterium
ATCGACAAGGACACGCCCTTCACCTTTTCCGCCTGGGTCCGCCTGCCCAAGGGCAACACCGGCGGCCCCATCTTCGCGCGCATGGATGTGGCCAATGGCTACCGCGGCTACGATCTATGGATCCAGGGCAATGCGGTAGGAACGCACTTCATCTCCACCTGGTCGAACGATGCGATCAAGGTCGTGTCGCAGGAAAAGGTCCCGCAGGAGAAGTGGACCCATGTCGCGGTCACCTACGACGGCAGGATGAAGGCCGCCGGCGTGAAGATCTACATCAACGGCAAGCTCGCGAAGAACAAGGTCGAGGCCGACACGCTCAAGAACAGCACGATCACCAAGGTCCCCTTCCAGCTTGCGGCCCGCTCCAACGGCGGCGGAACAAAGCTCGATGTCGACGACATCAAGATCTTCCATCGCGCGCTCAGCATCGGCGAGATCAAGACGCTCGACGTGGATCCGGTGAAACAGATCCTCGCCGTGGCGGCGGACAAACGCAGCCAAGACCAGGTCGAGTTGTTGAAGAATCATTTCCTCCTCACCCAGGACAAGCCCTACGCAAACCTCTCCAAGCGCCGCAAGTCGCTCGCCGCCCGGAAGCAGAAGATCGAGTCATCCAAGATGACGACCATGATCATGGGCGAGGCTTCGCCCATGCGGCCGACCTACGTCCTGAACCGAGGCATGTATGACGCCCCCAGGAAGGAGGAGGCCATCCCCGCGAGCATCCCGCCCGCGCTTGGCAAACTCCCCGAAGGCGCGCCGGCCAATCGACTCGGCCTCGCCGAGTGGCTAGCCTCCGACGACAACCCGCTCACCCCGCGCGTTGCGGTCAATCGCTACTGGTCCATGTTCTTCGGCAACGGCTTGGTCAACACCATGGATGACTTCGGCTCCCAGGGCGAATGGCCCAGCCACCCGAACCTGCTGGATTGGCTGGCCGTTGATTTCGTTGAAAGCGGCTGGGACGTGAAGCGCATGATCAAGCAGTTGGTCATGTCCGCGACCTATCGCCAGTCCTCCCGCGTCACGCCCGAACTCAAGGAACGCGATCCTGAGAATCGCCTCCTCGCCCGCGGCCCGCGCTTCCGCCTGCAGGGCGAATTCTTCCGCGACAACGCCCTCGCCTTAAGCGGCCTGCTGGTCGACACCGTCGGCGGCCCCGGCGTAAAGCCCTACCAGCCGCCGGGACTCTGGAACGAGGTCTCCCTCAGCGGCAACGTGCGCTTCGTCGCCGACAAGGGACGCAGACTGTTCCGCCGGAGCATGTACACCTATTGGAAGCGTTCCGCCCCCGCGCCCTCGATGATCATCTTCGATGCGCCTTCCCGGGAGAAATGCGTGGTCAAGCGCCAGCGCACCAATACGCCCTTGCAGGCTTTCGTCACCCTGAACGATCCGCAATTCGTCGAGGCCTCCCGCGTCCTTGCCGCGCGCATCCTCCGCGAAGGCGGCAAGTCCGACGCCGACAAACTCGAGTTCGCCTGGAAGCTCGTCACCTCCCGCGCGCCCTCGATGTCGAAGATCCAGACGCTGCAGAACCTCCTCGACGAGCAGCGCAAGCTGTTCAAGGCCGCCCCGGACAAGGCGAAGCAATACCTCGAGGTCGGCGACACCGAACCCGACGCCAGCATCGACCAGGCGCAGCACGCGGCCTGGACCGTCATCGCCAACCTGTTGCTCAATCTGGACGAAGTCCTGACCCGGGGCTGAAGCAACCACGAATGCACACGAATCAACACGAATGAAACTCAATCGCCCCGTTGACGCCGCTCATTCCGCATTCCCAATTCCCCACTCCGCATTCAAATGACCGATCCACTGACAACCCGCATCGACGCCCACAACCGGCGCAACTTTCTGACGCGCATGGGCAATGGCCTCGGCGCCGCGGCTGCCGCGACGCTGCTCAATCCCGGCCTCCTCGGCACGGCCAATGCCGCGGGCGGCCATGGCCCGACTCCCCGCCCCGGCGGCGGACTGCCCGGTTTCCCCAATCACGCGCCCAAGGCCAAGAACATCATCTACCTCTTCTTCTCCGGCGGCCCGTCGCACATCGACATGTTCGACTTCAAGCCCGAGGTGCGGAAGATCCACGGCATCGAACTGCCCGATTCCGTCCGAGGCGGTCAGCGCATCACCGGCATGACCTCCGGCCAAAAGTCCTTTCCCTGCGTCGCGCCGATGTTCGAATTCAAGAAACACGGTCAGGCCGGGATCTACGTCTCCGAACTCCTGCCGCACACGGCCTCGGTCATCGACGACATTGCGCTGATCAAGACCGTCAACACCGAGGCCATCAATCACGATCCGGCGATCACCTACATTGCCACCGGCACCCAGCAACCCGGCCACCCCTGCCTCGGTTCCTGGCTCGACTACGGCCTCGGCAGCGACAACCAGAACATGCCCGCCTATGTCGTGATGATCTCCAAGGGACGCGGCCAGAGTCAGGCCCTCTACGCCCGCCTCTGGGGCAGCGGATTCCTGCCCTCCAAGTTTCAGGGTGTGAACTTCCGCAGTTCCGGCGATCCCGTGCTCTACCTCCCCAACCCGCCCGGCATCGACCGCGACAACCGCCGCAACATCCTCAATGCGTTGAACCAACTCAACGAGGAGAATTACGACGAGTTCGGCGATCCGGAAACCCAGACCCGCATCGCCCAATACGAAATGGCCTTCCGCATGCAAGCCGAGGTTCCCCAGATCATGGACGCCTCAGGCG
>JAYPGD010000230.1:2732-9214 GCA_038126655.1 Verrucomicrobiales bacterium
CCTCAGGCGAATCCGATGAGACCCTCGACCTCTACGGCAAGGACGTCCGCAAGCCCGGGACCTTCGCGGCCAACTGTCTCCGCGCCCGCCGCATGGTCGAACGCGGCGTCCGCTTCGTGCAGTTGTTTCATCGCGGTTGGGACCAACACGGCGACCTGCCCAACAAGATCCGCATGCAGTGCGAGGACATCGACCAGCCCTGCGCCGGACTGCTCACCGATCTCAAACGCCGCGGCCTGTTGGAGGACACCCTGGTCGTCTGCGGCGGCGAATTCGGCCGCACCATCTACTCCCAGGGCAAGCTGACCGAAACCAATCACGGTCGCGACCACCACGGCCGCTGCTTCTCCACCTGGCTGGCCGGCGGCGGCGTCAAGGGCGGCGTCGAATACGGCGAGACCGACGACTTCTGCTACAACATCGTCCGCGATCCGGTCCACATCCGCGACCTCAACGCCACCATCCTCCACCAACTCGGCATCGACCACACCAAGTTGACCTATCGCCACCAAGGATTGGACCACCGCCTCACCGGCGTGGTTGAGGAATCCAAAATCATCGACGGGATTCTGGCCTGAAGCACGGCCCGGGCAGGGCGTGGGCGCATACGCTTGAGAACGGATGGAGTCTGCGACCGTGACGGTCGGGAGGCCCGCCAATGACGAAACGCCCGAGGAACCGCCCTACCGGCCGCAGACGGGCGAAGGCTTGGCGACTGCCTCCGACTATTCCTTCCAATTGAACGCGGACTTCTTGACGGCATAGAGCCAGCCGACGAAAAGCACACCGAGGAAGGAAAGCATGGAAAAGAAGATGACCGTCATGCCCTGCGAAAGCATGTCCTTGTAGACAACGGCCCATGGGTAGAGAAACACGGCCTCGATATCAAAGAGGACGAACAACAGCGCGACGAGATAGAACTTCACGGAAAGCCGGGAGTTGCCGTCGCCCTGGGGCAGCATGCCGCACTCGTAGGCGATGTCCTTGATGGCGAGTTTCGGGGAGAGCTTCCGGTTCCGGGTGGCCAGCTTGCCGACCACGATCGACGCGCCGATCGAGCCGAGGGCAAAGGCCACGGCGGCGAGACCGAGAATGAGCACACCGATGTATTCCGTCGTCTGTGTTTCCATGCGCGTTCAGGTTAGGAATGAGTCCGGCGGATGACAAGCCGTTCCTTGCAATTCAGTCCAGATTTTGCGCCCCGGGGCGTCGTTCGGCGCTCTCCCGGCTGACGAGAGGAGCGTCTCACCCTCCCGCGTTGAAGGATTTGCCGCAACCGCAGGATTCCTTGGCATTGGGGTTGCTGATCTTGAAGCCCCCGTCGTTCAGGGTGTCCTTGAAATCCACCACCGTGCCGCGAAGATACTGGGAACTGAACTCATCGACCACCACGCTCACCCCGAAGAACTCGACAACCTTGTCGCCCTCGCGTTCCTCGTCGAAGACCATGCCATACTGCATGCCGGAGCAACCGCCGCTCTCCACATAGACGCGCAGCGGCTTGCCGGCGTCCTTCTCGCTCTTGGCCTGCATCGAACGCACCTCGTTCGCGGCGTCCTCGGTCAAGACGACGATGGTTTCAGATTCGGCGGTCGTGTTTGTTTCCATTGCTCCTCTTACTTAATCGACAGTCGCGGCCAAGTCAATTGACGGAGGGCGCGCCGCCGTTGACCTGCCTTTCCGTGCGGGCCTTGATCTCCCTGTCCAATTCCGCGCGCAGGTGCGGCAGTTCGCGCTTCAATCCCTCGAGCACGCCGACCGAAGCAGCCGCGTCCCCATTGGCCGCCAGGGCTTCGGCGAGCGCCCGACCGGCCCGCTCCACCCAATAACTGTCCGGCCGTTCCCCCTTCGAGGGATCCACGTGCTTGGAGCGCCAGACCTCGCTCCAGAATTCCCTTGCCTTGGCCAGCAACGCCGCGTCCGGCGGCGAACTCAGTCCAGCCTTGGCCTGCAGCGCCAACCCCAGTCCGAACAGGGCCTGGCTCCTCGTCGCGACATCCGCGCCGGGATGATCCACCACCCGCCGATAATGCGAAATCGCATCATCGTAACGCTTCGGCTCCCCGAGACTGCCCATCTGCAGATTGCAATCGCCGATCCGCCCCAGGGCCAGCGGATGGACCATGGAATTGGTGTAGTTGTTGACGATTCTATCGAAGGCGATGATCGCCTTGGACCAGCGATCCGCCCCCCCGACCTCCGCATCAATGTCTCCGATGGCAAACAACGCCCTCGCCCGCCAATCGGTCGGCGCCGCCTTGTTCTCCGCCAACTTTGAGAAATAGAAATTGCGGGCCTCCTCCCTTCCCTGCCGCAGCAAGGCGCAGCGACCGGCCTGGAACTGGGCCCGCCAGGTCAGGTCGGAACTGGGCCAATTGGTGTTCTGAAAAACGAGCTGGTAGTGTTTCTCGGCCAGGTGCGCCGTGTCCTCCCCCTGGTTGAAATAGTGGTCGGCCAGCCAGAAATGGGCGTGGGCCGCCAACTCATTGGTCTTCCATTGCACGACATAGTTGGTGAAGGAGGCAAAGGCGTTGGTCATGTCGCCGGAGAGCGCCTTCAACCGTCCGAGCTCAAATTCTGCGCGCGCGCTCAACGGGTGCCTCGCGTTGGTCTCAGCCCCGAGCCAGGCTTCCACCGCCGCGATCGCATGCGGCCAGTCCCCCTTGGCTCCGTAGGTCGCGGACATGGCCAGCATCAACTCCGCCTTCACCGGAGAATCCTCCTTCAACTTCTCCAACCGCTCCAGACAGGAGGAATAGACCGTCAGCGCCTGATCATGCCGTCCCGCGCCGCTCAACGCCTGGCCGACCATCAACGCCGCGCGCGCGTAGCGCGGACTGGCGGAAAACTCCTTCCCAAGCCCGGTCAGGGCTTTCGAAGCGAGCTCCAGATCGCCCAGCCGGACCGCGGCATTCGCCATCTGATATAGCGCGCGGTCGCCGATCTCCGCGCGCGCCGCCGGAATCCCGGCAACGCTGTCCAATGCGGCCTGGTAGTTGGTCGCGGCGGCGAGATGGTTGGTCTGTAGAAACTCCATGTCTCCCGCCTTGTAAAGGGCGCGCGCGTTCAGGGGCAGATTCGTCCTCGCTCGGGCGCGCTCCGCCGCCGCCAGAAACTCCTTCAGCGCGGCCGCAATGTCGCCGACCATCTCGTGACATTCCCCCCGGTGAAGATGGCTCTTCGCAACATGCGGACTCTCGGGAAAACGCGCGATGACCTCGTCGAATTGCGCCTTGGCAAGACCAAGCCGGTTCGTGGTCGTCGTCAAGAGGGCCGGCGTCAGCTTGATCGCCGCGCCGCGCCCCGACTGAAACTCCTCGAGGCTCAACTCCCCGACCGTCAGGAAGACCAGATCCAGATCCGGCGCCGTCGGATGGTTGGTCGCGATCATCCGCAAATGATCGATCGCCTCCGCGTTCTTGTTCTGGTCCCGCCGTAGAATGACGATGCGGTTGAGCGCGTCCCGCTGACGCGCCTTGGAAATCTCCGGCGCCAGGGCCTTTCGGTAGGTTTCCACGGCGGCGTCGATCTTCTCCAGGGCCAACTGCGCCTCGGCCAACCTGACAATCGACTCCGCCCGCCACTCGGCGTCGACAATCTCTCCGGACAGGTGAACGAGATTCTCGGCCGAGGCGACCGCCTTCTCATACTGCTTCTCCGCCATGGAGTTCCGGTATTCGAGATGATGCCAGCGCCATTTCAATTCGGTGGGCGCCCCGGGGTCCGATTCGATCTTCTCGAAGAGCTCAACGCTCACCGACGGGTATTCCGCCGCCCGACCGCCGGAGAGATAGGCTTCGCCCAGCGCCAGCAACCCCAACACGACGATCTCATCCTTGGGCCGCTCCTTGGCGCGGACGCGAAACACGCCCTGGGGGGCGCTCAGCAATCCGATGACCTCGGGATACTTCTTCTGCTTGAGCAGGGCCTCGGCCTGGCCGTAGGCCGCGGCCAGGGAACGCTCCGATCCGGGATGCTCGCGCAGCAGTTGCGCAAAGCCGGTTTCCGCGCCCTTGAAATCCCCCACCCGCAGGAGGCATTCGGCAATCCAGAAGAGATACTCATCGGTCAAGCGTCCCGCCCCGGCATAGCTCGCCTGCAACAACTCAAGCGCCCCCTGATGATCGGCCAGACGAAACCGGCACTGCGCCCGTCCCAGAATCGCGTCAGGAACGCGTTTCGATCCGGGAAATTTCTCAACAAACGCCGCAAACTCCGCCTCGGCGTGCTTCACCAGTTCCCCGCCGACCTGCAACGCCTTCATCGCCGCGGCGAACAGACTCTCCTCGGCCGATGGCGGCGCTTCCTCCGGTTTGGCCTCCGGCGCGACCTTGGAATCGGCCGCCTGCTGCGCGCCGACCGCCCCGACCAGTCCCGCCAATACGAGCGCTGCCAACCAGGACATCCCGGACATCGCCCTCCCCTTCAAGGAAAGAGCCCTGCCGCCGCTCAGCTGTCGATGGGTCGCGCGCGTCACGTCCAACCTGTTATCCGACAGCCTCCGAAAGGACGCCACTCAAAAATCTTCCGGTGTGACTTTCCGCGCAATCCGCCACGGTTTCCGGCCTCCCCGTCACGACGACTTCACCGCCGCCATCGCCACCCTCAGGCCCCAGGTCCACAATCCAATCGGCGCATTTGATCACGTCGAGATTGTGTTCGATCACCAGGAGCGTGTTGCCGGCGGCGCGCAGCTTGAGCAGGACCTCGAGCAGCTTGGCCACATCGTGAAAATGCAGCCCCGTGGTGGGCTCATCCAGAATGTAGAGCGTGCGGCCGGTGGACTTCCGGCTCAATTCCGTCGCGAGCTTGATCCGCTGCGCCTCGCCGCCGCTGAGGGTGGTGGCCTGTTGTCCCAGACGGATGTAGCCGAGCCCCACCTCGGCAAGGGTCTGGCAGATGTCGCTGATCTTCGGAACGGCGCGAAAAAACGTGAGCGCCTCATCGACGGTCATGTCCAGCACGTCGGCGATGTTCCGGCCCTTGTAATGAATCTCCAGGGTCTCGCGGTTGTAGCGTCGCCCCGCGCAGGCCTCGCAGGTCACATAGACCGGCGGCAGGAAGTGCATCTCTATCTTGATCAATCCATCCCCCTGGCACTTTTCGCAGCGCCCCCCCTTCACGTTGAAACTGAACCGGCCGGCGTCGTAACCCCGGATCCTCGCCGCCGGCAACTTCGCGAACAGGTCGCGAATCTGGTTAAACATCCCCGTGTAGGTCGCCGGATTGCTCCGCGGCGTCCGGCCGATCGGCGTCTGGTCGATCACGATCACCTTGTCCAACGCCTCGATGCCCCGGATCTCCTCATGCGCGCCCGGACGATCCTTCGTCCCCATCAGCTTCCTCGAAAGCGCCTTGCAGACGATCTCGTTGACCAGGGTGCTCTTCCCGGAACCGCTGACCCCGGTGACGCAGGTGAAGGCCCCGATCGGGACGCGCGCGTCGATGTTCTTCAAATTGTTCTCCCGGGCTCCGATGACATCCAGCCACTGCCTGCCGACCAGGGGGCGCCCCTTCCGGTCGGGAACGGGGATGCCCAACGCGCCGCTCAAATACTTCCCCGTCAGGGAACGCTTGTTGGCGATGATCTCCTTCACGCTCCCTTCGGCGACGATCTCGCCGCCATGCACGCCCGCGCCGGGCCCCAGATCGATGACGTGATCCGCCAGTCGGATCGTGTCCTCGTCATGCTCGACCACCAGCACGGTGTTGCCCATGTCCCGCAATTCCTCCAGCGTCCTGAGCAACCGGTCATTGTCGCGCTGATGCAGCCCGATGCTGGGCTCGTCGAGAATGTAGATCACCCCGACCAATCCCGCGCCGATCTGGGTCGCCAACCGGATCCGCTGCGCCTCGCCGCCGCTCAAGGTGCCGCTTTCCCGATCCAGGGTGAGGTATCCCAGCCCCACATTGCGGAGGAATTCCAGGCGGGAACGAACCTCCTTGATCAGATCCCCCGCGACCTGCCCCTCAAATTCGCTCAACTCCAGGCCGTCGAGAAACGCGTGCGCCGCATCGACCGACATGCCGCACAGCGCCATGATCGAGACGCCCGGGATCCGGGCGTCCCGTTCCGCCGTCTCCTCCGCCTCACCCTGTCCGCCCAGCGTGACCGCCAGAACTTCCGGCTTCAGTCGTTTCCCTTGGCAGGCGTCGCAGGGCTGCGGGCTCATGAAGGCCTTGAGCCGCCGCTTCGTGATCTCGCTGTCGGTCTCCTCATAGAGGCGCCGGATATTCGGAATCACCCCTTCAAAGGGCTTCAGGGTCGCGCTCACATTGCCGCCGCGGACGAAATGAAACTCAATCCTGCTCTCGCCGGAGCCATGCAACAGGACCCGCTTGAAATCGTCCGGCAGCCCGCGCCAGGGTTTCGCCGTGTCATGCCCGTAGTGATCCGCCACGCCTTTCAGCAGCGTGTTGTAATACGCGACCATCCGCTTGCCGCCCTTGCGCCAGGGGACGAGCGCGCCCTGCTCGAGCGA
>JAYPGD010000231.1:0-6178 GCA_038126655.1 Verrucomicrobiales bacterium
GGCGTTGATCGTGACCCTCGCGCGGATCTTCAACTCCTCGTCCGACTCCAGATCGCGCGCCACCACGCCCCCGATCCGGCCGCCGGACTTCAGGAACGATTCCAACTTCACATGATTCGCCACCACGCCGCCCTGATCCAAGATCGTCCGCGCCATGCAGACAGCCAGGCGCGCATCGTCGAACTGCCCGTCGTAATACTGCACCCCTCCCGTCAGGCGGTCCGTCTCGATGGTTGGAATCAGTTCAACCGTCTCCGCCGGATTCAACAGATCCGCGGGCGCAATGCCCAGGCTCCCGGCCAGCGCGTCATAAAGCTTCAGACCCGCCATGTAGAACGGGGCCTCCCACCACCGGTAAGTCGGCACAACGAAGGACAAGGGCCGGACAATGTGCGGCGCATTCCTCAACAACAGGCCACGCTCGTGCAGCGACTCCATGACCAACGACACATTGCCCTGCTTCAGATAGCGAAAGCCGCCGTGAATCAGCTTGGTGCTGCGACTGGACGTGCCCTTGGCAAAATCGTCCCGCTCGACCAACGCCGTCCGGAATCCCCGGGCCGCCGCGTCCAAGGCCGTCGCCAATCCCGTCGCGCCGCCGCCCACGACCAGGACGTCCCAAACCTCGCCCGCATCCGCCAAGGCCTGGATGGATTCATCGCGTTTCATGATCTGGAACAGGGGAAGCGCAGGCGGGCTCGGAGCGGGAAATCTGCGAATGCCTCCCTCATCGTCAGGTTCCCTCCCCCGCCCTGCGCCGGGCCTCTGCCAGTTGGCCATCGGACAACTGATTGGCGACGCTGTCGCAGTTCTTGCCGGCCTTGCGATCGCCCTGGCTGGCCGCCTTGAAGAACCACACGTAGGCCTCGACCAGGTCCTTCTCCACGCCGTCGCCGGAAACATGCCGGGCTCCCATGTTGTTCTGCGCCAGGCGGTGTCCATTCTCGGCGGCCTGGCGCACCCACTTCAGGCCTGCTTCGTCATCCAGATCAAAACCACTGCCCAGGACATGCCGCCAGCCCAGCTCATACTGGGCCTCCACATCGCCGGCTTCCGCCTTGTCAAAGAGGCCGTTCAGGCGTTCCTCGCTCAGCGGATCTTCCTCGTCGTCGTCGTTGTCAAACATGGCTCAATTCTTGATGCCGACCGCGCCATTGTCCAAGGGCGAAATGCGCGTTCCATCATCCCCCGGATCGATCGAGATCACCCAGGCCGAGAACACCCCCAATCCGCCGCAGATCAACCAGAGGGCTGTCGGACTGACCGTATAGAGAACCGTTCCCAGCGTCGGGGCGACGATCATGTTGAACGACCAGACAAACCCCATGAATCCCATGTAGCGCCCGCGCATGTCATCCGGAGCCAGGTTGGCCACGTAGGCCCCGCCCACCGGAAAACTGACTATCTCCCCCGCCGACCAGATCGCAACCGTCACAGCCAGCATCCGCAGATCGTGCGCCCAGGCTGTCGCCGCAAACCCGATTCCGATCAATCCATAACCCAACGCCATCACCCGCCGCGGAGGCTGCCGTTGCGTCCATGGCGAAAGCGGCAGCTCAAACAGGATCACGATCAGTCCGTTGAACGAATGCAACAGGCCATACATCGCCGTGGACAACCCCGCGTCGCGGACGTGCACCGCCAAGGTCGAGTGCGTCTGGAAGTAGCTGAACCCGATCCCAAGCGTGGCGCAAACGTAAAGCAGGAACCTCCGGTCGCGGGAAATCCGCCGCAATGCAGGGCCCCATCGCGAATCGACGTGGGCCTTGTTTCGTTTACCGTGCGGCAGGTAGAACAGGGCCACCACGCCATAGGCGGCGGAGGTGATCGCATCGCCGAGAAAGAGATAGACAAAGGAATACTTTGCCAGCAGTCCCGCGGCGGCCGGACCGAACGCCCAACCGGCGTTGATCGCCAGACGATAGACCGAAAAGGCCGTCACCCGGTTTTCCTCCGGAACCAGGTCCGTCAACAGGGCGTTGCTGGCCGGACGATACAACTCCGCCGTCATGCCCGCCAACGCGTTCAGCGCCATCACACTCCCCAACCGCAACCACTCGCTCCAGCCTTGCGCCGTCATTTCCGACACCGCCAGGGGGATGGCCATCATGACCGCCGCAGAGGAAAACATGGAGACGACCGTCGTGTTCCGACGCCCAAACCGGTCCGTGAAATACCCCCCCAGCCAGGACGCGACAAGATTGCCGACGCCATAGGCGCTCAAAACGAACCCCGCTCGCACGATCGAAAACCCCTCCTCGCCCAGATACAGCAGCAGAAAAGGCACCACAAAGGTGCCGAAGCGGTTGATGAAGGTGCCCAGGACCAGAATCCACACCGCCGACGGCAACGCGCGCAAATTCGAAATCAGATCAGTCTGTCCGCGAAGGGCGCTCACAGCGGACAATTTAGGGGCCGTCCCCGGCCATTCAAAGCCCGGATGCGGGCTTGCCAAAGGCGGACCTGAGCAGCAGTATCGCCGACCTTATGAAGACACCATTTGCCATAGGCATCATCATTGCGCTCGCCGCGGCTGCGGCGCTTTTGGGCGTCAAACTCAAGCAGGAGACCGAAGCGGCGGCCGAGCAGAAGGCCGGCGACACGCAGACCATCGAAGGACTCAACGTCGATCTCAGCCGCACCAAGAACGAATTGGCCGAGCAGCAGGCCTCCAACGAGCAGCTTCAGGTTTCCGTCATCAACCTTGAGAAGAACCTCACCCAGAGCTCCAATCAATTTCACAAGGCCTCGATGGACCTCAGCCGTGAGCGCGAGAAACTCGCCAAGAAATCCGCCGAACTCGAGGCGGTCAGCTCCGAGCTGAAACAGACGAAGGACCAGCTCACCTCCACCACCCGCCGCGCCGAAAAGGCCGAGCAGGAGATCGTCCTGGCCAAGAAGGAGATCGCCAAGCGCGACCAGCAGATCAACCTGCTCCAGACCGAGCGCGGCAACCTCAACGAGCAGATCGACGAACTGCAGGGCAACATCGCCAAGCTGAGTCAGGACATCCAGTCCAAGCAGAAGGAACTTGATGAGTCCCTCGGCGACCGCGAGTTCCTCATCAGCGAACTCAAGCGCCTCCAGCGCGAAAAGGCCGAACTGGAGAAGCAGCTCAACGACCTCGCCTTCCTGCGCGAGCAGGTCAAGGAGCTCAAACGGCAACTGTCGGTCAAGCGACGCCTGGAGTTGATCCGCAACGGCATCTTCGGCGCCGGCAGCCAGAAGAAGGGAGCCGCGAGATTGAGGGACAAGGATTTCGCGCCGATCACCCGCCGCGCCCCGGCCCGCGACTTCAGCCTCGAGGTCGAGGTCACGCGCGACGGCGAAGTCAAGGTCGCCCCGCCCAAACCGCCCTCCAACTGACCGATGACCGCGCAGCCACTCGTGGATTCCCACGGGCGCGTCATGCGCGACCTTCGCGTCAGCGTCACCGATCGCTGCAACTTCCGCTGCCTCTACTGCCTCCCGGAGACGGAGGAGGCCGCCAACTTCTACCGCGCCGGCTTCCCGCCGGAATCCGCCGAGGAAAAGGCCCGGCCGATTGTTCTCCAATGGAAACCCAGGTCGCAGATCCTCACGCTTGAGGAGATCGAACGCCTGACGCGCATCTTCGTCGGATTGGGAATTGAGAAACTCCGACTTACCGGAGGCGAGCCTCTCCTGCGCCGCGGCATCGAATCCCTCATCGCCAGAATCTCCGCCATCGAAGGCCTGCGCGACCTCGCCCTGACCACCAACGGATTCTCCTTCGCCGCCCGCGCCGAATCCCTGCGCCAGGCCGGCCTGCCCCGGATCACCTTCAGCCTCGACTCCCTCGACCGGAAGAACTTTGAAAAACTCACCGGTCGCGACGGGCTGGACGACGCCTTGACGGGGATCGAAACGGCCCGGCAGCTCGGGATGTCGCCGGTGAAGGTCAATGCGGTCATCATCCGCGGACTCAACGACCAGGAGATCGAGGACCTGGGCGCCTTCGCCCGGGAGCGCGGCGTCAGCATGCGCTTCATCGAATTCATGCCGCTGGATTCCAAACGAGCCTGGCAGCGGGAACATGTCGTCCCCGGCAAGGAGATTCTCGAACGGCTGCAGGCCCGCTTTGAATTGACTCCGGTGGACTCGACCAACCGTTCGGAAACCGCCCGCCGTTGGCGGTTCCCTGACGGCGACGGCGAGATCGGAATCATCGCTCCGGTGACCGAGCCCTTCTGCGGCCACTGCAACCGCCTCCGTCTGACCGCCGACGGCCACCTGCGCACCTGCCTCTTCAGCTTGAAGGAGCACGACCTGAAACCGGCGCTGCGCGACGGCGGCAGCGACGCCGAAATCGAGCGTCAGATTCGCGCGGTCGTCCAAGGCAAGGAGGCGCGCCACCACATCGGCGAGACGGACTTCCAGCAACCCGAACGCTCCATGAGCTGCATTGGCGGATAACCCGCCCCGGCTCTCCGCGGCAACGAGCGAACGAAGCCCCCCGACAATCAGCGCTCCGACCGGGTCATGCCCGACTCCCGACCGCGTGGGCCAACGCTCCCTTCAAATCCGGATAACGGAAATGGAAGCCGGATTCCACCAACCTGCGCGGCTCGGCGCGGCAACTGGCAAGCACGGTCGCCTCCCCCATCTCCCCAAACAGGGCCTTCACCGCAAACCCCGGAACCGGCCAGATGGCCGGTCGCCGCAACGTTTGCGCCAGCGTCCTGGTAAACTCGGCGTTGGTCGCCGGGTTCGGGGACACGACGTTCAATGCGCCGGAGAGCTCCAGCCCTTCCATCGCGTGGACGATCGCGGCGACCGCGTCCTCGAGCGCGATCCAGCTCATCCACTGACGCCCGCCTGCGATGGGCCCGCCCAGCCCCATCCGGAACGGCGGCAACATCTTCTTCAACGCCCCTCCCTGCGAACCAAGGACAACGCCGAACCGCAACCTCGCCACCCTGATTCCAGCCGCCTCGGCTGGCTGCGTCGCTTGCTCCCACTCCTGACACACCTCCGCCAGGAACCCGGAGCCGGCCGCCGATCCCTCGGTCAGAATCTCATCGCCACGATCGCCGTAGCGACCGACAGCCGAAGCGCTGATGAAGACTCCGGGCTTGCGTGGCATGCCGGCCACCGTCTCCGCCAGCAAACGCGTCCCTCTCCGACGACTCTCCATGATCCGCGTCTTGCGCGCCGACGTCCACCGACCGGCAGCAATGTTCTCTCCCGCGAGATGGATCACAGCCTCGACGTCAGCAAGCCTTTCTACGTCAATTTCGCCCGACTCAGGATTCCAGAAGACCGCGTCCCCGCCGGTCCGGGCCCGGTCACGGACCAGGCACAGCGTCCGGTCACCCCGCTTGATCAACGCCGTACGCAAGGCTCCGCCAATCATTCCACCGGCTCCGCTGATCAGGATGTTCATGTCGACGACTCAGGATTGGCGGGCGCCCGCTCCCTCTGGACGAAACGCCAAGGGAATGCGCTGCGCGCCGAAACAAATGATGCAAACCTCCGCTTCATCGCCCTTTTTTCAAGCGCAGCCCAATAAAAAAAAGAACCACAGAGGAAGGTGCGCTTCTCTCTGTGGTTCCCTGAGTTCTCCGCGTCCCCTGTGTCCAAAGAGACGCGTCGACCGGCCCGCTGCTCAGTTGATGAACGAGGTCTCGTTCGTCTGCAGGAGGGCATGCGCGTATTTTTCCCAGGCGCCGAGCGGCGCGCGCATGCGGTTGCGATTGTTGTTGCGGCCCCGGTTGTTGGCCGGCTTGGCGGCGACCTGCTGCCCGCCGCCATAGGTGGGCGTCTCGGGCGAATCCCCGATGAAGATCAGGCCCATCTCGATGTCCTTCTCGTCGGCCTCGCGCTGATACACCAACTCATAGAGCAACTTTATGCGCTCCTCGCTGGAATCCAACGCCTGGAAGTCCTTTCGATTCACCAGGGTCCTGGCCAGTTCGACCACCAGCGGACTGTTCATCATGAACAGGGCCTGCTGCGGAACGATCGTCTCGTAGCGCTTGCCTGAGGTCATGTCCGGATTCGCAAAGTCGAAGTGGTTCAACACCTCGGGCAGCGAGGCGCGATTGATCCGCGCATAGATGGTGCGGCGCTGGGAGTTCTCATCGGTCAGGTTGAATGACTTGCCGCCGATGGTCTTGTCCAGCGTTCCCCCGATCGCGAGGATCGAGTCTCGCAGGGC
>JAYPGD010000231.1:6188-9139 GCA_038126655.1 Verrucomicrobiales bacterium
TCTTGCGCCACAGCAGGCGGTTCTGCGGGTCGATCTGCGCATAGCGGGGATTGCCGTCGCTGCTCTGACGATAGACGCTGGACATCGCGATCTGCTTGATCATCTTTTTGACCGACCAGCCCTTCTCCACGAAATCGACGGCCAGGTAATCGATCAACTCGGGGTGACTGGGCGCGTCGGACTGCAGTCCGAGATCGTCCGGCGTCGGCACGAAGCCTTCGCCAAGCATGTGCTGCCAGATGCGGTTGACCATGACGCGGGCGGTCAGGGGATTCTGCGGGCTGGAGATCTCCATCGCCATCCGCGCGCGTCCGCTGTCCGTCCGCGGATACGGCACCCGCTTGTTGTTGACGATCTTGATGTATTGCCGCGGCACGGGAGCGCCCTGGTTGCGCGCCTCGCCGCGGATGAAGAGCTTGGAATCTCCGATCTGGTTGACCGGCTTGTCCGTCATGACCATCGCGCGGGCCGGCGCGCCCGGATGGGACATCTCCAACTCGGCGATTCTGGACTTCAGGGACACCTCACGTCCCTGGATCCCGCGGGTGACAATGCCGCGAACCTTGTCGAACGGCTTCTGCTTGGCGGCCTGCTTGGGATCCAGGCTGGAGCCGGCCATGTAGGCGACGCCCCGCAGCGCCTCCAGGCTCTTGTCCATCAACCGGGTCGTGCCCGAGCGGATCTTGGCCTGCTTCTCCATCTGCTCCTCGGCCTCGACAAAGAGCGCGCCATAGATGTTGGCGACGTCGTCCATGCTGCGCGGAACGGCCCGGCGGAATGCGCGCTGCACCCGGGTGTTCACGGTCTTGAAATCGCCTTTGCGGCCGACGATGTCCCGCGTGATCTTCACGGACTTGGCCGGATCCAGCAAGGACCCTCCGCCGCGCCTCGCGCCGTTGTAGGCGTGCCAGGGGCGAAAGATCGAATAGAGCCCGACGCGGCGGCGGTTGTTGCCCTCGCGCACGACGCGACTCCAGTGATTGAAGGCGTCCTGCGCCTCGCGGCCATTGATTAAATCGCCGCGTTTCGGCTTCTTGACCCCGGCCTTGCGGGCGTCGCTGTACTTGCGGATGTAGTCGTAGGCCTTGCCCCGATCGCGCCCCTGCGGAAACTTGGCCATCGCGCTGAGAATGCCGGGGGAAAACTGCCGCATCTTGGCCAGCCAGTTGTTCACCTCCACATCATAGAACTTCTGCAACGCATCCTGCCGCTTCTGGTACTCCGTCATGAACGACTTGTACTCAGGCGACTTCTGATCCAGGGTCTTGGGAAGCAACGGCAGGTACTCCGGCTCCAGTTCGCGGGAACTGGTGAAGATGCCGCGCATCGCATAGTAATCCGTCTGCGGGATCGGGTCGAACTTGTGGTCGTGGCAGCGGGAACAGGACACCGTAAGTCCCTGAAACGCCTTGGTGACCGTGTCGATGCGGTCGTTGATGATCTCCTCCTGTTGTCCGTCAAAACGGTTGCCCAAGGTCAGGAAGCCCATGGCCGCCAGAGAGTCCTGTCTTGCCTTGCCGGCCTTCACGAGCTCGTCCGCCGCAATCTGCTCGCGGATGAACGCGTCGTAGGGTTTGTCGCTGTTGAAGGCCTCGATCACGTAGTCGCGGTAGGCCCAGGCGTAGGGATAAACGCGGATCTGGTTGCGGTTGGCGTCGCCCTTGGTGTCGGCATAGCGGGCCACATCCAGCCAGTGACGTCCCCAACGCTCGCCAAAGTGCTTCGAGGCGAGCAGGCGGTCGACGACCTTTTCGTAGGCTTTGTCCGAGGTGTCGTTCAGGAAGTCCTGCACTTCCTTGGGCGTGGGCGGGAGGCCCGTCAAATCGAAGGAAAGCCGCCGCAGGATCGTGGTCTTGCCGGCCATTTCCTTCGGCTCCATGTCCTTCTCCTCCAGCTTCGCGGCGATGAAGGAATCGATGGGGGTCTTGACCCAGTCCTTGTGGACCACGTTGGGAACCGGCGATTTCTTGACCGGCTGGAAGGACCAGTGACCGAGGGTCTCGTCGTTGTAGGTCCAGGCCACCGAAGCGGCGGCGCCGCCCTCGGGAAAGTAGGCGCCGCGGATGACCCACGCGGTCAGGGCGCCGATGTCGGACGACTTCAACTTCTTGTTCTTCGGCGGCATCTGGATGTCCGGGTCGTGATACTGCACCGCGCGAACGAGCAGGCTCTTGGCCGGATTGCCGGGAACGACCGCGGGCCCCGTGTCGCCGCCCTTCAACAGACCGGCCTTGGTGTCGAGTGTGAGGCCGCCCTTGCGGGCGTCGTCCTTCTCGCTGTGGCAGCGGTAGCATTCGCGCGCCAGCACGGGGCGCACGTATTGCTCGAAGAACTGCGCCATGCGGGCGTCCTGTTCCGCCGAGGCGGCGCCGGCTCCCGCGGGAGCCAGAAGGAGACCGCCGGCAACCAGCGTCGCCAACTGCTTTGTCGTTGTTTTCATGGTTGGTTGGATCGGAGCCGTTGGTGATTCGTGGCGAACCCGCCGGATCAGGCGATGACGTCCTTGACGACGTTGCCGAAGTTGTCGGTCAGGCGGAAGTCACGGCCGTTGTAGCGGTAGGTGAGCTTTTCGTGATCGAAGCCGAGGAGCGCCATGACCGTGGCGTGCAGGTCGTGGATGTGCACCTTGTTTTCGACCGCGCGGTGACCGAATTCATCGGTGGCGCCGTAGGCCGTGCCGCCCTTGACGCCGCCGCCGGCGAGCCAGGAGCAGAAGCCGCCGCTGCTGTGATCGCGGCCGTTGCCGTTGTTGCCGCTGTGGACCGTGCGGCCGAATTCGCCGCCCCACATGACCAGGGTGCTGTCCATCATGCCGCGATCCTTGAGGTCCTGCATGAGCGCCCCGGCCGGTCCGTCGATCTCGGTGGCGCGTCCGCGGAGGGATTGTTCCAGATTGTTGTGGTGGTCCCAGCCGCCGGCCCAGACCTGGACGAAGCGGACGCCCTTCTCCA
>JAYPGD010000232.1:0-9126 GCA_038126655.1 Verrucomicrobiales bacterium
TCGAACGCCCCAAACGGGGCGTCACCCCGCCGCACTTTTCGGGCGGCGTTTACAGAATGCGAAGTCCGGCAAACTTTACAGCCTCTCAACGAACGGAGCGCGACTGTGTCGCAGACCAGTCGCAGCAACGCAGGTCGCGGTCAAAGCGTTGCCCCACCCCAGGCCCACGCGGTCCGGAGGCTTCTGCGGCTGGTCCTCGACACAGCCGCGCTCCGTTCAAGTCAGGCCTTCTCGTAGACCTCGGCGCCTTTTTCCACGAACTCCTTCGATTTCTCGGCCATCCCCTGCTCCAGGGCCTCCTCCTCGGTGACGCCGTGCTCGGCGGCGTATTGGCGGACGTCCTCGGTGATCTTCATGGAGCAGAAACTCGGGCCGCACATGGAGCAGAAGTGCGCTGACTTCGCGCCTTCGGCGGGCAAGGTTTCGTCGTGATAGGCGCGCGCGGTGACCGGATCGAGGCTGAGGTTGAACTGATCCTCCCAACGGAACTCGAAGCGCGCCTTGCTCAGGGCGTTGTCGCGATACTGCGCGCCGGGATGCCCCTTGGCGAGGTCCGCCGCGTGGGCCGCGATCTTGTAGGTGATCACGCCGTCCTTGACGTCCTGCTTGTTCGGCAGCCCGAGATGTTCCTTGGGCGTGACATAGCACAACATTGCGCAGCCGTACCAACCGATCATCGCGGCGCCGATGCCGCTGGTGATGTGGTCGTAGCCCGGGGCGATGTCGGTGGTCAGCGGCCCCAAGGTGTAGAACGGCGCCTCGTGACACCATTCGAGCTGCTTCTCCATGTTCTCCTGGATCATATGCATCGGCACATGGCCCGGCCCCTCGTTCATGACCTGCACGCCGCGCTCCCAAGCGCGCGTGGTGAGCTCGCCCTGCACCTTGAGTTCTCCGAACTGCGGCTCGTCATTGGCGTCGGCCAGCGAACCGGGCCGCAGCCCGTCGCCGATGGAGAAGCTCACATCATAGGCCGCCATGATCTCGCAGATCTCATCCCAGTTGGTATAGAGGAAATTCTCCTTGTGATGCGCGAGGCACCACTTGGCCAGGATGCTGCCGCCGCGGGAGACGATGCCGGTCATGCGCTGAGCCGTCTGCGGAATAAAGCGCAACAACACGCCTGCGTGAATCGTGAAGTAATCCACGCCCTGCTCGCACTGTTCGATCAGCGTGTCGCGATAGATCTCCCAGCTCAGCTCCTCGGCCT
Source organism: Verrucomicrobiales bacterium (assembly GCA_038126655.1). GTDB lineage: Bacteria > Verrucomicrobiota > Verrucomicrobiia > Limisphaerales > JAYPEY01 > JAYPEY01. The sequence goes on from JAYPGD010000232.1 coordinate 1,211, forward strand.
TGCCGTTGACCTTCTCCAGGGCCTGGTAGATCGGCACCGTGCCGATCGGAACCGGCGAATTGCGAATGATCCATTCCCGCGTCGCGTGAATGTTCTTCCCGGTCGACAGATCCATCACGGTGTCCGCGCCCCACTTGGTCGACCAGCGCATCTTCTCGACCTCTTCTTCAATGCTGGACGCCACCGCGGAGTTGCCGATGTTGGCGTTGATCTTCACGAGGAAGTTGCGCCCAATGATCATAGGCTCGCTCTCCGGATGGTTGATGTTCGCCGGAATGATCGCCCGCCCCCGGGCCACTTCATCGCGCACGAATTCGGGCGTGATCTCCTTCGGTATCGCCGCCCCGAACGAGTTGCCCGGATGCTGCTGCAAAAGCGAATTGCGCGGCGCATCAGACCCGATCTTCTCCTGCAACGCCTCCAAGCCCTGGTTCTCGCGGATGGCAATGTATTCCATCTCCGGCGTCACGATGCCCTGCTTCGCATACCACAACTGCGAGACCGGATGTCCCTTGCTCGCGCGCAGCGGCTTGCGGATCAAGCCCGGGTATTGCACCAAGCGATTTCGCGAAGACTCGGCCTCGGTTGCGCTCTGCACATGAACCTCAGACAAATAGCCGTCATCCTCGGGCTTCACCGTCCGGCCCTCGTATTCCTCCACATCGCCGCGCTCAAGGATCCAATCGCGCCGCAACGCCGGCAAGCCCTGCTCCACGTCGCCCTCGAACGACGGATCGCCCCAAGGGCCGCTGCAGTCGTAGACGCGCACCGGCTCGTTGACCTCGATCTGGCCATTGAAGCCCTTGGTGTCGCTCAGTTCAATCTCCCGCATCGGCACTCGGATATCGTCACGGGTCTGGCCCGGGACATAGACGCGCTTGGAGTTGGGCAAGGGTTGGTCGCTCTTGGGCTCGAAGGATTCTTGGGATGCAATCATAGTTTAATCCGGCGGAGATCCGGGGTTCAAGCGGGCGAAAAAGAAGAAGCGTCTCTTCCCTACGCCAGCATTACCTGGATCAGGTTCCAATGGGTCAACCGCGCCCCCGCGCGGAAATCTCAGCCTTCGCCCAGTCAAACTGAACCGGTCGGCTACCCGTCAACGATCGAAGGATGCTGGCCGGGTTCAGAAGTGTCAAGAAGCGCGCTGCAAATCACGCGTCAACGTGCGACGACAATCGCTCTTCAAGACAGTAATCCCGAAGATTCTCCAGCTGCCGAATCTGCCTCTTGACCATGATGGCAATTTGCCATCATGGCGTTTACCGTCAACTCAGACGATGTCCCGGATCACCTGCCCGAACTCCAATTCCAGCCGTTTGTGCCACGGGACCTCCATGCGGTGGGATTCCAGTCCCAACTGATGCAGCAGGGTCGCATGCACATCGGTGACGTAATGCGGATCCTCAACGGCATGGAAGCCGAGTTCATCGGTCGCGCCATGAGCGATCCCGCCCTTCAGGCCGCCGCCGGCCATCCAGACTGAGAATCCGAACGGATGATGATCGCGACCATCCGCGCTTTGCGAGCCCGGCGTGCGTCCGAATTCCGTCGCAAACACCACGATCGTCTCCTCGAACAGACCGCGCTGTTTGAGATCATTGATCAGACCGGCAATCGGCTTGTCGACCTGCGCCGCGAGCTTGGTGTGATTCGCCTTCAACCCGCGATGCGCGTCCCACGCGCCCGCCGCGCCCGGGCCATGCATGATCTGAATGAACCGCACTCCCCGCTCCACGAACCGACGCGCCGCCAGCAACTGCTGCCCGAAGGGCTTCGTGTTCGCCTGGTCGAATCCATACGCCCGTTTGGTCTCCTCCAATTCGTCGTCGAAATTGATCGTTTCCGGGACGGCCGTCTGCATGTTGAAGGCCAGTTCGTAGGACTTGATCCGCGCCGCCAAAGTGGCGTCGTCCGGATACTGCTTCGCGGACAAACGATTCAACCGGTTGATCAACTCGAAATTCAGCCGTTGCTCGCCCAACGGGAAATCGCCCGCCGGCTTGGCGAAGGGCAATGGATTGGCAGGATCAACCTTAAGCTTCACCGCGTCGTAGGCCGGCCCAAGATAATAGGCGTCCTTCCGGCTGAAGTAGCGGTCGCCCATCGTGATGAACTGCGGGAGATTGTCGTTCAGCGAACCGAGCCCCCACTTCACCCAGGAGCCGATCGTGGGAAAACGTCCCTCCAGCGTGTGCCGTCCGGAAAGGAACTGCACCTGCGCGCCATGGTTGTCATCCGTCGTCCACATGGAGCGGATCACCGAGATGTCGTCGATGCAGGAGCCGATGTGCGGAAACCAGTCGCTGATTTCAATGCCGCTTTGCCCGTATTTCTTGAAGCCGATCTGCAGGGGGTAGATGGTGTTGCGCTGCTGGCCGTTGGCGTCGTTGACCACGACCACCCGGACCTTCTTCAACCGCTCGGGATCCTGGACGTGCTTGTACTCCGTCTCGCCGATGGACTTGCCGGCCAGGCGCGTCAGCTCCGGCTTGTTGTCGAAGCTCTCCATGTGGCTGACGCCGCCGCGCATGAAGAGGAGAATGACGCTCTTGGCCTTGGGCTTGAAATGCGGCTCCCCGGTTGGCGGACGCCATTCACCGCCGGTTGCCGCGCCCGCATCCCGCCTCAACAACGACGCCAATGCAACGCCTCCCAGACCGATGGACGAACCGCCCAGAAAGCGTCGGCGCGAAAGAGGCGCAGGTTTGCCTAAATACGGATTCATCAGTTCAACCGATCATATCCCGCCGGGTGGCGCCCGCCATCAAAAACTTGTATCCGGCTTTCTGAGCTTCAGTTCCTTGATCCAGATGTTCCGGTAACGCACGTCATGCCCCTCGCATTGGAGCTTCAGTCCGCCGGGCGTGTCGGTGATGCCGTTGCCCTCTTTGTCATTGCTCCCATCCAGACCGGAATTCGGCCCGCCCCAGACACGGGTGATCTCCACGTTCTCGTGGACCTTCTTGCCGTTGAAATACATGGTGACCATGGCTTTCTTGACGCGCTTGCCGTCCTTGAAGCGCGCGGCGCGGAAGGTGATGTCGTAGGAATTCCAGGCGCCCGTGCCGTTATAGGCGTGATAGGGCGATTCCGTTTCATTGATCACCGCGCCCAAACCATGCTTCGTCTTGTCGCCATCGAGAATCTGGATCTCATAGCGGTTCTGCAGATAGACGCCGCTGTTGCCGCGCTTCTTCGCGATCCAAAACTCCACATGCAGGCGGAAGTCGCGGTATTTCTTCTTCGTCACGATGTCGGCCGTCCCGTACTTGCCGCCGTCAGCCACCCGGTCGTCCGTCATAATCGCCGTTCCCTTGTCCACCGGATCGTCGACCACCTTCCACTTGATCGGCAGCGACGAGGCAAACCGCGGTCCCTCCCAATAGGTCCACTTCTCATCCAGCATCTTGCGCGAACCATCGAGAATCACCTCGGCTCCCTTGACCGGCTTCGCGCCGACGCCTATGTGACCATCCCCCGCAACCGCGGAATTGAAACCGAGGACCAAAAGACCAACTGCAACAATGCAAATATTCCTCATACCGAAGAACATAGGCTTACGACGGATCTCAGAAAACCTTTTTGACCAAGGATTTCTCGGAAGTCTCGAATCCCTTCCACTGCTTATCCGAGACTTCCGTGAAATCCGCGGTCAATGAAAGTCCCGGCTCTTGCCGGTTTGTGGTTGGACTGTCAGGTCGGGAATCCAGAGTTTGTCGGCAACGAGGTGGACGACGCCTTTTTCGGATTGCACCTTCCCGGTGACGCCGAGGAAGGGAGCGGTCTTGGCGACGATGCGGAACTTCTCATACACCTTCTGCCACACCACGAGGTTCACGAATCCCGTTTCGTCCTCCAAGGTCATGAAAACCACCCCCTTGGCCGTGCCCGGTCGCTGCCGGCAGATCACCATGCCGGCATACTGCGTCCTTCGCCCGTTCGGCATCCGCCGCACCATCTCCGCGTCCGGCATCCGCCTCCGATTCAGTTCTTCCCGCAACGGCTCGAGCGGATGTCCCTGCGTGCTGTGCGAGGTGAAATCGTAGTCCCAGGTGATGGCTTCAAAGGAATCCAGTTCCGCAAAGGCAGCCTCCGTCTCCTCTGAACCCAGGCCCAGTTCCGCGCCCTCAATCCGCCGGATTCCAAGACTTTCCCACAGCGCGCTTCGACGATCGCCCCCGATGCCGCGCAACGCTCCGCTCTCGGCCAACCGCGACAAGGCACCCGTGTCCAGTTCCGCCCGTCGCGCAAGGTCGTCGATCGACTTGAATTGTCCGGCCGTTCTCGCCGCCTCGATTCGTTGCCCCCGTTCCGCGTGCAGCCCCTTGACATAACGCAATCCCATCCGCACGGCGAATCCCTCCCCGCTGGTCGCGCAGTCTTCCAGCATGCAGTTCCAATCACTGCGCAACACATCGATCGGCCGAACCTCGATGCCGTGCCGTTTGGCGTCCTCCACCAGGGTCGCCGGGCTGTAAAAGCCCATTGGCTGCGCATTCAGCATGGCTCCCAGGAATGAGGCCGGGTAGTGGCATTTCAGCCAGGAGGTCGCGTAGGCGATCAACGCAAAGCTCGCCGCGTGACTTTCCGGAAAACCATACTCGCCGAAACCCTGGATCTGCTCGAACACCCGCTGGGCAAATTCCCGCTTGATCCCCTTCAATGCCATTCGCGAAATCAAACGCTCCCGGTGTCGTTCGATCCGCCCCGACTTCCTCCACGCCGCCATGTCGCGTCGCAGTTGATCCGCCTCACCCGGCGTGTAATCCGCGGCCACGATCGCCAACTGCATCACCTGCTCCTGGAACAACGGAATCCCCAGGGTCTTCTTCAACACCGACTCCAGGGCCGGATGCGGGTAGTCCACCTCCTCCTCGCCATTCCGACGACGCAGATACGGATGCACCATGCCGCCGGTGATCGGCCCCGGTCGCACGATGCTCACCTCGATGACCAGGTCGTAGTAATTTGCCGGCTTCAACCGCGGCAGCATCGACATCTGCGCCCGGCTCTCGATCTGGAAGACGCCCACAGTGTCCGCCTGTTGGATCATTTCAAAGGTCGGTTTGTCCCGCGGCGGAATCGTCGCCATCGACCACCTCGCCCCCGTGTGTTTCTCAATCAGATCAAATGCGCGATGCACGACATTCAGCGCCCCGAGCCCGAGCAGGTCCACCTTGAACAAACCCAGGTCCTCGAGATCGTCCTTGTCCCATTGGATCACCGTGCGATCCGCCATCGTGGCGTTTTCAATTGGAACAATATCGCCCACCGGTTCGTGTCCCAGCAGGAAGCCGCCGGGATGAATGGAAAGGTGGCGCGGAAAGTCCTGGATCTCCGTCGCCAGCCGCAGGAACTCATTCCGCAGGTTGCCTCCCGAATCAAAGCCGCTGTCGTCCAATGCCTGCGGCGAAAGCGAATCGTAATGGGTCAGCCCCTTGGTCAGTCGCTCGATGGCCACCTCTGAAATTCCCAACGCCTTGCCGACATCCCGGACTGCCGACTTGGAGCGATAGCGAATGAAGTTGGCCACCATGGCCGCGTGGGTGCGGCCATATTTGGCGTACACGTGTTGAATCGCCTCCTCGCGTCGATCGTGTTCGATGTCGAGATCGATGTCCGGCGGCTCCGCGCGTTCGCGGGAGATGAATCGTTCAAACAGCAGCCCCATCCGGATCGGATCCACCGCGGTGATGCCCAGGCAATAGCACACCGCCGAATTTGCCGCCGAGCCGCGTCCCTGGCAGAGAATCTTCCGCTGCCGGCAAAAGCGGACAATCTCCCACATCGTCAGGAAATAGCCGTCGTATTCCAGCTCATGGATCAATTCCAGTTCCTTGTTTATCTGAGCGGTCACCGCTTCCGGAACGCCATCGGGATAACGCCGCTTCGCCCCTTTGAACGCGAGTTCCTCCAATCGCTCAGCCGATGTGCTCCCTTCCGGCAGCTTCTCGGACGGATAACGGTAGCGCAGTTGATCCAACGAAAACCGGCAACGCGCCGCCGCCTCGAGCGTCCTGTGCGCCGATGCCAGATCGTCCTGATACAACGATTCGAATCCGTGAACCGAACGCAGCGCATGTTCGGCGTTAGGTTTGGTCAAGCGCCCGGCCGTCGCGAGCGTGACTCCGTGCCGGATGCAGGTCAGCGTGTCCTGCAAGGGCCGCCGGGCCGGTGTGTGATACAGGACCTCCATGCCCGCGACGGTTGGCAGGCCCCACTTCTCTGCGCGCAGTCGGACGCGCCTCTCCCGTCGGGCGTCCTCCGGATCACAATGCCGGACGAACAGCGCGTAGAGCCGATCGCCAAACGCGTCGCGCAATGACTCCGCCACGGCGCCTGGTTCATCCTCCGCGGCAATCAGCCCCCTCTCCCCGCCCCACAAGGCAAGCAATCCTTCGTTCCGTTCGCAGACCTCCTCCCAACTGACGTGACTCTTCCCCTTCGGCGAACGAAGCCGCCCTTTTGAGATCAATTGACAAAGATTCGCGTATCCGCCGCGATCCATCGCCAGCAGGATGAGGGTCGATTCGTCAAACAAGGTGATCTCCGAACCGACGATCAGTTGCACCCCCAACTCCTTGGCCCGTTTGTGCGCCCGCGGCGCGCCATAGACGCCGTCGCGATCCGTCAAGGCCAGCGAACGAACGCCCAAGCGATGCGCCTCCTCGATCAGTTCATCCGGATGACTCGCCCCCTCCAAAAAGGAGTAGTTGCTCTTGCACCAAAGCGCCGCGTAGCCATCGCCCGCGCCGCCGGGAACCGGACTTGGGATTGGAGGCGGATTCGGCGAGGCGGACACGGGTGGAGATTTTCACGAGCGCGGATCGAAGACAAGATTGGACGGAGCGCCGAGCATTGCTCGGCATGAATTCATACAGCGGCCCCAGATTCAAGTAGCCCCACGGATGGCAGAGCCGACCCACGGATGAAAAGGCAAGGCTGCTCAGGGCCGCTCAACCTCAGCATCGTTTTCCGTGCCTTCCGCGTATTCCATCGTTTCCAACGAGTCCCACCTGTTTCGAAGACCTTCAAAAGACAACCAGGCGCCCCGTTCTTCATCCGTGGGTCGGCTTTGCCATCCGTGGGGTCATCTCACCACATTGTTCGTTCCGAGCATCTCATTCAGCGCCCGATTGGCGACTCGGACCACGTATTTGTTTTGCTTGTCCTTCAGGGCCTCCTTCAACGCCGGGATGGCCGGCTTGGCGTGGTCGTCGATTTCATCCAGCACGATGGCGGCGTTCAGGCGCACCCATTCCTCCCTGCTGGCGAGTTCCTTCTTCAAGGTCGGCAGGGCTGCCTCGTAATCGCCCATGCGACACAACGCCCGCGCCGAGGCGATCCGCACGCTGGCGGAGTCGTCCTTGATTCCCTCCACCATCAGGGCCCTGTGCTGCGTCGCGCGCCGGCCGACATTGCCGATGCCGATCGCGCCCCAATAGCGCACCGTGGCATCCTTGTGCTCCATGGCTTCGACCAGTTCCGGCAATCCCTTCTCGCCTTTCAAAGCGGCGGATGAGGTGTTGCGGATTGCCTGCATCAGGCCCCGCAAGCCCGGTTGGCGAAGGATCTCAAATCGCGAGCCAAACTTCTTCTCCCGCTCGATGATCTCAGGCTCAGGCATCAGGCCCAGGTCGCGCGACTGCGTGACCCAGTTCAAATGCGCCCGGCGCATGCGTTCCAGGACCGGCCGATACAATGGCAGGTCCGCGATGTTGTTCATCTCGTGCGGATCCTTTTCGAGGTCGTACAATTCCTCGACCGGCTTCGTCGGCCGCAGGAACAAGGCCACGCCCGGAGCCGCCTCGCCAGCCGCCTGCGCCTTGCGAATCTCCTTCATCAACCGCCCCTTTTCCGGGGCCTGTTGACTCAATAGAAAAGGACACCGAAGCGCCGGCTCAGGCTGCTTCCCG
>JAYPGD010000233.1:0-2179 GCA_038126655.1 Verrucomicrobiales bacterium
GGGCGAGGCGTCGCCGTCGGTCAGGTCCCAGAGGGCGACCGCGGGTCCGGTGGCGGGCGAGCGGCGATAGACCTGGCCGTTGGCGAGGACGCCCCACAGAGTGTTCGTGCCGAAGGCGACGCCGCCATAGGTTTCGAAGGGGATGGAGCCGCCATCAGGGTGTTGCGTGTCGTAGGTCGAAACACCGGTCGCCGGATCGTGGAACCAGGAGGTTCCGCCGGACTGGATGGTGTAGAGCATCTCCTGGGCATGGGCCGAAAGGAGAAAACCGGTAACGGCGAGCAGGACGGTCAGGCAGCGGATCGCAGGGACACGATATCCATTCGCGCAAAAGGCGCGCGGCGCTTTGGGGGAGTTCCCGGAACGGTTCATCAACGGAGAAAGGACGGTGGATTCCCGCAAAAAGTTTCGATGGAATTCAGGCATGGGCGGCGGCCTCGGCGCATCGCAAGCCGTCGATGGCCGCGCTGACGATTCCTCCCGCGTATCCGGCGCCCTCGCCGCAGGGATGGAGTCCGACGATTTCAGGGTGTTGCAACTGATCATTCCGAGGAATTCTCACGGGCGAGCTGGTGCGGGTTTCAAAGCCGACCAGGACCGCTTCCTCACAGAGGTAGCCGGGCGATTTCCGGCCGAATTGATTCAGGCCCCGCTTCAGCCGGGAAACGATTCCCTGGGGCAGGATTTCGTCGAGGCGCGCGGGGTTGAGGCCGGGGCGGTAGCTGGTGTCAGGCATGTCCGGGGACGCCCTTCCGGCGATGAAATCGAGAGCCCGCTGGGCGGGAGCCGCCTGCCCGCCGCCGCCGTGTCGTTTGGCGGCGGTTTCCAGGGCGCGTTGATAGGCCACGCCGGCGAGGATGCCGTGTTCTCCGGCAAAGGCCGTGGTGTCCTCCGGTTCGACCGTCACGACCATGCCGCTGTTGGCAAAGGGCGAGTCGCGGCGGGAAAGGCTCATGCCATTGACGACGACCTCGTCGTTCTCCGTGGCGGCGGGAACGATGAATCCGCCGGGGCACATGCAGAAGGAATGCACGCCGCGGTCGTCGATCTTCGTCGCAAGTTGGTAGCTCGCCGCGGGCAGGAGGAGGGGACGTTCGGTTCCCTGCGGATAATGATACTGCAGGCTGTCGATCAGCGGTTGCGGATGCTCGATGCGGACGCCGACCGCAAAGGGCTTCTGCTCCAGGCGGACCTTCCTGGCGGCGAGCAGGCGGTAGATGTCGCGCGCGGAATGTCCGGTGGCAAGGATCACGGAGTCGCCGATGTATTCCCGACCTTCGGCGCAGACGACGCCGCGCATGCGGCCGGCCTCGATCAGGAAGTCGGCGACCCGGGTCTGGAAATGGACCTCGCCCCCCGCGTTCAGAATGCTCTGGCGCAGAGCCTTGACGACATTGGGCAGGAGGTTGGAGCCGATGTGCGGGTGCGAGTCGATGAGGATGCGCTCGGGCGCGCCGTGGGCGACCAGGGTGCGGTAGACCTCGGCGACGGGGCCGCGTTTCTTGGCGCGGGTATAGAGTTTTCCGTCTGAAAAGGTTCCGGCGCCGCCTTCCCCGAAACAATAGTTGGAATCTTCGATCACCTTGCCGTGGCGCAGGATGGGCGCGAGGTCGAAGCGTCGAGCCGAGGCGTCCTTGCCGCGTTCGAGCACGATGGGGCGGGCCCCCAGTTCGATGCAGCGCAACGCGGCGAAGAGTCCCGCCGGCCCGCTGCCCACGATGATCACCGGTGGGCTGTTGTCTGGAACGGCTGTGTAATCGGGGACAGGGAGAGGCTCCTCGGGCAGGTCGGCGTCGCCGCCGACGTCCAGGCGTAGCTGGACCTTGATCTGGCGTTGGCGCGCGTCGATCGAATGCTTGCGCAGGCGGAGTTGGCGGATGCGGTCGGCGGGGAGTCCAAGCTTTCCTGCCGCCGCGAGCAGGCGCGCCTCCTCATTCTCCGATTGTTCCAAAGGGAGAACGATGTCGACGGTCTCGATGCGCGGTTCGCTCACGCGCCTTTGTTAACGGATCGAAGGGGCGGTTGCCAAGCGTTGGGCGAATCAGGTTATCAGGGGCGGATGGGCTTTCTGCATCCGAGGGGACAAAAAGAAAACCCGACGCGGTCGACCGCGCCGGGTTCTGCGAAACGGAATTGCCGGCTGGAGCCTTACTTCTTGGCCGGGGCCAGGGCGGGACTC
>JAYPGD010000233.1:2189-2892 GCA_038126655.1 Verrucomicrobiales bacterium
ACGGCATTCTGGTTCTTGGCGAGGACGAGCTGTACTTCGCGAAGGCTTTGCCGCGTAGGGAAACCGTGATCCCGTTGGCGTCGATCACTGACGTGTCCAATCCCCGCAGTCACCTCGGAAAGAGCAACGTCGTAAAGTTGCTGCGTGTGGAATTCAAGATCCAAAGCAAGCAGGACGCCGCGGCATTTGCGGTGGACGATGTCGAGGCGTGGACGGCCGCGGTGGAGGACGCCCGGGAACGCGCGCGCTGCGGAGCGAATTGAATCCGAACACAGAAAAGCCCGGCGCCGCTCATTCGGGCCGGGCTTTGAAAAGAGGCTCGGATCAGCTCAAGGCTTCGCCGGAGCGAGGGCGGGCTTCTTCTTGCCGGCCTTGGCGGTCGGGGTGGCGTCCGCCTTGAGGTCGCCGAGGGCGTATTGAATGCCGTCGAGGTAATGGCGCACGACGTTCGTCTTGGTGTAGGTGTCCTCGCGGTGGCCGAGGTTCGTGTAGAAGACACGTCCTCCCTGGAACTCGCGCAACCAGGAGACCGGAACCTCGCGCGGTCCCTTGCCATACTGCTGCTTGTATTTCTCGAAGCGCTTGTTTTCAAGGATGCCGGTGACCTCCTTTTTGCTCATGTCGAGGGAGACGAGGATGCGGAGGTTCTCCTCGCCGGCGTAGGTTTCGGGTTTGTATTGGTAGATCTCGTCGGTGTGCCAGA
>JAYPGD010000233.1:2902-9117 GCA_038126655.1 Verrucomicrobiales bacterium
GCTTGGGGTCGTCCAGTTTGAAGCCCCAGTTGCCGCCGGCGGTCCAGGGATGGCCGTTGAATTGGCCGCCGATCATCGAGGCGGCGAGCTTCCATTTGTAGAAGTTGTCGCCGGCTGCATGAATGCCGACAATGCCCTTGCCCTGTTTGACGAAGCCCATCAGGGCGTCGCGCTGGGCGTCGTTCTCGAAGGCCAGGGAGGTGGTGTTATTGAAGATGACCGCGTCGTATTTGGCGAGGTTCTCCTTGGAGAAGACGCTGTATTCATCGGCGAGATCGGCCTCGAAGGAGCCGGTCTTGCGGCCCATTTCCTGCAGGCAGTAGTTGCCCCAGGGAATGGAGGTGTGGATGAAGGTCTCGCAGCGGAAAAAGACCAGGACCCGGCGGGCCTTCTTCGGGGCGACTGTCGGTTGATCCGGAATGGCGGCGCGGATGGCGTTCTTCTGTTCCGTGGTGACCGGCTTGAAGCGGGCCGCGGCCTTTTCCTTCCAGGTCTGGGGCTTCTTGGGGGCGGCGTCGGCGGTGAAGGCGACTCCGATGAGGGTGAGGATGATGGCGAGTTTCTTCATGGATTTCGGGTTCAACAATTGAGAAGCGTCGGTTTAAGGCATTGCCGGACGTTGTCCAGCCTTTTTGACGGGGGGAGTCGGACAGGGGCAGGGCGAACGAGGAAAAGGTGGACCGCCACGCGAGCGGATCGTAGGTTCGGAGTCTTCAAAGAATCGACGTCATCATGAGAGCACATCGCATATCCGGACAAATTGCGGCCTTCCTGGCCGGCGCCCTGGTCTTGTCATTCTGCGTCGGCGGAGGCGTTGTCTCCGCCGAGGCGGCGGAGAGGAAGGCAAGGAAGCAGTCGACGGGGAAGTCGAAGCGCCGGCAGCCGAGGACGAAGGCCGTCGACAAGCCGGGATCCAAGGATGCGAAGAACCTCAAGACCGGCAAGCCTGCGCCGGAGCAGGATCCGGCGTTGGAGCGCTACGGCATGTATGAGAACAAGGCGCCACGCGCGCCGCGCGCCAAGGCCGCCCGAACGAGCCTGCCCCTGAAACTCAAGAAAGGCGCTCGGATCGCCCTGATCGGCAATACCCTGATGGATCGGGACCGGGACTTCGGCTATCTGGAGACCCTGCTTCATCAGCGTTTTCCCGACCTCAACCTCGTCGTGAGAAACCTTTCCTGGTCGGCCGACACGCCGGACCTGCAACCCCGTCCGACCAATCTTGCCGACACCATTCAGCATCTGACGCATGAGAGGGCGGACGTGATCTTTGCGGCCTACGGATTCAATGAATCCTTCGACGGGCCGGAAGGCGTCCCGGCGTTCCGCAATGCCTTGACCGCGCACGTGGCGGATCTGCGTTCGCGCGCCTTCAACGGCGAGACCGGTCCGCAGATTGTCCTCCTCTCGCCGATTGCCAATGAGAACATCAAGGGCGTTCCCGCCGCGGATCTGAACAATGAGAACATCAAACGCTACGCCCGAATTGTGCGGCAGGTCGCCGAGCAACAGGAGGTGGCCTACGTGGATGTGTTTGATTCGACCCTGCAGGCGTTGGAGGATCCGGACTCGGACCTGACGTTCAACGGCATACACCTGAAAAAGGAGGGCTATCGGCTGCTGGCAAATTCGATCTACCGCAGTCTGTTCCGGGAGGACGCGCCGACTCCGGATGAGACGCTGCGCGCGGCGGTGGTCGAGAAGGATCGGCAGTATTTCTACCGGTTCCGTCCCTTGAACACCTTTTACTACACCGGTTCCCGCAACAAGACCTACGGGTATGTGGACTTTCTCCCGGCCATGCGGAACTTCGACATCATGGTCGAGAACCGCACCCGGCGAATCTGGGATCTGGCCAGGGGGAACAGCGTGGCCGGGGAGATTGATGATTCGAACATTCCCGAGATGCCGCAGGTCTGGGAGTCGCGCGGGGCGAACCAATGGATGACCGCCGAGGATGAACTGAAGGCCTTCAAGATCGATCCGCGCTTTGAGGTGAACCTGTTCGCGGGCGAGGAACAGTTTCCGGACGTCGCCTGTCCGATTCAGATGCGCTGGGACTCACGGGGGCGGATGTGGGTGAGTTGCTCGACGACCTACCCGCACGTCTACCCGGGCAACAAACCGAACGACAAGATTGTGATCCTGGAGGACACGGACGGGGACGGGCGGGCGGACAAGTCCAGCGTGTTCGCGGACGATCTGTATGTGCCACTGTCGTTCGAGTTCGGGGACGGCGGGGTCTATGTCTCCGAGGAGCCGCACCTGACCTTCATCAAGGACACGGACGGGGACGGGAAGGCGGACTTTCGCGAGAAGGTCCTGACCGGTTTCGGCTGTGAGGATTCGCATCACGCCCTGCACGATTTCGCCTGGACGCCGGACGGGGATCTCATCTTCCGGGAATCGATCTTCCACCATTCGCAGGTGGAGACGCCCTATGGTCCGCGGCGACAGCAGAACAGCGGGTGGTTCCGGTTCCAGCCCCGCAATCACCGGCTGACGAGCTTTGGCTGTTATCACAGCACCAATCCCTGGGGGGTGACCTTCGACGACTGGGGGCAGCATGTGGCGAGTCACCCGATCTATGCGGCGGCCTTCCATGCGCTGGACCCGGCCTATCCGGAACAGCATCCCAAGCCCGCCGGATTGCGGGCGTATTCCGGCACCTGCGGGCATGAGTTCGTGGACTTTTCCCATTGGCCGAAGGAGATGCAGGGCGGCTTCGTGAAGGTCCGCTACAAGCCGACCAACCGGGTCGAATTCCACAACTGGAAACGCACGGAGTTCGGCTATGACGAGGAATATGCGGGCGACCTCATCTTCTCGTCGAATCTGAGCTTCATTCCGGTCGATCTGCGCTTCGGTCCGCGCGGCGCGATGTATGTCTGTGACTGGTACAATCCGATCAAGGGGCATGCGCAATACTCGCTGAGGGACCCTCGACGCGACCGGCATTCCGGCCGCATCTGGCGCATTGTTCCGAAGGGGGCGGAGCTTCCGGATCCCCCGCGAATCCATGGAGCCTCGACCGACGACCTGGTCGCGCTGTTGAAGCGTCCCGAATACCGGCATCGCTATTGGGCGAAGCGGGAATTGCGGCTGCGGGACGCGGATGCCGTGAAGGCGGCGCTGGATCGGTTTGTGGCGGGACTCGACGAGCGCGATCCGCGGCATCGGCATCATCAGATCGAGGCGGTCTGGGCCTATCGCAATGTCGATCGCGCGAATCCGACGCTGCTGCGCGGGTTGCTTGAATGCGAGCATGTCCAGGCGCGGGCGGCGGCGACGCAGCAATTGCGTTATTGGCACGGTGAATTCAGCGACGCGACAGAGTTGCTGCGGGCCCGGGCGAATGACGCCAATCCCATTGTCCGGATGGAGGCCGCGATCGCGGCGTCGTGGATTGGGACGAAGCCCGCCCTGGTCGCGCTGCTGGACACCCTGAAGCATCCGACCGGGGGGCACCTTGCCTATGGCATTCGCACGGCCTTGGGGTCGCATTCCCTGAAGCGTCATTGGGACGACGATGCGGCGTTCAACAGGGAACATCCGCAGCTGGAGGCATTTTATGCCAATTTCGCCAAGGCGCAGAATCTGAAGCCGAAGAAGATTGTCAGCGCGCAGGACGCCCAGTTCGACAGCCGGAAGAATCTGAAGTCGGTGAAGATCGAGTGCGTTCGTGAGCGCATGCTCTACACGGTGACGAAGATCGAGGTGAAGGCGGGGCAGCCCGTGAAGATCGAGTTTGTGAATCCGGACGCCACGCCGCACAACTTCGTCATGGTGAAGCCCGGGGCCATGATGGAGGTCGCCTTGGCGGCGACGGAGATGGCCAAGGATCCGGAGGCGGCCAAGCTGCACTTCATTCCCGGCTCCAAGGCGGACAAGATCCTGCATCACACGCAGATGTTGCAGCCGGAGTCGGCGGAGACCCTGCGGTTCCTGGCGCCGGAGAAGCCGGGCGTCTATCCCTACCTCTGCACCTTCCCGGGACACTGGGTCCTGATGAAGGGCGAGTTGATCGTCAGGTAGCCGGCCGGCCTCAGGAGACGCCGTAGTTGGGGCGCATGTCGCCGGCGGCCATGCGCAGCTTGGTGCGCAGAATGAGTCCGATCTTCTGAAGCTTGTTCAAGCGGGTGAGCTTGGGGCCGAAGACGTCGAAGCCGCGCTTCTCCAGCTTGCGCAGCAGACGCCAGTAGACCGAGCCCATCAGTTCGGCGCTGCCCATGGCTTGGCGATCCTCCTGTGGCAGCGCCTCGTTGGCCTTGCGGTAGAACTCCCGGGCGCGGTCGGCGACGCTTTCGGCCAGTCGACGATAGCGTTCCGAATACTCGAAATTCAGCAGTTCTTCGGGGCGGACCTCAAATTTTTGCAACTCGTCCAAGGGCAGGTAGATGCGGCCGAGTTCGGCGTCGGTTTTCACGTCCCGGAGGATGTTGGTCAGTTGCAGGGCCTTGCCCAGATGGACGGCGTAGTCTTTGCAGGCCGGATTGGCATAGCCGAAGATCTCGATGCTGAGCAGACCGACCACCGACGCGACGCGGTAGCAGTAGAGCTCCAGATCCTCGAAGGTCTGATAACGCTTGGTGTCCAGATCCATTTCGCAGCCCCGGATCAGTTCCTCAAACAACTCGACCGGGAGCCCGAAGCGGGCGGCGACGGGTTGGATTTCCCGGTTGACCGGGAACTTGGGGCGGCCGTCGGCGCAGGCGGCGCGGATGTCCTCGAGCCATTCCTGGAGGCGTTCGCGACGGACGTCCACCGGTTCGTTCTCCTCGTCGGCGACGTCGTCAACCTCGCGGCAGAAAGCATAGAGAGCAGACATGGCCTCGCGCTTCTCCCGGGGGAGCAGGATGAAGGCGAGCGCCAGGTTGGAGGCACTTTTTTTCGTGATTTCCTGACTCTCGCTCATGGGTCCAGATGCCGGGGAGCCTGCCCTTCCGGACGCGGTGGAGGCAAGCCTTCGGTTTCCGCGAGGGTCGGGTTTCTGGCGGCGGACGGACGTCGACTCCGACGCCTCTCGGCGTCGCCGGACTGCGGGGCGGGGGAGCCTGACTTTCGACGACGACGTGGACGGTCGCTTCGGCGACGCTTCCCGTCGCGGAGGGCGAACCAGGCCCGCACTCCCAGGAAAAGCGCCGCGATCAGCGCCAGGATGATCAGGGTCAGCGCGCCGAGTTCCCCGGAGAACACGCCGCGTGATCGCGTGAATTCAGCGCCGGGCGACTCGCCCAATGACGATGTTTGCGCCAGCAGGATCGCGGAAAGCATGGATCAGTCGGGCTCGTGGTTGTCGCCGCCGTTCGAGCCGCCGCCGTTGCCGTCGGCGTCGTTGGCGGAGATATTGAGCCGCTGCATCCGGTAGCGCAAGGCGTGCCGGGTGAGGCCCAGTTCCTCGGCGCTGCGGCCGAGACTGTAGCGGTTGCGGGAGAGGGACGCCTCGATGGCCCGGCGTTCGAAGTCGGCGACCAGTTCGGGCAGCGGTCCGTCAACGGGCGGCGGCTCGGGCGCGGGTTCCGTCGGGGCCTTCTTGAGTCCGGTCTCGAGTTTGAAGTCCGCGATGTTGTGGGGCTGGATCTGCTCGGTGGTCTCGATGATGACCGCGCGTTCGATGGCGTTGCGCAGTTCGCGGACGTTGCCCGGCCAGTGATGCGCAAGGAGTTTGTCCCCGGCGGCGGGAGTGATGCCGGAGAGTTTCTTGCCCATCTTCACGCAGAACTCGTGAAGGAAATGCCGCGCCAGGGGCAGGATGTCGTCCCCGCGGTCCCGCAGGGGCGGGGGGCGGAATTGGACGACGTTGAGACGGTAATACAGGTCTTCCCGGAAACGGTCCTCCTGGATGGCCTGGATGACGTCGCGGTTGGTGGCGGCGATGAGTCGGACATCGACGCGTCGTTCCTCGTTGCCGCCGACGCGGGTGAAGGAGCCGTCCTCCAGGAAGCGCAGGAGTTTGGCCTGCAATGAGCGGCTCATGTCGCCGATCTCGTCGAGGAAGATGGTCCCCTCGTCTGCGTCCTCGACCAGTCCGCGTTTCTGTTTGAGGGCGCCGGTGAAGGCGCCCTTTTCGTGGCCGAAGAGTTCGCTTTCGAGCAGGGTGTCCGGGATGGCGGCGCAGTTGATGCGGATGTAGTTCTTGCCGGAACGGCGGCCGAGGCTGTGCAACGCGCCGGCGATCAGTTCCTTTCCGGTGCCGCTTTCGCCGAGGATGAGGA
>JAYPGD010000234.1:0-5088 GCA_038126655.1 Verrucomicrobiales bacterium
CCAGCATGGCGCGGACGTAATCGATGCGATGCACGCCGTCGTTGCCCAGGTCGCCCGTCCCGTAGTCAAACATCCAACGCCAGGCTCCGCCGACAAGGGTCGAATTGTAAGCCCGCTCCGGCGCCGGCCCCTGCCAAAGGTGATAGTCGATATTCGCCGGCGGTTGACCATCCTTCGCGAGATGGACTTCACGGTTGCGCGCGGTCTCCCAGGCCTTGCCTGAAATCAGCTTCCCCAAGGCCCCGCTGCGGGCGAAGGCCCGCGCCTCCTCGAAATGCGCCGCGCTGCGCGCCTGCGTGCCCATCTGAACCATCCGCCCATGCTTGCGCGCCATGGCCACCGCGACCTTGCCCTCGAGGATGTTGTGGCTCGCCGGCTTCTCCACATAAACGTCCTTACCCGCGCGGCAGCCCTCTATGGTCAGCATCGCATGCCAGTGATCCGGCGTCGCAACCTTGAAGGCGTCGATGGACTTGTCGTCCAACAGATCGCGATAGTCCTTCACGATCTTCGGCGCAAGGTCGGTCTTCTCCTTCATTTCCTTCGACCGCTGTTCCCGCACATCGGTCCGCACATCGCAGATATGGGTGATTGCGCAATCCGCTTCATCCGCGAAGGTGCGCATGACCGAGTTCCCGCGCCCCCGCACACCGATACAGGCGACGCTGATCCGGCTGTTCGGCCTGGCGGAGGTGATGGCGGGGAAGCCAAGAGAAGAAGCCCCGGCCAAGGCAACGCCGGAGGATCGAAGGAATTGACGGCGGCTTTTCATGTCTCTCGAAGATTGAAGACATTCCCGCGCATGACAAGCCGCAATGGAGCGCCTTGGGAAGCAGACGCGCGTGCGGCCTGATCTGAATGCCGGCTCCTTGCTACGCTGCTGCGGCTGGTCTTCGACACAGCCGCGCTCCGTTTACATCGATTCATCCCGGTTGCAACCGTGTCCGGCGGCGCGGGCGCCGCGATCTACAAGCCCGAGGGATGATCCAGGAACGTCCAACCGAGCCGATACTTCTTGGCCAGATGTGCGGCCAACGCCTTGACCCCGAAGGTTTCGGTCGCGTAATGCCCGCCGTAGAAGACGTTGATTCCGGCGTCTTCAGCCATGCCAAAGGTGTGATGAGGCCCTTCTCCGGTGATGAAGGTGTCCACCCCCTCGGACGCGGCCAGGCACAGCTCCGATCCGGCGCCGCCCGTCACCACGCCGACTCGCCGGCATTGTCCCGGCCCGCCCGGAAGCAGGGTCGGCTCGGAGCCCAGGACCTTCGCCAGTTTCGCGGCCAGCGCTTCACGGGTCATTCTGACATTCGCCTGAAAGCCCAGGTGCATGCCGCGGTCGAAGAAGAAGGGCTGGAGCTTCCTGAACCCCAACGCGCGACAGAGGCCCGCGTTGTTCCCCAACGAAGAATGGGCATCCAGAGGCAGGTGTGAACTGTAGACCGCGAGGTTGTTGTCCAACAACTCCTTGAGCAACGTGTAGCGATTCTTCGTCCAAGGGTGGGAAGGCCCCCAGAACAATCCGTGATGGACGACCAGCAAATCGGCCCCGGCCTCGACCGCCATCCGGACGGTCGCCAACGAGGCGTCGACCGCCGCGGCGATCCGCGTCACGCCGCCGTCGTTCTCAACCTGCAGTCCATTGACCGCGCCCCGATAATCCTCGATTTCCGAGGTTTTCAACATCCGGTCGCAATACCGGACGATCGTATTGAGGGAAGCCTTGGCCATGCCTTGCAGATCGCGCCGCTCGCGCGACTAGTTGTCCATCGCGCCATCGTCGCCAAACTCATCTTCGATCTCCCGCCGCAACGACCGGGAGATCCGGGGACGGATGAACCCGTAGACCAGGAAGGTCGTGAGCATGGCCGGGAGAAAGACCGGCAGTATCAAACCCCGGAAAAAGTAGAGCATGCCGAGGAACAACACGCACCCCACCATCTTGGCAAAGGGGCTGCGCGACTTGAGGTTGAGCGTCTTGAAGGACGGATAACGCACATCGCTCACCATCATGAAGGACAGGAACAACATCACAATCGGCAGCGCAAAACGCCAATCCTCCGTGGCAAACTCCTTCTTTTCGCACCACAACAGGAACATGGCGATGGACACCACCAGACCAGCGGCGGCCGGTATGGGAAATCCAATGAAGTCCTTGCTGGTCGCCTTCTCGTCGCCAACGATCGCCAAGGCGTTGAACCGGGCCAACCGGAACGCCCCGCAGACCATGTAGACCGAGGCGATGAACCAGCCCGCTTCCGGCGCGGGAAAGGTCACGTCCTTCAGCACGAACCGATGCATCAGAAACGCCGGCGCGGCGCCGAAGGAGATCAGATCCGCCAAGGAATCGAACTCCTGCCCAAAGGGGCTTTCTTTGCCGCCCATCCGCGCAACACGCCCATCCAACAGATCGAATACGCAGGCGATCAGGATGAAGATCAACGCCTGGTTGATCGAATGGGCATAGGCGATCGGATTGCCCATGTCGGCCTCGACGATCTTCGTCAACGCGACAAATCCGCAGAACAGGTTGCCCGCGGTCATCAGGTTGGGGAGAAAATAGATCTTCAGCCTGGCGTCATGAGACTCGGCCTCCCGGTCGTCCCCGATGACGACAGGGACATCCGACTGCCCCGCATCGGACACGTCGGGAGCGGAACGACGATCGCCTCTTTTGACTCGTTTCATGGGGCGCATCCTAATGCATGTCTTCCGCATTGAAAGAGGCGAATTGTGTTCATCCGGGAATTTCCTTTGCCCTGATCCGCCCCGCCTTTAAGCTGCCGCCAGCTGTCTCCTGCCATGAAGAACATTGTCTATTTCGATCTTGAAACCCAACGTTCAGCCGATGAGGTCGGCGGTTGGGACAAGATCCGCGACATGGGCATGAGCGTGGGCGTCACCTACAGCACCGCTCGCGGCGGCTACATGATTTATGGGGAGAAGGAGGTCAACGACCTCATCAACGAACTGCTCCGCGCCGACCTCGTCGTCGGTTTCAACAACATCCGCTTCGACAACGAGGTCCTGCACGGCTACACGGTCATGGACCTCAACCAGGCGCCCACCCTGGACCTGCTCGTCGACCTCCAGAAAACCCTGAACCACCGACTCTCACTCGACGCCGTCGCCACCGCGTCGCTCGGGGTGGAGAAAACCGCCGAGGGGCTGCAGGCCATCGAATGGTTCAAGGAGGGAAAGCTGATGGAGATCGCGGAATACTGCTGCTTCGATGTGAAGATCACGAAGCTCGTCCACGAATTCGGCGTGCAACACAAGCAGATCTTCTACACGAACCGGTTCGGGAACAAGCTCTCGACCCCGGTCGACTGGTAGGCCGCCGCCGCAAGAGGGGAGCGCAGCGACCGTTCAGCGTTTGATCGCCGTATTGGCCCGCCGCAGCTTGTTGGAAAGGTCCATGGCGATGTTGCGCATGACCACCATCCCCAGATGCGGCTCGCGCTGCACAACGTCGTAGAACGCGGCGCGCTGCATCACCAGGAGAATGCTGGGCTTGTCCGCGACCGCCATGGCAACGCGCTCAGCCCCGTCCAGAAACGCCTGCTCGCCGAAGATCTGGCCGTCGCTCAGGGAGGCGACCGGCGCGGAATTCTCGTCGAGACAGATGTCGATCTTGCCGCGCATCACCGCGTAGGCCTCGTTTCCGGAGTCGCCGCGTTGAAAGACCTTCTCGCCCGGGCGATAGAGCTTCTGCGTGAACAACCGGGCGATCTTGCGAAGTTCGCCGTCGCCCAACCCTTCGAAAATGGGCAGGCCGCGAAGCAGGTTGATGATGGCGACGCCCGTCTTCTGATCCTGGAAATTGTAGTCGACCGCCTTGACGACGGCGTCCGCATGCTCGGTCAGATCGATGTTGTCCAACGAGTAGTTGGTGTTGAGCTTCACCAGCTTCACCACGTCCGTGGTCAGGCCGCCCTCGGCGTGAAAGCCGGGCATGTAGGCCACGGGCACGTAGCCCAGTTGCTCGGCGCTCTTGATCAACCGCGGCGCGCTGGAGACGATGTCAATCTCCACATAAACAGCGCTCATCTCCTCCTGGGCGACCTCCGTGGCGTGCATCAACAGGGCTCCCATGGAAAGGTCGTCCGTCGCAAAGCCCCCGATGATCCGGACGCAGCGGTCGTATTCGTCGTAGTAGAACTTGATCCCGCCGACCACCTTGCTCTCGCGCTTGCCGAGGGCCGCCTTGACCTGCGGCGGCGAATCGATGCGCATGTAGCCGAACCCAAGGCTGAATGAACCCGAGATTTCAAAGGGCGGATTCTCAGCCTGTGACTGCTGCAGCCACAGTTCGTATCCCTCCAGATCCGAATCCTGGAAGGCGACCTCCGTCTTCAGGGGATAGCCGGTGATGCCGTCCCGGATCAGTGTCGGCGGCTTCGCTCCGCAGTGGCGCACAGCCAAGGTGCACAACTCCCCGATCTGCGGCAACGACTCCGACAACGGCAACCGGTGAGCCATCCCTTTCGCTCCCGCCCGCACGTAAAAAAGCACCCCCTCGCGCGAGCGATGCAGGTGCTTGAAAGGCTGAAATCCAATGCAGACATACCCCAGTTTCTCAAAGAGCGACTGCTGTTGCTTGTCCGAGGCCAGGAGCCGCACGACCTGCATGTATTCCTCCGCCGCATTCAAGTCATGCAGCTTTGAAATCAGGGCTTCGGCGGAGCCGTTCTCGATGCTCTCCGGCCGGAAGACCGTGCGCCCCAGGTTCATCACCGGATTGCCCGCTGCGGGCAGCGGGGGCAGGATCGTCGCCGTCGCCTGAATCATCCCGTCATCCTCGACGATCCAGGTCTGCGATTCCGTGTCCGGCCCAAGCTCCGCCATGATCCACGACGGATCGTAGACCTCCTTGGATGGGTGCTCGTCGCCAAGGGTGGCCTTGAGCAGGCTCAACCAGCTTGGCGCGTCGTCGGGTATCGCTTCACGAACTGTGGCAGACATCTTGTTCTTCTATGAGATGTGAATCCGACGCGCCATAGCGTCAAAACATCGCCTTGTGTCCACTCCCCGGCTTGGTGCCCGCGACAGGACTTGAACCTGTACCCTCGTGAAAGGACTAGAACCTGA
>JAYPGD010000234.1:5098-9106 GCA_038126655.1 Verrucomicrobiales bacterium
GGCTGAGCCAGCTCGGCGCGTCGTCGGGAATGGCTTCGCGGACTGTGACGGACATCTTAAAAATTTGCGAAATTGGACTTGCTGCCGATCGGCGTCGACAGTCGCTCCGGAAAGCGCTTCTCCCGCTGATGGTGCCCGCGACAGGACTTGAACCTGTACCCTCGTGAAAGGACTAGAACCTGAATCTAGCGCGTCTGCCAATTCCGCCACGCGGGCAAGCCATTCAGTCAGGAGTGACAATTCCTTCCCGTCGAGCAAACTTGAATCACAACGACGAACTGAGCGGTCTTAATACGGCGCCCGTCCCGCCATGGGCAAGCGAAAAGATACCGGTCATGTCAGATAGACTGCAATCGCGCCGCAACGGGGAACATTTCGCTCTCCGGTCGCGTCGCAACGCTGCTGGAAGGAATGAAAGACCCAGCCCCCAGACACCGCCTTTCGAGCGTCCGGCTCCCGAGATCCGGAACGCTCGCCCCCCCTGCCGGACGAAACCCAGCAACAGCTTCGCCAAGCGCGTGAAATATTTCGGGCCGCGTGGAATTTTCACGCGCAATGCGCGAAATTTTTCACACCCCTTCAACACTTTTGAGCGTTTTCGAGGCCCAACCGTGCATTTTCTGATGAAGAGGGCGTTCGCAGAGGGTTGGCATGACGACTGCTAGTTTCCGTTCAAATCCAATTGACATAATTGAGGTCCTCAATAGAGTCCGCCTCCGCAACCAATACAAAACATGAACCAACACCTCCGCAAAAACAAAGTCGGGGCTTTCACGCTCATCGAGCTGTTAGTCGTTATTGCCATCATCGCCATTCTCGCCGGCATGCTCCTGCCCGCCCTCGCCAAGGCGAAGGCCCGCGCGCACCGCATCAAGTGCGTCAGCAACCAGAAGCAGGTCGGCCTTGCGTTCCGCATCTTCGCGAACGACCACGAGGATCGCTACCCCTTCAACGTTCAGCAGCTCTGGCTGTATGGCTCCCCCGGCAACCAGACCGAGGCTGATACCATGCAGGGCGGCGACGGCGCGGGCGGATCGGTCAACCCGTCGATGTTCCGCAACACCGGCGCCGGCCACCAGACCTGGCATCACTTCCAGATCCTGTCGAACGAGCTCGCTTCGGCGAAGGTCGTGATCTGCCCCGCAGACCGCAACCGCCTGAACTTCGAGGCCATCGACTACCTGCAGAACGGAAATGACAGCCTCTCCTCGACCGGCAAGGGCAACAACGCGATCAGCTACTTCGTCGGCTTGGAAGCGGACGAGACCAAGCCGCAGGCCGTTCTCGGCGGCGACCGCTCGATCGCCGCTGGCGCCAACGGCCAGACCGGCCCCGCCCTCGACGAGGCCTCGCTGGCCATCACCGGCGTCGTCCTGCTTGGACCGAACAACAGCTCCGGTTCACGTCGTCGCTGGTCCAACAACCCGTTGAACAACATCCACGACATCGCCGGCAACATCACGTTGGCTGACGGTTCCGTTCAGCAGGTCAGCGGCCAGAAGCTGGAAGACCAGCTGGAACTCAGCCGCGCCTCCTACGGCACGAACAACTGGCTCTTCTCCTTCCCGCAGTAAGCGGCAGGAAATCCAAACTTCAAAGGCGCCCTTCGGGGCGCCTTTTTTTGTGCCCGGATCGCCTCGGACGTCGCACTCCCTCCGTGGCAGGGCAAGCCTGACGAAACCTCGTGACCGCCGAGGCGCCGAAGCACAAATCATTGAGTTCAGTTCAATATGGGCCTCCTTACGTCGGCTGCTACGGAGTTACCGGACTTTTAAGACAGCCTCCCCTCTATTTATGGGCCAAAGCAAATGCAGCCGCCTCTCGGCCGGCGCGCGAATTGAGACTGACCTGAGACCGAGGCCAAGATTCCGACGATCTTGCCATCCCGACCGGCGCTAAGACGGATTTCCATCCTTAGCGCTAACCGGCCTTCCCCGGTCAGGAACGCAGGGAATCGGCGATCTTCCCAATGATCTCCCGCAGGGGGGTCCGGGGCCGGAAACCCACGTGCTCCTCCAGCTTGTCCACGACCGGCTTTCGTCTCAGCATGTCCTGAAATCCCGGCGCATAGGCCTCACTGTAGGGGACAAGCTCAATCTCCGAGCTCGAGTCGAGCGCGTCGATGATTGTCTCCGCCAGATCGCGGATGGAGACCTCCTCGACGCTTCCCACATTGAACACCTGCCCCCGGGCCCGCGGGCAATCCTTCAGCCGGACCAAGGCCTCCACGGTGTCGGCCACATGACAAAAGCAGCGCGTCTGACTGCCATCGCCATAAACGCGCAGCGGTTGACCGGACAGCGCCGCTTCGACAAATCTCGGCGCGACCATCCCATAACGGCCGGTCTGCCTGGGCCCCACGGTGTTGAACAATCGGACAATCACCACCGGAAGATCAAATTCCTTGGCGTAGGCCATGGCCAGGAATTCGTCCATCAGCTTCGAGCAGGCGTAACTCCAACGCCCGAGATGCGGCGGCCCGATCAGCAGGTCGTCCTCCTCATCGAAGGCCGGCTTCCGGCTCTTGCCGTAGACTTCCGATGTGGAGGCGATCAAGACCGGCGTCTTTGTCCGACTGGCCGCGCGCAGAACCTCCTCCGACTCGTGCAGGTTGGTGTGAATCGTTTCAATCGGGGAATTCACCACCAATTCCACGCCCACCGCAGCGGCCAGATGATAAACGAAATCCGATTCGGCGACCGCGTCCGCCAACCCCGAAAACTCCGAGACCTTGCTCTGAACCGGGGTCAGGTTCTCATTCCGGCGCGCCTCGATCAGATTGTCGACACTGCCCGTCGAACAATCGTCCACCACCGTCACGAGATGCCCGTCGGCCAGCAATCGGTCCACCAGGTGTGATCCAACAAAGCCGGCGCCGCCGGTGACCAGGATTCGTGATGGCTCGCGCATTTCGGACATGAAAGGACTCAAGGGATTTCAGAACTGGCTTCGACGGGACGGTAATGACATTACAGGGCGTTGGCAACCGCCTCCGCCAGCTTCTGACGATAGGCCGCCGAGGAAATCAGACGCGCTTCATCCGGATTGGAGAGAAACCCCGCCTCGATCAGGATCGCCGGCCGTTTCTGCCCCTGCAATACCGTCATGAACCGCGCGCGCTTGACGCCACGGTCCGTCGCCCCCAAGGACTCGATCAAGGAGCGATGCACGGTCGTCGCCAATCTCAGATTGAAAGAATCCTGGGCGTTCCCGGCGTGCGCCACATTGACATCGTCCTTTCCCGACCGAACGGTCGTGGAGGGCAGCCCCCGGGGCGTCAACGCATAGGTTTCGATCCCCCGGGGTTCCAGCTTGGGAAACGAGGAATTGAAGTGAAGACTGATGAACAGGTCCGCCCGGCGCTGATCAGCGAACGCCACGCGGTCCTGCAGCGGCACATCCACATCGCTGTCGCGGGTCAGATGAACCTTCCAGCCCCGCTTTTCCAGCAACGGTTTGAGCCGCCGCGCCCAGTCCAGGGAGTATTCCTTTTCGAACCGGGTCCCGCTCAGGATGCTGCGCGTCCCACGGTTGCCCCCGCCATGCCCGGGGTCGATCACGACGATTCTCTCACGCGAGAGCTTCCACGGCTCCGGCTTCAGAAGCGGCCGCAGATTGCGGCTCAGGTCGATGGCATGCACCTGCGGCCGATTCCCGGAAAGCGTCGGCGCGTATCCCAACCACAGCAGCCGACCATTCCAGCGCGCGTTGCGGCTGCCGATGGCAATCTCCATCGTTCCGGTCTTCGACCGCACGGACCAGACCTGATTCGTCCCCTTCCGCCTCGGCCCCGACGCCTCGGCCCCATAATGCCCCGCCCACGAATCCAGCGGAGCCCAACTCCGGATCGGGGCGGGCGTGGACGAGGATTCGGGAATCTTCGACACCCACGGTTGCGCCGGGTCCGACGCGCACCCGGCCAACAACAAAACCAACGCCCCCTGAATCGCCCGGCATGACAACTTTCGCATCGCGCGATTGTGAGAATCCCGGGCGGCAACTCAAGCC
>JAYPGD010000235.1:0-9041 GCA_038126655.1 Verrucomicrobiales bacterium
TGGACGCGGACGTCCAGGCGACGACGCTGACGGTGTTTGTCGACGGGGCCTTCGGCGCCGGAACGAGCGCGGATGACGCCATCGATACGGCCGTGACCCACCTGAATGTCGACACCACCCGGAATATGGCGGACGCCAGCCAGTGGATCGATGAGGCGGATGGTCTGGCCACGTTGAACCTCAACGCCGGCGCGGGCGATGTCACCTTGAACGCCGGCGGCAGCGTGCTGGACGGCGACGCCCAGGCCGATGTGCACGCCACGACCCTAACGGCGACGATCAATGGCAACTTCGGCGCCGGAGCAACGGCTGACGCCGCCATCGACACGGCCGTTGCGAATCTCAACGTGGCTACCGACGCTGCCGACGGCAGCCAATGGATCGACGAAGCCGATGGTTTGGCGACGTTGGATCTGGATGCCGGGGTCGGCAATGTGACCCTGACCAGCGGCGGCGCGGTGACGGATGGCGACGCTCAACCGGATGTCCAGGCGACGACCCTGACGGCGGTTATCCAAGGCGCATTTGGCGCCTCGGGCGGCGGCGACAACAGCATCGACACGTCGGTGGATAACCTGAACGTCGATACGACCCGGAACGGCGCCAACGGCAGCCAGTGGATTGACGAGGCGAACGGCCTGGCCACACTGAACCTCAACGCGGGGACGGGCGATGTCACCCTCAACGCCGGCGGCAGCGTGTTGGACGGCGACGCTCAGGCGGATGTTCGCGCGACGACGCTTACGGCGACAGTCAATGGCAACTTCGGCGCCGGGGCGACAGCTGACGCCGCCATCGACACGGCCGTTGACAATCTGAACGTGGATACCGCCGCGGCCGACGGCGGCCAATGGATCGACGAGGCCAATGGTTTGGCGACGTTGGATCTGGATGCCGGGGCCGGCAATGTGACCCTGACCAGCGGCGGCGCGGTGACGGATGGCGACGCTCAACCGGATGTCCAGGCCACAACCTTGACAGCGGTTATTCAAGGCGCATTCGGCGCATCAGGCGGCGGCGACAACAGCATCGACACCGCGGTGGATAACCTGAACGTCAATACGACCCGGAACGGCGCCAACGGCAGCCAGTGGATTGACGAGGCCAACGGCCTGGCCACGTTGAACCTCAACGCGGGAGCGGGCGATGTCACCCTGAACACCGGCGGCAGCGTGCTGGACGGCGACGCCCAAGCGGATGTGCGCGCGACGACGCTGACGGCGACGATCAAGGGCAACTTCGGCGCCGGCGCGCCGGCTGACGGCGCCATCGATACGACCGTTGAGAATCTCAACGTGGATACCGCCGCGGCCAACGGCAACCAGTGGATCGACGAGTCCAATGGCTTGGCGACTTTGGATCTGGATGCCGGGGCCGGCAATGTGACCCTGGCCAGCGGCGGCGCGGTGGCTGATGGCGACGATCAGCCGGATGTCCAGGCGACGACCCTGAGCGCGTCGATTCAGGGCGACTTCGGTGAGTCCGCGGGCGCGGATGGCGGCATCGATACCGCGGTGACGCACCTGAACGTTGACACGACCCGGAACAGCGCCAACGGCAGCCAGTGGATCGACGAGGTCGACGGCCTGGCCACTTTGAACCTCAATGCGGGAACCGGTGACGTCACCCTGAACGCCGGCGGGACAGTGACGGATGGCGACGCGCAGGCCGATGTCCAGGCTACGACGCTGACAGCGACCATCGAGGGCGACTTCGGAGCCGCCGGCGGAGGGGACGCGGGCATCGACACGGCGGTCGATCACTTGAATGTGGACTCCAACATCAATGCGGCCGCCGGCGACCAGTGGATCGACGAGATGGACGGTCTGGCGACGCTGAACCTGAATGCCGGAACCGGCGTCGTGTCCTTGAACAGCGGCGGCAGCGTGACGGACGGAGACGCGGAGGCCGATGTGCGGGCGAGCGCGCTCATCGCCGCGATCAAGGGCGACTTCGGCGCAACCGGCGGCGGCGATAACAGCATCGATACCGAGGTCGCGAGCCTGACCGTCGACACCGCCTTCGGCGGCGCCAACGGCGACCAGTGGATCGATGAGGCGGACGGACTCACGGCGTTCGATCTGAATGCCGGAACCGGCGACATCACCCTGAACGCGGGTGGGGCGGCGCTCGACGCCGACGCGGCCTTGGACGTCCGGGCCACGACCTTCACCGCAACGATCGCCGGCGATCTGGGCGGTCCTGCCGGCGGCGCCGACAGCATCGATACGGCGGTCACCCATCTGAATGTCGACACCTCCTCCGCGGACGCCAGCCAGTGGATCGACGATGTGGACGATCTGGGGTCGATCAATCTCGACGCGGGCGTCGGTTCGATCGACCTGGAGGCTGGCGGATCGATTGAGGATCCGGATGGGAATACGGATGTGGTCGCCGCGGCGGTCGCCTTCACCGCGGTCAGCGGCATTGGAGCGGACGCGCCCCTGCAGACCAACGTTGAGGAAATCTCGGCTGTGACCGGAAATGGCGACATTGACATCGATAACGTCTCGTCCGCCGCAGTGACGGCCACGCTCCTGCAGACCGGGGTGGGCGCCGTGAAGCTCAGTCAGAGCGGCGCAGGAGCGCTGACCGTTCAGGTCGCCGAGACCGCGCTCGGCTCCATCCGCATCGACTCCGATGAAGATTTGACGGCGCTTTCGGTGAACGCCCGAGGCCTCGGCAGCGATGTGTCGCTGACCACGCGGAACGGCGGCGTCTTCGTCGACCGGGTGATTGCGACCGATCGCATCGACGTGCTCTCCGCTGCCGCCCTTGAGGAATTCGGCGCGGACTCCGGCGCGGAATTTGACGCGGTCACCCTGGGCTTGGCGGCGGTTTCCGGCATCGGCTCCATGGGCACGATCGAAACCATGGCGGACTTCCTGACCGCGGCGACAAATACTGGCGGCATCGATCTCCTGAACGCCGGCGCCTTGGTCGTCAACAGCGCGGTCGTCACGGTTTCGGGCGGCATTTCGATCGTGGCGACCAGCCCGGTGACGGTCGTCGGCGATGTGGTCGCCCCGGATGCGGTCCTGCTGCAGGCCGGCGAGATCAGCGATGCGCCCGTCTGGGCCGACGACCTGACAGTCCGCACGGGCGTGACCGTGCAGTCGACCGGCGCCGGCGTCACCCTGCGCGCGGGTGACGATATCCTGCTCGAAGCTGGCTCCTTCGTCAGGGGGGCGGGCTTCGTGACCATTGTGGCCGGCTTTGAGGATGTGGATGGCGGCGCCACGGCGTCCCTGTTGGGCACGATCGTCGCCGACGGCGGCTTGAGGGTCATGGCCTTGGGCGATCTGATTGTCGGAAGGATAGTTTCGACCGGCGCCGCCGTTTCGCTCGACACGCAGAACGGCGCAATCATCGACGGCAATGGCTCAGGCGTCGTCAATGTGACCGCCGCGAGCCTTGTGGGCGGCGCGGCGACCGGAATCGCGCTCGACACGGAAGTCGCCATGCTCGACCTGGACACGGACGCCGGGGACATCGAGGTCGTCAATACCAGGAGCGCCACCGCCTCCGCAAATCTGCTGGTCGCCGGAACGGGCCGCATCAAGATTGACCAGAAGGGCGGCGGCGATCTGACCGTCAATTCCGCGCAGACCGGCTCCGGCGATATCCTGATCGTCGTTGAGGAAGGCGGTCTGGCGGTCAAGAACGTGAACGCCGGAGCAACGGGCAATGTGCTGCTGAAGGCCGGCGACGCCACGGTTCCGACGCCCGGTTCGATCCAGATTCTGGGAACGGTGACCAGCGCGGGCGGCCACATCCACGCATACGCGGCCGACGACATCGCCCTGGAGGCCCAGACCATGGTCGCCACCTCAGGAACCGGAACCATTGATATCGTCTCGGGCGGCGACCTCGTTCAGCATGATGACAGCCGGTTCGTCGCGGCGGATGGCGACGTTGCCCTGACAGCTCTCAATATCCTGCTGGGCGGCGTCACGACCGGCGGGGACGCCGTCCTGAGCGGCCGCGTCCTCGATCAGGGCGATGTTGGCGGCGAGGATGTTGTCGCGCATCGCCTCTTGGTCCTCGGCGCCGCCGGCGAGGATGCAGGCGCGGTGAACGCCATCGAAACGAACATCGATGTTCTTGCCGCGGCCCTCAGCTCGGCCGGGCTGTTCGTGCAGGAAACCGACGGACTCGAGGTCGGGGTCGCGGAAGCGCTGACGCATGAGATTCTTGAGAACGGCGCGCTTGTTCAGAATGCGACGGGTCCGGTCGCTGGCGTTGAAATCGACGGCAATCATGCCGTGGTCCTCCGCGCGCTGGCCGGTAACTTGCAGGTGACCGAGGAGATCAAGCCGGTCGGCATGGTGAACCTCGGCGTCGGCGAATCGTTTGCCGCAGTGTTGCTGCAGACGCTCGCTTCCGGGGCGGATATCGTCCTGTCGGCGGATGTCCTCTCGCGTGGAGCCCTCAGCGTTCTCGGCGGACGCGATGTGACGATCGGCGCGGGCGTGACGGTTGATGGTCAGACGTCCGTTGATGTCGAGGCGGGAACGGGTTCCGCCCTCATGGACGCCTCGGCGACGATCCAAAGCAGTCAGGGCGGAAACATCCGCATCGACGCCCGGAACAATGTCGTCCTGGGAACCGTCGACGCCGCAACGGGCAATGTCGGCGTCACGGCTGTCAGCGGTTCGATTCTGGAGGCGACGGACGCCTCGGCGACGGCGACGCATATCACCGGTTCGGCGGTAGCGCTGCGGGCCGGCAATGCGGTCGGCGGCTTCAGCGTCCGCGAGTATCGCTTCGAGTTCTCCACGAATCTGCGGGATTGGACGGCCCTGGCCACCGTCACCTCGGCGGATGACCGTGTGGCCTACACTGCGCCGAATCCCGGAACGAGCGTCGGCTTCTATCGGGTTGTCCTGCCGGACACGAACGCGACGACCGTGTTCGTGGCGCCGCAGGTCCTGCCCAGCGGCGAGTTCCTCCTCGATCTGGATCGCGCGTTTGTCGGTCCGTTCAAGGGAACGAACGCGTTGGAGGTTGAGGCGCAGACCCTTTCGGCGACGGCCGGGGTGGGCGGCGTGAATGTCGTGGATGTCTCCGGCGTCGCGATTGCCGGCGCGGCGGTGAACGTGGATCGGGTCGGCGCGACCGGCGCGACCACCGTTGTCACGGATTCGGCTCTGCATGGCGTCTCCACCACGGATCAGGGCTCCATCGTTGTGAGCGCGGCCGCGGGCGACTTGACGGTCGATCAGACGGTCTTTGCCGACGGCGGCGGTCAGGTCCGTGTCGAGGCTTTGGCCGGCGGCGCCATGCTCCAGCTCAACGCCAATGTCTCCTCCGTCTTCGGGAACGTCAGTCTGGCGGCGGACGCCGGAGCGGCCTTGGCCGGCGATGTGACCACCGGCGGCGGCGGGACGATCGACGTCCGCGTCGAGAACGGCGGCTTGGACCAGACCGACGGCAATCGGATTCGCTCGGTCAATGGCGACGTCCGAATCGCTGCCCGGAATGACATCGCGCTGGCTGCGGTCACGACCAATGAGGATGTCAGCCTCACCTCGACCCTGGGTTCGGTGAGCGACGCAGGCGATCAGCGCGTGGACGTGCAGGCGGGCTCGCTGAGATTCGCTGTGGCCGGCTCCTTCGGCGGCCCGGGAGCCGCCATCGAGCTCGATGTCACGACGGTCAGCGGTCGTGCGGGAGCCGGCGGCGTGAACCTGCTGGAGAGCGACGGGATCACCGTGGACGACGCGGCGGCCACGGTCTACGTGGTGGGCGCCGACGCGACCTTCCAGCCTGAAACGGACGCGGCTCAGAGCGACCTGATCACCGATGGCGGGGCGATCCGGGTGTCCGCCACGGCCGGCGACGTGACGGTGAACGACGGAACCGCGAACGCCGACGGCGTAGGCGTCGATTCCAACGGCGGCGACATACATCTTGAAGCGCTTGACGCCGCGGGCGACGCGGTGGTGAACGCGGACATCCTGGCCGATGGCGGCGACGTCGCCGTGCTCGCCGGCTCGAATGTGGAGCTTGGCGGCGGGGTCGCGACCACGGGCGCCGGTACGGTGGAACTGAAAGCCGCCGGCGGCAGGGTGAACATTGCCGCGGGCTCCGGCGTGACCGCCGTCAACGGCGACATCCGCATCGAGGCGTCGGCGGCGACGGGCGGTGTGATGGTGAAGGCGGATATCACGGCCGGCGGCGGCAATGTGAGCGTGCTCGCCGGCGCTGATTTGAATGTTGAAGCCGGAATCGTAACCTCGGGCGCCGGGACGATGGAACTGCGCGCACCGAACGGACACGTCGCCATGGTCTCCGGCTCCATGGCGCAGACCGGCGGAGGCAGCCTGCAGGTGGGCGCGGGAACACTCGCCACGCTTGAGTCGCTTGATACACGGACGGACGCCGATCGTTCGGCCGGCGTCATCATCGACGGGACCGGCGGATTCATCGTGGTCGAGGCCGCGGCTGGGGACGTGACCTTGAATGGCGGCGTAATGTCCGGCGGCGGCAATATCCTGGTCAACGCGGCGGCAGCCACGGGTGACGTGAACCTGAACGCGAATGTCCTTGGCCAGGGCGGCCATGTTTCAGTGATTGCGGGCGCGGATGTGAATTTCGCGGCGGACGTGGTCACCTCCGGATCCGGCACGTTGGATCTCGAAGCGACGAATGGCTCCGTCACCATGAGCGACGGAAGCGCGGCGCAGACCGATGGCGGCAACATACGGGTGACTGCGGGAACGAATGTCGTTATGGGCCTGCTGGACGCCCGCTCGGCGGCGGCGCGCATGGGCGGCGGCCTGGCGGATCAATTGGGCTGGGGCGAGGTCAGCGTCAACGCCCTCGGCGGTTCCATCACCGACGCGGCCCTGCCGGGCGATGGGGTGATCGATGTATTCGCCTCCAGCGCGAGGTTCAAGGCTGCGGATGGCGTCGGCGTTAATGGAGCCGCGCCGAATGCGATTGAAACGGAGCTTCTGATCATCTCGGTCGACGCGGGCGTGGGCGAGGTGAACGTGTTGGACGCCACCTCCCTGACGGTCGGCACGGTGGGAACCGTTCCCGCGCAGCGCGTCCAGAACGACGGAACGACCGTGACCATCATGGATGCGGCCGATCAGACCGGCATGCGCAAGGGCGACGGCGCGACGACCAATATCCTGGTCTCGGGCGGAGAGCCGGTCGTGGATTACCCGAGGTTTGAAGTGACCGCCACCCTGACGACTTCCAGCCTGCCCAACAACCAGACCGGCCTGTTCGAGCAGACTGTCCGCATTTCGAACGTGAACAGCTCCACGATCGACGCCGTGCGGATCCTGATCAGCGATCTGCCCGCCGGGGTGGAGGTCTTCAACGCCGCCGGCATGCAGGACGGCAAACCCTTCATCCAATACAACCAGCCGCTGACTCCGGGGCAGGTCGTGGATCTCGTGATCGAGTATTTTGTCCCGATCGAGTCGTCGATCCCGAAGGCGCCGACCTTCCTGCCGCTGGTCGTTCAGCCGTTGCCGTCGGTGAATCCGACGGGGACTGTGGTGACCGACGGCTTCCGCGTGCAGAAGCATCCGGACGATCGCTTCACGGTGGAATGGTTCAGCATCATCGGCCGGACCTACTGGGTGCAGTACAGTGACGATTCCGGCTCAACCTGGAACACCGTCCTGGCTCCGGTGACGGGCACGGGACTCAAGATGGTCTGGCTGGACAACGGCCTGCCCAAGACCAACCAAAGCTCTGAACTCACGCCCAACCGGCAGTATCGGATCATCCTTGAGCCTTGATGCCGGGAACTGCGGAGTTTCGGCCGCAACGCGAGTCGATCGATTTTGGGCGTCGAAACCTCAGAGCAAGGGCGCGCCATTCTGCGGGGCGATGTCCCAGATCGTTCGCCCAGTTTGTTCTCAACGGCAGGGCTCCATCGAGCGGGCTCTCCCAGGCGAAGTCTGACAATTCCGGCGTTGCGTTGGGCGCGCGTGTGCTGTTTTTGTTACATTCACCTAAATTGCGCTTCCGAGGGCAATTTGAGGCTGGTGCGGCATTGACACGGTAAGTTGGTATTGCACCATGCGTGACCACAGATCGAAACCGGATGTCTACAATGCGATCGAAGTCGTCAGCCGATTATGCCTTGGAGTCCTTGGAGGCCCGGGTGTTGCTTGCTGCCGACCCGGTCATGACGGGAGTGGATTACGATCTCTTCGCAGAGGTCGAACAGGTCGAAGTCGCGGAGATGGAGGAACCGATCGCGACCGCGGTGGACAGTGATTCCTCAGGGGATCTGAATTCACTCCTGGACGACGCCACGTTGGCCGGGGCGGAATTGCTGGGGAGCGGGGCCAATGAGAGTTTGGATCAGTCGGTCTCGACGACCGGAGAGGGGGGATGGGGGGCGCAGGCGAACTTACCTGCCGTGGGCCTTCATGGAGCTTCCAACGATTGGGTGATTTCCGCCGACGTGTCCGGGGACACCGTGACCATCGCGGGGTGGGATTCCGGATCGAAGAACGTCTCAGGCGCGGAAAACTACGACGCCGAGGTCTATCTGCGCACCAACTCCGGGCTGCTTGAATGGAGCGACGACGGCAATAGTTGGTCCAGCGACCTCGATGGAAACACATTCACCATTTCGGCGCATTCGGCGATCGTGATCGACGGTTCGCAATTGGGGACCGTCCATTTTGACGGGGACTTTCATGCCGGCGGCGCGGACCTGAAGGTGGAGGTTTTCGACCGCATTGACATCGCGGACGCCACAATCTCAACCCGGGAAATCTCGGACCTGAGCGGGGGCGATCATGAAGCCGATGCCTCGACGGGCAATTCGGGCGACCTGACTTTGAAGGCGACGACGATCACCGCAACCAATGCCAAGCTGCTATCCCAGGTGGAAGAGGAGAGCGCCTTCACCGCGGGCGATGTGACCTTGGAGGCGGACGAACAATACGATGTCCTTAACACCATCTACCCCTTCTTCGACGGCCGGTTCACGGAAGCGACGGTGACCCTGTGAACGCCGGTCCAAAAGTGCGGCGCCGGGCGGGCGAAAAGTGCGGCGCTTG
>JAYPGD010000236.1:0-9040 GCA_038126655.1 Verrucomicrobiales bacterium
ACCCAGAACCCAGAACCCAGAACCCAGAACCCAGAACCCAGGACCCTCTCAGAATAGATTCCGCTTTCGGGAGGAATTGGTATAGCGTTGGCGGATCATGAACATACGCGGGTGTATTTTGGCTGTCTGGTTGATCGGCGGCGTTGTGTTGGCGTCGGGCGCGGACTGGCCGCAGTTCCTCGGTCCGGATCGGACGGGCGCCACCTCTGGAGAAGGGTTGGCCGAAGATTGGCCGAAGGAGGGACCGCCGGTCCTTTGGCGCAAGGCGGTCGGACAGGGATACGCCGGCGCCGCTTCGCGGGATGGCAGGGTGGTCCTGTTTCATCGGGTCGGGGAATCGGAGGTCCTCGACTGCCTGAGCGCCGACGACGGCGGGGGGATCTGGAGTCATCGGTATCCGGCCGCCTACCGCAATGGCTACAATCCGGATCACGGGCCGCGCGCCGCTCCGGCCATTGTGGGCGATCGGGTCTTTTCCATGGGGGCGAATGGATCGATCCGTTGCCTGGACTTCAAGACCGGCAAGGAGGTCTGGGCGGTGGAGGCGGCTGAAGAATTCGGCGCCCGGACCAGTTTCTTCGGGCTTGCCTGTTCGCCGTTGCTTGAAGGGGATGCGGTGATGTTGAGCATTGGCGGAGCGGAGGGCGCGGGGGTGATTGCCCTGGCCAGGCGCGACGGGAAGTTGCTGTGGAAGGCGACGGATCAGGAGGCGGACTATTCGGCCCCGACGATGGCGACCTTGCATGGGCGGCGTGTGGCCCTTTTTTTTCTGCGGGAGGGGCTGTTTGGACTGGACCCGAAGACGGGCGGGACGGTCTTCAAGTTTCCTTGGCGCGCCCGGATACAGGCCTCGGTGAACGCGGCGACTCCCGTCGTGGTCGGGAACCGGATCTTTCTGACGTCGAGTTACGATACCGGCGACAATCTGCTGGAAGTGGCGAAGGACAACGGGTTGAAGAGCGTCTGGTCGGGCGATTCCTTTGCCAGCCAATACGCCACTCCGATCCACAAGGAGGGCCATCTGTACGGGCTGGCCGGACGGCATGATTCCCGCGAAGGGACCTCGCCCCGCTGCGTCGATCTTGCCACGGGCCGGATTCTCTGGACCAAGCAGGGGCTGAAGGCTGCGGCGATGATCATGGCGGGGGAGACGCTGCTGGTCCTGCGGGAATCGGGTGAACTCGTCCGCTGCAAGGCGACGCCCGCCGAACCTGCGATTTCCGGCCGGGCGCAGATACTGGGAACGGGCGTTCGGGCCCAACCGGCGCTGGCGGACGGCCGTTTCCTGGCGCGGGACACCCGGGCGTTCGTCTGCGTGGACCTGCGCGCCAAATGAACCGGGACGATGCGCCAGGCGGGCGGGAGAATCTGAGACCCTATTCGATCATCGGACTGGGGACGATCGTGGTCGATCACATGGTCGCCGTGGATGGCTTCCTCGAACGGGACACCAAGAACGAGGTCAGCGAACATTGGTTTCAGGTTGGCGGTCCGGTCCCGACCGCGTTGGTCGCGGTGAATCGACTGGGGGGGCGCTCGACCTTTCTGGGCAGGTGGGCCAAGGACCACCTGGGAGCGATGATCGAGCAGGATCTTCGCGCGGAAGGCATCGCCTTCGACGCCCCTGCCTGCGAGGCGGATTCGCAGACAGGGTTTGCGCATGTCTGGGTGGAGCGGGACACCGGGCGTCGGACCTCGGTCTTTCATCGGGGCAGTCACGAGATCGAGGAATCCGGGGTTGATGTCGCCGAACTGGCGAATCACGACGCGCTGCACCTCGATGGCTGGTCGACGGCGGCGGCGATCAGGGCGGCCCGGGCCATGCGGGCGAAGGGCGGCGCGGTGTTTCTTGATCTGGGCTCCCCGAAGGAGCGGTTGGCCGAGTTGCTCTCCCTGGTGGAGGTCGTGAACTGCCCGCTGCGCTGCGTGGAGCGGGTGTTCGGAGAAACGGACCCGGTAGCCGGCGCCCGGAAACTGCTCGCGGCCGGTCCGCGATTGGCCACGGTGACCGACGGGGAGAATGGCGCGTGGCTGTTTTCGGAGACAGCGCAGCTGCATTGTCCCGCCTTTGAAATCGAGCCGGTCGACACCAACGGCGCGGGCGACACATTCTGCGGGGCGCTGATTCACGCGGTGATGCAGGGTTGGGATGAACCGCGGGTTCTCCGCTTTGCGGCGGCCGCCGCGGCATTGAAATGCGGGGGTCGGGGCAACCGCGCCGCGCTGCCGGACCTGGACGCGGTGGGCGGACTGCTTGAGCAGGGAGGGGCGACAGTTGACCGCATTTCCGGATCGCCAAGCGGGAATTGTTCCGCATGATCCCCGCATGCAACGTCGGAATTTCATCAAGGCAGGGGTCGCCGCAGCGACGGCGGCCGCAACAGGCGGACTGGGAGCCGCGGAAGCCAAGGGCTCTCGCGCCGGACGTTCCGTGAAACTCGGGATCTCCTCCTACTCCTATTGGCATTTCCGTCCGCCGAAAACGCCGATTGAGAAGGTCATCGAGGAGGCCGCGCGCCTGGAGGTGGAAGGCGTGGACATCCTGCACCGGCAGATGGACAGCGAGGACCTGGGATACCTGAAGAAACTCAAGCGCACGGCCTTCGTGAACGGCGTCGATCTGATCAGCCTTTCCATTCACCAGGATTTCGTCGATCCGGATCCGGAAGTCCGACAACGCAACATCCGCCACACGGAGAAGTGCATTGAGTTGGCGCACGAGATGGGCATTCCGAGCATCCGGCTCAATTCCGGCCGCTGGGGAACGATTCGTTCCTTCGACGACCTGATGGCCGCGCGCGGCAAGGAGCCCGTGTTGCCGGGGCACACCGAGGACGAGGGATTCAAGTGGTGCATCGATTCGATTGAGAAGTGCCTGCCGCTGGCGGAGAAACGCGGCGTGGTTCTGGCCCTGGAAAATCATTGGGGTTTGACCCGCACGCCGCAGGGATTGCTGCGCATCCTGAACGCCATCGAATCCCCCTGGCTCGGGGCCCTGATGGACACCGGCAATTTTCTGGAGGATCCGTATCCCAAGCTGGAGCAGATCGCGCCGAAGACGGTCTTTGTGCAGGCGAAGACCTATTTTGGCGGCGGCGAATGGTACACCCTGGACCTGGATTATGGCCGGATCGCGAAGATTCTGCGCGACGTCGATTATCGGGGCTACGTGTCGCTGGAGTTTGAAGGGAAGGAGGCCGCGGCCTCGGGCGTCCGCAAGAGCGTCAAGCTGTTGCGCGAGGCGTTCGGCGGTTGAGGCTGCTGCGTTTTGGGGACCGATGCGGGGATTTTTTGCTTTTGCGTTGAAGTGAAATGCAAATAATCCAGTCCGATTTGAAACCCCACCCATTTTTAGCGGAACACACCATGAATGCGAAGAAACTGACCCTGGCGGCCCTGGCGCTGTCTGTCTCCCTTTCGGCGGTCGCCAACAATTGGCCCCAGTGGCGCGGGCCCAATCACAACGGCTCCACCGACGAGAAGAACCTCCCGAGCGACTTCAGCAAGACCAAGAACGTCGCCTGGTCCACCGAACTTCCGGGCATGGCGGCGGCGACGCCGGTCATCTGGGGCGATCATGTGTTTGTCTCCACGGCTGACGAGAAGGCTGGGACGTTGAATGCCATGGCGCTCGATCGACGCAACGGCAAGGTCCTGTGGAATCACGTTGTCGGCCGGGGCGTCAGCCGGGACAATCGCAGCAACTACGCCTCCAATTCGCCGGTGACCGACGGCAAGGTGGCTGTGTTCTTCTATGGCAACGGCGACCTGGTCGGGTTCGACTTCGCCGGCAAGCAGTTGTGGAAGCGCAACATCGAGAAGGACTACGGAGCCTTTGCCTTCCAATGGACCTTCTCCACCAGCCCGTTGCTTTATGAGGGGACGCTTTATCTGCAGGTGCTGCAGCGCGACACGCCGGTGCGTGGCCGGGGCAGGGACGGCGGCGAATCCTACCTGCTGGCGATGAACCCCAAGACCGGCAAGACGGCGTGGAAGCATGTGCGTCCGAGCAAGGCTGCGGCGGAATCGCTGGAGGCCTTCAGCACCCCGGCGCCGTTCGAGCACAAGGGGCGCAAGGAACTGGTGATCGTCGGGGGCGACTGCATCACGGGGCACGACCCGAAGTCCGGCAAGGAGCTGTGGCGTTGGGGCACCTGGAATCATCAGCGCATCGGTCATTGGCGTCTGGTGCCATCGCCGGGAGTCGGCGGCGGCGTGTTGCTCGCCTGCGCGCCCAAGAAGGGGCCAATCTTCGCGGTCAAGGCCGGTTTGGACGGGACGCAGGACGATGCGGCCCTCGCCTGGACTTCGGATGAGCGCAAGCTGACCTCAGATGTCTGCTCCCCGAGCTTCGCGGACGGCGACTTCTTCATCCTCTCCGACGCGCTTCGCGACAAGACGTTGTCACGCGTGGAGCCCAAGACCGGCAAGATCAAGTGGACGCTGGCGCTGCCCGATCACCGCAAACTCTGGCGCACCTCTCCAACCGTGGCGGACGGCAAGGTCTACTGCATGGACCACGGCGGCAACGTGGCCGTGGTCAGCGCCAAGACCGGGAAGCTGATCGCCGACATCCCGATGGGCCGCGACGGCGACAACAACACCCGTTCCTCGATCGTCGTGTCGCAGGGGCAGTTGTTCATTCGCAACAACTGGAAGCTATTCTGCATCTGCAAGGGCGCCCGGGTGGCGTTGTATTAGTCGCTGCGGTCGCTGCGAAACGATTCAACACAAACAAGAACGCCGCCCTGATCGGGGCGGCGTTTTTTCTGTGGAGGAGGGGAGGGAATGCGCCGGGCAATGCTCGGCGCTCCGAATCCGAAACCGGTCAATTGTCCCCGCAGCGCCCGCAGGCGTTGGGATTGCCCGAGCACATGGGGGGCATCTCGGGTTGGCCGCCGCCGCTGGAATTTGCGGCGAAGACGGACAGCTTCTTCTCGAGCTTGGTGGACTTGCAGTTGGGGCAGCGGGTTCCCTGCCAGTCGGAGCTGCGCACGAGCAGTTCGGAGTCCTTGTCGCAGGCCTTGCAATGAAATTCGTAGATGGGCATGGGGGGATTCTAGCGTGAAGGAACGAGGCGGACAATGCCTCGATGACTCATCGGCCGGCCGGGGCGCACGCCAGTTTTGTAACAGATTTTGTCACACAGGCGCCGGCGCCTCGCGTTGCTCAGCGCGCGAGCATGGCGAAGCCCCGCGTGTCAGGATTTCGACAACACGGAGTTGACGTGCGTCGCGCCTGTCAACCGGGCGTTGCGATTCGGCTCAGTCTTCCTGCGTCGTTCCGGACTCAGAGGCGGCCGATTCCGCCGCGGGCTCTTCCGCTTTCGAGGGCAGGAATTCAATCATGAGTTGGGCGGGGTCCGATCCGTCGAAGACGGCGCCGCGGGCGACCCAGGTCCGCAGCGATTCAATTTCTTTCGGATCCAAGGCGTCTTTTTCCTGCGGCATCTTTCCTGATTGAATCATGGCGATCAGGGGACTTTCTTCCGGTTTCCCGGCGACGACGACGGGGCCGTCGGGCGTCCCTGTCATCAGGGTGTCATAGCTGGAGAAGGACAGGTCGCCCCGTGTCTTCTTGATGTGGCATTCGCCGCACTTCGCCACAAGAAAGGGAACAACCTGCCTGGTAAAACTGACGGGCGGACGGTTTCCCGGCGGGGGGACGGCGAGTATCCTCGCAACTTCGGCTGCTGACTCGGCTTCGGACATCTGCCTGGGTTTTTCCGGCGGCGATTGGGGGTCGGCATTTGGGTCCGCGTCGTAACCGATGGCAATTCCGCCGCCGTCGCCGCCTGCCTTGAGGTCCTTCTCGTAGAATTCGAAGCCGGCCTCCATGGCCGCAATTTCCTCGTCTGTCGGCAGTGTCGCGGGAGGAGGCGCAGGTTCCTTGCAGGAGAGCGCGCCGCAGAGAGCGAGGGCACCGATGAGAGAGGGAGGCAGGAGTGTCTTCACGATCGTGAGCGGGAGTTGATGGAATCCACTGGCTGCCCGTCTACGCCGTGCGGCAACCGACGGTCAGCAGCACATTGGCCCAGAGGGCCTGGTCGCCGGTCTGGATGGTGAGGACGTGATCGTCCGAGGCGACCGCCTCGTAGAAATCCCATTTTTGAATCGGCTCCAGCTTCAGGTCCAAACCGGCTTCGGCGATGGTTTCGCGGTATTCGGCCCAGACCGGCGGATCACCCTGTTGCGCGTAGGGATCGTCGGCGGGGATGCCCATGGTGTTGGCGGCGTCGATGGGGATGGCTGAAAGCAGCGCGCGCAGGGTCTGGTTCACGGTGACCAGACCGGGGCTGAGGTTCATGGAGATCAACTCGGCGTTGGGGCCGAGCTTGGTGGAGGCGGGGTAGTTGCCGTCGGCGATCAGGATCTTCGCATGATGTCCGGCGCGACCGAGGACGAGATTGATCTCCGGATGGATGAGTTGGGCGTGCTTCAGCATGGGGGGGGAGGTTAATCGGAGGCGCGAAGGAAAGTCTAACGCCAAATGGCCGCAATGCTCGCGCTGGGTGTAATCGGAAGTGGGTGGCGAACTCCGACTGCTCAGGCAGAGGCTCCCCGAAACCTACGATGCAACACTTCCATCGCCAAAGATCAAGATCGTCAAATTCCACCATCCCACGTTTCGGCCCCGGCAGGGGCGTTCCGATGGTAGCCGGTGTGTGCAAGGAGCGAAGCGACTGGAACCACCGGGCAACCGACAACATGTCGAATGCGCCCTGACAGGGCGCGAGAAACCTGAGGATACGAATGATCGTGAGATGCTGCAGCCCTTGCTGGGGCGGAGGCGATATGAGGCGTGCAATCCGGCGCGTCCCGCCGCCTATTTCAAGCCGGCGAGGTATTCCACCAGGTCGCGCATTTCGGACAGGGTGAGGACGCCTTTCATGGTGGGCATCGCGGACACGGGCTTGGAGCGGGTGGCGATGTCTGACTTGGCGGTCGTGACGGTTTCTCCGGCGAGGGTGGTCATGGTGATGTGATCGTCGGTTTCCTCGGCGATGAAACCGGAGACAATGTCGCCGTCCTTGAGTTCGAGTTCCAGGGAGCCGAAGCCGGGGGCGATGCGGGCCGGGGGATCGAGGAGGGCGGTCAGCAGTCCATTCCGGTCGAGTTCCTTGCTGATTTTCGTGAGCTCAGGGCCGGCGTCGCCGCCGAAGCCCTTGATCTGATGGCAGCGCACGCATTGGATCGCGTGCGTTTCGAACA
This sequence comes from Verrucomicrobiales bacterium, assembly GCA_038126655.1. Classification (GTDB taxonomy): domain Bacteria; phylum Verrucomicrobiota; class Verrucomicrobiia; order Limisphaerales; family JAYPEY01; genus JAYPEY01. Next base: position 7,212 of record JAYPGD010000236.1, read on the forward strand.
GACGACGGCCGTTCTTGGCGTCGCCGCCGTTGAGGGCGGGTTGAAATTCGCCGAGCGGGGCGGTCTTGGCGACGCGCGCGGCGGCGGATTTGGAAAGTTCTTGCAGTTGGGAATCCGGGTTTCTCGCGCCGGCCTGAATCAGATCCAAGGCGTCAGGTTCGGAGCCGGTGAGAGCGCGGTTGAGCGGCGGGGCGAGCAGTTCGGCGGCGATGGGGTGATCCAATTCGCCAAGACGCCGGATGGCCAATTGCCTGTTTTTCACGTTCTTTCCGGCAAGATGCTTGGCGAGAACGGTCCTGGCGGTCGTCGGATCGCTGGTGGACAGGTTGGCGGCGGCGGCGAGTTGAAGCGAGGGACTGGGGTCCTTCAACAACGCGGGGATCAGTTTCCTTGCCTCAGTTGGGGAGTTCAGCGACTCGAAGATCTCCAGTCGGACTTCCGCGTCCAGATCGGGCGTCGAGGCCAGGGAAGCGAGACGTTCGGGCGGGAGAACGTCGTGCTTGACCAACAAGCGGGTCAGGGATTGGAGCAGCGCCTTGCCGCGCTTCTTGTCCGGATCCCTGCGCGCGTCTTCCAGGGCGGAATCGAAACCAGACTGGAGTGTCGGAGCGATGGCATTGGCGATGTGGGTGGGGCGCGGATTGGTGATCGGGCGGTGATGCCAGGTAACGCGATCGAAGGGGGAGGGCTCATTCCATTTCTCCAGCGCGCGCATCGCTTTCAGGCGAATCTCTTGGGAGAATCCGGAGTTTACAGCGGCGGCCGCCATCCGGGTTGCGTTCTCATATGAGCCGAGCCGGAAGTTGGCGTTGAGGATGCGGTGCTGGATCGGGAAGGGAACTGACGCGTCGGTCATGATCTCCGAGTCAATCAGGTCGGCGAGCGGATGCCACAACGGCGCGATGGGAAGATCGTGAATGGCGCGGATGGCTTCGAAGCGGAGTTGCGGTTCCGGATCTTTCAGGGAGAGTGCGATCGCCGGCGATGCGTTCCTGCGCAGGCCGAGGAGGACGGCGAGTCGGACGGCCCTGGATGGGGATTGGGAGAATCTCAGGATGTGTCCCTCCTCCATCCTGGAGAATGCGTAGGCGCCGGCGTGGCGGAGGAGGGCATCCTTGTCGGCATTGCGCTGCAGCATGTTCGCCATTGAGTCGACGGCCGAATCCGCGCGGAGTTTGCCCAGTGAAATGGCGGCGTGGTATTGGACGCGCGGCTCGTTTGAGAGGAGGGCCTTGATCAACTGGGGGACGATGGATTGATCGCCGATTTCGCCGAGGATCTTCGCGGTTTGCGCGCGCACTTCAGGCTGGGAATTCTGCAGCAGCGTGGCGACCTGGTGGATGAACTTCCGAGGCAGCGGCTCCTTCAGGCCCAATTGCCAGATTCCCCAGATGGCGTGAAGGCGCGCGCGTTGCGATTTCGCCGTTCCGGCCGTGTTCAGCAGGGAGCCTAGGTTCTTCCGCCCTTGGGCCGCGAGTTCGAATTGCGCCGCCATCCGCACACGGCGGTCGGCGTGCTCCAACAATCCGAGCAGTTCCTTGCGCGAGCGGTGGGAGAATCCGTCGCGAAAGAGGCCGGGGATCTCGTGGGCGTCGTTGCTGCGTTCGGGGTGGAACATTCGCACGATTTGGCGGGCTCCATCGCCGCCCCAGCCGTTGATCCAGTCGGCCAGGTAGACCTCGCCATCGTAGCCGAACTCGATGTCGGCCGGGCAGATGTTCCAGACGAATTGATTGGTCTCGGCGACGCGATACCCGGCGCCGGTTTGATCCAGTTTGAAGCGATGCACGCCGCTGCGGGCGGAACTGCCGCGGAAGTCGCAGATGAAG
>JAYPGD010000237.1:0-9012 GCA_038126655.1 Verrucomicrobiales bacterium
CTATAACACCGTTCCGTTGACCGTCGGACCCGGCGTTACGGCGGACGATATCGCCGCGGATGGCGTCGATTACATCGGCGTCGCCAATCAGTCCATCAGCTTCAGCGCCGGCGAGACGGTCAAGACCATCACCATCGCCATTCCCGATCGCGACGACCTCATGATCGATCCGATGGATCCCGACCGGATCCCGGCGGGCGCACCCCGCGGCGATCGGAAGTTCAAGCTCGTGCTCACGGGCGCCGGCATGGGCGCTGTCACGCCCACGCGCAATGAGTTGGAGGTCACGATCCTCGACAACGACGCGGAACTGGCCTTCACCCTGAGCCAGTACAGCGTTATTGAGAACGAGGGCCTCGCAACCATCACGGTCAGCCGCCCCGAAGGTTCGGTGGGTGAACTCACGGTGAATTACGCGACGGCGGACGGCACGGCCTTCGGCGCCCCGTCGGGCAGCGGCGCCAACAGCGGTTTCGACTTCGAGCACGTCACGGGCGTTCTGACCTGGGCCGACGGCGACACCACCAACAAGACCTTCACGGTGCGCATCATTGACGATGCTGAGGCCAACTCGACCCTCACCGTAAACCTCCTGCTGCTGAACGAACTGAGCGTCGGCGGCACGGTGGCGGTGACGCGGCGCAACGCCATCCTGAACATCATCGACAACGAATTGGGACCGGGTGAGATCAAGTTCCTCCATGGCGAGTTCTTCGCGAATGAGATTGACGCCCCCATTCAGGTGGTCCGCACCAACGGCAGCGTCGGCGCCGTCTCGGTCACCTTCGAGACCTTCGATGGAACCGCCCTTGATGGGACCGACTACCGCCGCGTCATCGGAACCCTGAACTGGGCCGACGGCGACACCTCGGTGAAGAGCTTCACCGTCCCGGTGATTCCGAATACCGACACCAACACCGCCCCCCGCACGGTCAATCTGAGACTGACCAATCCGACCGGCGGCGCCGCGCTCGGCCTTTCGGTCGCCGCGCAACAACAACAGTTCGATGTCACCGGAGGACTGGTGGCGCATTACCCGCTGGACGCCAGTGGGGCGGATCTGATCGCCGGCCGCGACGGGACGGTCACCGGCCCGAGCACGACCCAGGATCGCTTCGGCAATAACAATTCCGCCTACCGATTCGACGGGGTCGACGACTACATCGAGATTCCGGACAGCACGGTGTTCCGCGGCGAGCCCTACACCCTCAGCCTCTGGTTCCGGGCTTCCGCCACGCCGCTCCTCGGTCGCGGCACGCTGTTCAACAAGGGCACGAACAACTTTGACCTGACCGTCGGGGCCTCGCTGCTCACCGGCGTCGGGGACATCCAGTTCGGTCCGCGCCTCGGCGATGTGACCACCACCACCGACCTGCTGCAAAACGCCTACAACGTGGGCGCCTGGCACCACTTGGTGGCGATCTACAATCCGGGCGCCTCCTCGGTGTCGATCCTGGTTGACGGCGTCGCCCAACCGCTGGGCGTGGCGGGCGGATTGAGTCCGGGACTCCCGGACACTCCCGGCGTTGCGCGCATCGGCGCCCAGGTCGACGGCAGCGCCCCGTTCCTCGGTTCCATTGATGACGTGCGGATCTACAGCCGCGCCCTGTCCGGCACCGAGATCTTCACCCTCTTCACCGCCCCGGATCCGGCCCAGGCCGGCAGCGGCGGCGGTCCCGTCGGACAGGCCCAGTTGTCCATTTTGGACAACGACACTGGCATCGGTTTCCAGAGCTCGACCTTCCGTGTTCTGGAGAACGCCGGCAAGGCCGTCGTCACTGTGGTTCGTCATGACGCCCTCGCGGGAACTGTGAACGTGGTCTATGACGTCAATCCGGGGACGGCCGCCGAGGGTATGGCCGCCGACTACCTGAAGCCCGCGCCGGTGGCGCCCGCGACCCAATTGATCCTCACCTTCGGTCCGGGTGAAACGGTCAAGACCTTTGAAGTCGACATCAATGTGGACGAGGAACTCGAAGGCAATGAGACCATTCTCCTGTCCTTGGTCAGCGCCGACAACGGCGCGAAGACCCAGACCGGCTTTGATACGGCCGAGTTGATCATCGTCGATCAGCTTTCCGGCGATGTGGACCTCACCTTCGAACCCAGCACCGGGGCCAACGACACCGTGCTTGCCGTGGCGCTGCAGACCAATGACGTCGCCATTCTCGGCGGCCAATTCACCCAGATCAACGGCACGGACCGCAACCGGATCGCCCGGGTCAACTCGGACGGCACGCTCGACCTGACCTTTGATCCGGGCGCCGGGGCCAACGCCACGGTCCGCGCGCTCCTGCTGGACGAGTTGAACCGCGTCTACGTTGGCGGCGACTTCGACCAGTTTGACGGCGCTGCGCACGGCCGCCTCGTCCGACTGGCCACCGATGGTTCGGTGGACCCCGCGTTCAGCATTGGCGGCGGCTTTGACGGCCCGGTTCATGCGCTCGCCCAGGAACTGGGGCAGTCATTCACCACCAATCTCGTCTTCGATCCGGGCACGGGATTGTTCACCAACGAGGTGATCACGAATGTCTTCCTGCAATCCGTTTTCGTGGCGGGCGAATTCACTTCGTTCAATGGCATTCCGAATGTCTTCCGGGTGGCCAAACTTTCGGCCGCCGGCGCCTTCGACGGGGCCTTCAACGTCAGACTCGGACCGGACTCGGTTGTCCGCGCCATCGCGGTCCAGCCGGACGGCAAGCTGGTCATCGGCGGGGACTTCTCCACCGTGGACGGCGTCGCCCGCAGCTTTGTCGCCCGACTCAACAGCGACGGCAGTCTGGATCAGACCTTCGACACCGGAATCCCGCTCGGTGGAATTGTGCGCGCGGTTGCCGTGCAGCCCGACGGCAGGATCCTGGTCGGCGGCGACTTCAGCTTCTCCGGCAGGAACCGGATCGTGCGTCTGAATCCTGACGGCTCCTTGGATCTCAGCTTCGATCCCGGCACTGGCGCCAACGCCTCCATCAGCGCCATCGGCGTGGATCAGGACGGCAAGATCGTCGTTGTCGGCTCCTTCACCACCTTCAATGACACGCCGAGAAACCGGATTGCCCGCCTGAATCAGGATGGGGAGCTCGACCTGACCTTTACTCCGGGATCGGGCGCGAACGCCGACATTCGGGCGCTGGCGGTGGCGACCGTGCCGCCGCCGTTGACCTTCGACATCAATCTCTTCTCCAGCGGCGGCGCCGCTGAGGAAATCTTCGTGATCGACACCATGTCGACCAGCGGCGTCCTGACCATCGACTACAACTTCCTTTCTGTGCCGGATCGGATGACGGTCTATTACGAGGGGCAGCAGTTGGTGGACACCGGCGAGACCAATGGTTTCGACACGGTGATGGTGCCGTTTGGTCCGGGACTTGAGACAGAGGTCACCATCATCATGAACGAGGGCAACAGCACCAACTTCAGCACGGCCTGGTTGCTGGCCGCCAGCTTCGTCTCCACGGAGCGTTCGGAGCAGAAGATGGTTGTTGGCGGCGACTTTACCCAGTTCGATGGCGTCAGCCAGAACCTCTTCGCTCGGGTCACCGCCAACGGCGGCAACGATCCCACCTTCAACTCCGGAGCCGGCGTCAACGACACGGTCTACGCCATCGAACCGCTCGATACCGGCGAGATGCTTCTGGTCGGTGACTTCACTCTCGTCAATGGCGTGCCGCTGTCCGGCGTCGCCAAGATGGCGGCAGACGGCTCGTTGGCGAACAACTTCAATCCCGGGGTCGGCGCCAGCGATGGCGTCCGGGCGCTCACCCTGCAGACGGACGGCAAGCCGGTGATCGGCGGCCAGTTCACCAATTTCAACGGCATCACCGCCAACCGAGTCGCGCGAATGACGACCAATGGAGCCTTCGATCTCACCTTCAACGTGGGACGCGGCGCCAACAACACCGTTCTGGCGGTGGCCATGCAGGGCGACAAACCGCTGGTCGGCGGTGAGTTCACGCTGTTCAACCGGGTCTCGAGAAACTTCTTCACCCGCTTGAATCCGGACGGCGCGGTTGATCCCGGTTTCAACCTCGGTTCCGCAGCCAATGACGTCGTGCGTTCCATCGCAGTCTATGACCCCGATCCCGGCGCGGCCGATGGGGAGGAAATCCTGATCGCGGGCGACTTCAGCGGCTACAACGGAACTGTCCGGGGCGGCGTCGCCCGCCTGAACGCCGACGGTTCCCTGGATCCGACCTTCGTGGATCCCATGGTTTCCGGGTCCGTGCTCACCGCCGTTGTCGACGCGCAGAATCGTATACTCATCGGCGGCCTGTTCACTTCCGTCGCCGGCGTCTCCCGCAACGGCATCGCCCGTCTGAATCCGGACGGCACACTGGACATGACCTTCGATCCGGGAACCGGCTTCGACCAGTTCGTGCAGTCCATCGCCGTGAACAACGGCATGGACGGCAGCATCCTGGTCGCGGGCGGATTCACCTCCTTCAACGGCGTGACCGCCAACCGCATCATCCGCCTGCAAGGCTCCGGACCCGACGCGGGCAAGATCGATCCGAAGAGCAATTTCGGTCTGGGCGCCAACAACTTCATCAACGCCGTGGCCGTGCAGGTCAACGACAACCAGGTGTTGATCGGCGGCGGCTTCACCGAGATCAACGGCGTCAGCCGCAACCGCATCGCCCGCCTCAATGGCGGCGACAACAGCCAGGGCGCCTCCGTTGAGTTCTCCCGGCCCGACTATACCGGCAACGAGGTGGTCAACAACCAGGCCACGACCGTCACCATCATTCGGCGCGGCAACACGGAGGGAACCCCGACCGTCACGATCACCGACCTCCTTTCCGGTTCGGCATCCGTCGGGGCGGATTATGTCGCTCTCCCCGGCGCTCCCGGCAATCAGATCGCCTTCCTGCCCGGTCAGACCATCCGGACCTTCGATGTGACGATTCTCGACGACACCGAGGCGCAGGGAGACGTCAATGAAACCATCGCCCTCGAACTGTCCGTAGCCGGCGACCCGCAGACAGTCCTCGGCGCCAACAACGAAGCCACGATCACCATTGTGGACAACGACAGTGTCATTGGTTTCGAACTGCCGGACTTCAGCGTCAATGAGAACACCACCAACGCCGTGGTGACCCTGACACGCACCGGCGGCACCGTCGGGCTGGCGGCGGTCGACGTGGCCCTGGCCGATGTGACGGCGACCGCCGGGCTCGACTACGTCACCACCAATCTGACCGTGATCTTCGGCAACGGCGAGGACAGGAAGAACATCGTCATTCCGATCATTGACGACCTCATTCCCGAGATCAACGAGTCCCTGAGGCTGACCCTTTCGAACCCGCTCGGCGCCGCAATCCTCGGCCGCACGGAGGCGAATCTCGTCATCGTTGACGACGAGTTGGCCCCAGGCGAACTGAACTTCTCTCTCGCGTCGCGCACGGTGATCGAGGGCGACCTCTTCCTGACGGTCACGGTCGAACGCACCATGGGAATCCGTGGGGTGATCTCGGTGGACTTCACGACCGAGGGCATGGGCGCCATCGCCGGACAGGACTATGTGCACACCAACGGCTCGCTCTCCTTCGCGGATGGCGAGACCCGCAAGACATTCCAGGTCAGAATTCTGAACGACGACAACGGGGAAGGGGATGAGAGCGTCAAACTCAACCTGTTCAACCCGCGCGGCGGCGCGACACTCGGCGCCATCGCCACTCAGGTGGTCACCATCGAGGATGAGGACTTCAGCGTCAGCCTGCCCGCCGGACCGATGACCGTCAGCGAAAACGCCACCAATCTTCTGGTCTCGGTCACCCGCACCGGGGGAACCAACCGGGCGATCAGCGTCAGCTATGCGACCCGCGGCATCGTCGCAACGCCGATGCTCGAAGCCGCAGAGGAGGGCGCAGACAAGGATTACATCGAATCCGTGGGCCGCTTGTCATTCGGCATCGGGGAGACGGTCAAGTTGATCTCCGTCCCGATCGTCAACGATCAAATCGTCGAGGCCGACGCCGGCTTCGAGTTGTTCCTGAGCGATGCGTCCCCGTCCGGCATCGTTACAATGTATCCGAACGCTGTCGCCACCGTGGTGATCGAGGATGACGATATCAACCTTGCCTTCAGCGCCCCCACCTTCACCGGCTATGCGGGCGGCTCCGCTACCATCAGGGTCGAACGCTCGGGCCTGCTCGATGTCCGGGTCGGCGTCGATTACGCGACGACCGCCACAGCGACCGACACCGCCTCCAGTCAGACCGACTACGTTCCCACCAGCGGACGCCTGTCCTTCGGTCCCGGCGAGACGACCAAGACCTTCAATGTCGCGATGCGCGAGGACAACCCCGCCGCCGTGGAACCGGTTGAGACCTTCCTGGTCGTTCTTGCGAATCCTTCTCCGGAGGCCGTGATCGTCGATCCTGGCCATGCGACGGTGGAGATCGTCGACAACGAGCTGTATTTCAATCTTGCGGCGGCCAACTTCACCGGCAGCGAGGCCACCGGCGTCGCGACCGTCACGATTCAGCGCGTGGGCGACTCCCGGAATACCGACACCGTCCATTTCCGCACAATCGCCGGCGGAACGGCGCTCGCTGCGCCGGCCGGATTGCAGGAGCAGGATTACGATCCGATCATGGACCAGGCGGTCGTCTTCAATCCCGGCGAGCGGACCAAGACCGTGGAGGTGACGATCCTCGACGCCGGCGAGGCGGAAGGCGACGACGAGACCATCAATATCGAATTGTTCGGCGCTGCATTGGGACCGCAGGCGACCGGCACGATCACCATCAAGGATTCCTCGAGTTCCATCTCCTTCGCGACGGAAACGTTCATCGTGGATGAGGACGCCGGCACGGCGACCATCACCCTGGTCCGCACGGCCGAGAGTAAGCCGCTGGTGATCGCCCAGGTGACAACCACGGATGGGACGGCGACGTCCGGCGCCGGCGCAGGACAGGGCGACTACGACAGCCTCGCCGCCCAGACGGTCATCATCCCGATCAACGCCGAGTCCGCGACCGTGACCGTGCCGATCCATGACGATCAATTGGCGGAAGGCGACGAAAACCTCACCCTGACCATCACCATTCCGGCGGGCGTCAGCGCCAAGGCTGTGATGCCCAGCACGGCAACGCTCACCATCCGCGACAACGACGCGCAGGTCGCCTTCGCCAAGGCGACCGCCCAGGTGAGCGAGTCGGCCGACTCGATCGACCTGCTGGTGACGCGTTCCGGTTCGACGGCAAACGCGGTCACCGTCGGTTATGCCGCCGCCAACGTCACCGCCTTCAACGGCGTCGATTACACCCTGGCATCCGGCACGATCAGCTTCGCGGCGGGCGAGACCTCGAAGAAACTGACAGTGGATCTGACTGACGACATCGTGAACGAGGGCGACGAGACCTTCACGGTCACCCTGACTCCGGCTTCCTCGGGCGTCGATATCGGGGCGAATGGAACCATTACGGTCACCATCATTGAGAATGACGCCAAGATGATTGTCCTGGACGGGTATCAGGTGATCGCCGAATCGATCGCGCCCAGCAACGGTCGGATCGATCCGGGCGAGCAGGTGACCCTGGCGATCTCACTGCGCAATGCCGGCAATGTCGACACAACCGATCTTCAGGTCACCCTGCTGGACGCGGAGTCCACCGGGTTGACGGTCAGCGCGCCCCAGATGGCCAGCTACGATCTCGATCCCGCGCCCGCTGGCGTGGCCGTGGCCGGCAACTTCACCTTCACCGCTGGCGGCGGACCGACCATCACCGCCCGACTGAAGCTCGTGGACATGGTGGCCGGACTTCCGGATGACTTGGGCACGATCGATGTCGAGATCAACCTCGGCGACACCTTCACGCTGACGAACACCACCCCGATCAACGTGCCGGGCTCCCTGACCGTGCCCGGCGGCGGTCCGGGCGCGCCTTATCCGTCTTCCATCGTCGTTTCCGGCAAGTCTGGTATGGTTACCGACGTCAAGGTCACCCTGCATCAATTGAGTCACGAATTCCCGGACGACATCGATGTCCTGCTGGTCGGACCGAAAGGACGCAAGGTCATGCTGATGTCCGACGCCGGCGGCGAGAATGCAGCCAGCGATCTGACGCTGACCTTCGACGATGCAGCCTTGGCGGGACTTCCGAACGAGACGGCGCTCCGCTCAGGTTCCTTCAAGCCCACCAATCATGGCGCGGATGACGACGCCATGATCAACCCGGCGCCGCAAGGGCCCTATGCCGCAACCCTCTCCGCCTTCGATCGCATCGATCCGAATGGAACCTGGTCCCTGTATGTGCAGGACGATTCCGGGCAGGATATCGGGGTCGTCGCGGGCGGGTGGAGCCTCGAAGTCAGCGCGCAGGTTGAAATCACCGCGGATGTGGCCGTCCACTCCGTGACCGCGCCCTCGCCGATCGATGTGAACACCCAGTTCGATTACACCATCACGGTGACCAATCGCGGCCCCAACATCGCCAATGGCGTGGTCGTGACCGACACCCTGCCCGGCGGCGTCAGCTTCCTGGCCGCGACCCTCCCGACAGGCGCGATGAGCTCCCGCGTGGCCAATGTGGTGACCGTCACCCTGGGCGCCTTGGACGTCGGCGCCTCGGCCGAGATCAAATTGACCGTCAATTCCCCGCAGACGCCGGGCCAGATCGTCAACAACGTGACCGTGACCGCCCCGGACGATCCGGACACCGGAAACAACGCCGCGGAGAACACGGTCGTGGTTGGCTCCGTCATGGGGACGACCACTCAGGCCAACACGCCTTCCGGCATGTTCGGCGTGACGATCTCGGCGCCGGTCGGCAAGACCTACGTCATTGAAGTTTCGGATGACCTGAAAACCTGGACCACGCTGCGCACGATCACCGTGACCGACGGCGATGTGTCCGTGCTGGACGACGTGTCCGGAATGAACCGGCGGTTCTATCGGACCCGCGAGCAACAATGAAAGGCTGAACCATGACACAACGCATGCAGACAGCCGGTTTTGGCGACAACGCAGTTCCCGTTGCGATGAATTTGAAAATACGGAACCTTTTGAAA
>JAYPGD010000238.1:0-8993 GCA_038126655.1 Verrucomicrobiales bacterium
CCCTATGAGATCGACGACAACAATCCCAAGCACAAGCAGGCCCGCCAGCGATTGAAAAAGATGGAGGAGAACAACGGCGTCAAATTCACCAGTCGCCTGAAACTCTTTAAGAAAACCCCCGAGGCCACGATGGAAGCCTGGATCGAATCCAGCCGCGACTCCGAGCCTGACCGTCTGCCGCTGATCAACCTCGAAGCGCCGGTCAACAGCCTGATCGTCCTCAAGCCCTCCGCGCGACTGCCCAAGCAGATCAGCAAGGGAAAGTTTGAAAAGCCCTCGGCTGTCATCCCGGTCTCCCACCTCGGCGGCATCAAGATGCACAAGGACGACTTCTCGTACAAGTCCTTCATCGCCTGGATCCAGGACTACGCCAATGTCGTGAACGGCGAATACAACTCCATCGCCGACCTGCCCGCCGACAATTGGCATCCCTCCAAGCACATGATCATGCTCAACCACGCGCCCAATGACTGGCCCAACATGACGCCGGTGCAGTTGTTCGTGCACCAATGGGACGCGAAGAAAAAGGCCTGGGCCATGGATCCCGTCGCCTTCACCCAAGGCAAGGTGACGCCCAAGAAAGCCGTCTTCGGGGCCCTTTCACTCCTTCGCTCCAAGGCCACTGAGAAGACCGCTGAATGGACGCCCGACGACCCGACGCTCAAGCCTGGCAAATACCTCATCAAAGCCTACCTCGATTCCGACGAGACGCTGCAGGAAAACCCCATCGCCTTCCTCGGCGACAAGCACTTCCAAGGACAGGTCGAGATCCAGGCGCACTGGGGCAAAACCTTCCCCAAACGGGAACTGGTGAACGGAGAGAAACTGCAAAGGTAAAAGAGCGTGAGAAGATCGTAGCCGCGACCTTTAGGTTGCGCCCCGAGTCCGCAATCCCGTAGCCGCGACCTTCAGGTTGCGCTCCGAGTCCGTACGGACGAGAAGTGAGCGTCCAGAGGTTCCCACTTCTCGCGCGAGACGCGCTCGGAGCGCAGCCTGAAGGCTGCGGCTACGAGGCTGCGGCTACGAGGCTGCGGCTGCGAGGCTGCGGCTACGAGGCTGCGGCTGCGAGGCTGCGGCTGCGAGGCCGCGTGCCAAAACCAACGCCCCCCCCACCGACTACAACGCCGGGGCGTAATCCTCGTCGGTGGCGATGTCCATGCCCATGAGGACGTAATCGTGGTCGTCGCGATGGATGTCGCGGACATAGTCCGGCAGGCGCACCAATTCGCTGAAGCCGATGTCGGCGAATTCACGTATGGCGATGTCCCGTTCCCCGTTGAATTCGGCCTCCAGTTTCGCCAATCCGGCGTGCCGGGCGCAGTCCACCAGGGAGTCGATCAGGATCTTTGACAGCCCGATTCCGCGGAAGTCCGGATTCGTGAGCACGCTGATCAGGCCAATGTGGCATTTCCAGCCGCCCTGCCGCTGATGCAGCGTCCCCTCCGCGATCGCCCGGCCCTCGCTGATCGCCAGCAGCGGCAGGTTCGCCTCGTAATCGATATTCTCGCACCATTCATGGAAGATGGAACGATCGGTCAGACGATGCTTGATGAAGGCCCGTTCGTGCTCGGGAACGGACAGATAGAGTTCCCCGATCAGTTCCTCGTCCCGGGCGTTCAGCGGTCGCAGTTCGACTTCCAAGCCGTTGTCCAGTTTCGCGGACTTCGGATAGTCCTCGAGGATGTATTCCAATGACATGTCGTTTGCCTTTCTCCGGTTCGACCCCGGTCTTCAGCCCGCCTCATGGCCGGGCTGCCCAACTGCAATTTTCCTCTGAAATCGCGGACAGGAAAGGACAAACAGCGCCCCTCATTGACCCTATGATGACCGGATTTTTCGCGCGGTCTGAGCGCTGTTTCCAGGCGCCGGGCCTCTCACTTCCCGGCGTCCCCAAAACTCCAGCGCGTCTGCATCTCCAGAAACAGGAACGACGCGGTCCAGGTGATCAGGACGAGCCCGAGAAGTGATTCCACGCCGACGAGGATCCGCATCGGACCGACCGCCACCAAATCCCCGTAGCCGACCGTGGAATAGGTCGTGAAGGAAAAATAGACGTGGTCCCGGATTTCGTGATCCATTTCGCCGACGATGTGCCCCATGCCCTCCATATGGGTCAGGATGATGTAGGCGACTGCAAAGAGGATGATCTCAAACACGTGCGCCAACAGGGCGCCGATCAACCCCAGGGCAACCTTGAACCCGTCCCGCCTCGGCGCCATCCCGCGCTTGCGGTCGAGGTGCGAAAGGACCTCGTGATGGATCAACACACAGGCCAGGGACAAGCCAATCGCCGCAAGGATGATGGTCAACATGTCAGTCGCGCGTTTTCATGTCCGGTGAATCCGTAACAGCCGACACGGGCAGGCTCAATGTTTTGCTCAGCGCCGCCCCGAGCCGGCCGCCACGGTCAAACGAATCACTTCGCCAATTTCGCCAGAAACTTCGCGGGCTCCTTCTCGAAGTCCTCGATGCAGCTCTCGCAGCAAAACTTGACCTCCTGCCCCTCGTGCACGCGCACGACTGGCGCGCCCATGGAACCAAGCTTCTCGCCGGAGACGATGCAGGTTTCCAGGGTGTAAGGCTTGGCTTCCGTCTTCGCCGCGACCGCGTCCCCGTTGCCGGTGTCGCCGCCGCAACCGACGCACAAGGCCATGACTGCCAGCGCGGCAACGCCAATTCTCCAATCTCCGATGTTCTTCATGTCTGTTTGTCCTTTTCTTTGGGTTGAGGTGAATTCCTGCCGTCGTCTTTTCTGAAGTTCAAAAACCAATCGCGGCCATCCATGACCGCGCACCAGGCCACCGGGGCGATGAAGAGAGTCGCCGCCGAGATGGCCGACGCCGCACCGTAGCCAAGCCGCGTCCGCAGCGCAAATTCCCTCACCACACAGTAGAGCGTCGGGACCACGAACATGCTGATGATCACGACCGCCATGCCGCCGAAGGTCGGGATCGCCATCGGCACCATGATGTCCGAACCGCGTCCGGTCGAACTCAGCACGGGAATCAGGGCGAGGATGGTCGTCGCCGAGGTCATCAGGCAGGGCCGCACACGCCGCAGCCCCGCCTCGATCACGGCCGCGCGGATCCCGGCGATCGACTTCGGATCCTTGCCGGCGAAGGACTGGTTCAGGAAGGTGGTCATGATGACGCCGTCGTCGCTGGCGATGCCGAACAACGCCAGAAAACCGACCCACACCGCGACGCTGAGGTTGAACGGTCGCACCTGGAACAACTCCCGCAAATTCACGCCCAGGAAGTCGAAATCCAGAAAGCCGGGCTGGCCATACAACCACAGCAGCAGGAAGCCACCGGCCCAGGCCACCGCAATCCCGGAAAAGACCAGCAGCGTGTTCGAGGCCGATTTGAACTGCAGGTAGAGGATGACAAAGATCGCAAACAACGCCAGCGGCAGAACGATCATCAACCTCTTCTCCGAACGCACCTGGTTCTCGTAGCTGCCGGCGAAGGTGTAGCTGACGCCGTCCGGCAGTTCGAACTCGCCGGATTCCATTTTGGACTTCAACCAGGCGTCGGCGGCTTCGACCACATCGACCTCCGCAAAGCCGGGTTTCATGTCGAACAGCACGTAGCCCAGCAGGAAGGTGTCCTCGCTCTTGATCACCTGGGGGCCGCGGACGTAATGGATCGTCGCCAACTGGCTCATGGGGATCTGCGCTCCCGTCGGCGTGGGGACAAGAATGCGCTCCAGACTCTCGGCGCTGTCGCGAAGCTCGCGCAGATACCGCACCCGCACGGGGTAGCGCTCCCGTCCCTCGACCGTCGTCGTGACGCGCTTGCCGCCGATGGCCACCTCGATCACCTCCTGCACCTCGGCCAGCCTGATGCCGTAGCGGGCAATGGCCTTTCGATCGATGTCGATCTCGAGATAGGGCTTGCCGACGATGCGGTCGGCGATGACCGCCGAGGCCTCGATCGAGGGAACCTGCTTGAGAAACTGTTCCAGTTGCAGACCGACCTTTTCGATGGTGTCCAGGTCCGGCCCCTTGACCTTGATGCCCATGGGGGCCCGCATGCCGCTTTGGAGCATGACGATCCGCGCGGCGATCGGCTGCAGCCTGGGAGCCGAGGTCGTGCCCGGCACTTCGGCCGCCCGGATGATGGCGTCCCAGATGTCGTCTGGTTTGCGGATACCCGGCCATGCCTCTCGATCCTTGTTCAATCCGGGGTCGAGCGGCGGTCGCCAAAGGCGGAACGGTTTGCCGTTCACATCCGGGATCAGGCCTCCCCCGGCGTCACGCTCAAACCTGCCGCGCACGGTATAGGGGATGCCATCCGGCGCCGGCACGGGATTGCCGGCCTCGTCTCGGAACAGATCGGAAGCGTCCGGATCAAACTTGAAGGTCAGTCGATGCCCCTTGTCGTCCACGAGAAACTGCGGCCGATAGTTGATGATCGTCTCGATCATCGAGATGGGGGCCGGATCGAGCGGCGTCTCGGCCCGTCCGACCTTGCCCACCGCCGTCTCGACTTCAGGGATTCTGGCGATTGAGATGTCCTGCTTCTGGATGACGTCGAGGACCTCCCCGATGGAGGCGTGCGGCATGGTGGTGGGCATGTAGAGGTAGGAGCCCTCATCCAACGCGGGCATGAACTCCTTGCCCAATCCCGGGAAGGCGTGAGCCGCCCTGGACACGACGGCGTTCGTGCGGATTCCCCGGGGCAACCAGCCAAACACCTTCTCGAATCCGAGCCAGACCGTCCCGCCCAAGGCGACGATCGCCACTGGCAGCGCGAGAAACACGAGCTTGAACCTCAGACAGCCATCGAGCAGACGTCGGTAGGCCAGCTGAAACCCCTGAATGAACAGCAGCAATCCTCCGATCAGAACCGCCACAAAGACCAGGTTCAATGTCGATCCGCGTTCGGGGCCCAATGGCAGCCAATGATTGGCCAGGACGACCGCCACCAGAATCGCGGCAAGGGCATTCGCGATGCGAGGGGTCCACAACCTGACCTTCTCAGGAAGCCACTCCGCGGCAAACTGATAGCCGCCCACTCCAAGCAGAATCAAGCCCAGGGCCAGCCAGACCGTGGACGCGGGCGAAGCGCCGGAATTCCGGAAAAGCCAGCCGACCGAAATGAGCAAACCCAGAATCGCGCCGCCCCCAAAGGCGAAGCGCCGAAGCCGTTTTCCGGAGATGCGCCCGGCCAGGATCAAGTGCGCAATCGCGGGGATCACCGTCAATGCCAGGAAGACCGAGGCCAGCAGCGCCAGTGTCTTCGTCCAGGCCAGCGGTTTGAACAGCCTGCCTTCCGCCGCCTCCATCGTGAACACGGGAAGAAAACTGACCACAGTCGTGGCAACAGCAGTGAGCACGGCGCTGCCCACCTCCCGCGACGCGCGCAGGACGACCAACAGCCGGTCCTCCCTCGGCTTCGCCTCGTCCAGATGCTTGAGGATGTTCTCACAAACAACGATGCCCATGTCGACCATCGTCCCGATGGCGATGGCGATGCCCGACAACGCCACGATGTTGGCGTCGACGCCCAGCAACTTCATCCCGCTGAAACACATCAGGACGGCCAGGGGGAGAAGCCCCGTGATCAACAGCGAACTGCGCAAGTGCATCACCATCACCAGGACGACGATGATCGTGACCAGGATTTCCTCCGACAGCGCGGTGTTCAGCGTTTCCAGGGTTTCGTTGATCAGTCCGGTCCGATCGTAAAAGGGCACGATCGTCAGCTTGCTGACCGTTCCGTCCGGCAGGACGCGACTGGGCAATCCGGGTGAAATCTCCTCGATCTTCGCCTTCACGATCTTGATCGCGGCCAATGGGTTGTCCCCGTAGCGCACCACCACCACGCCGCCGACCGCCTCGGCCCCTTCCTTGTCGAGCAGACCGCGCCGCAAGGCCGGCCCGAGCGAGACCTTGGCGACGTTCTTCACGTAGATCGGAACGTTGTCATTCACCTTGATGACGCTGTCCTCGACATCCTCCAGATTCTCAATGAAGCCCAGTCCCCGGATGACGTACTCCGCCCGATTGATCTCGATGGTCCGGGCGCCAACATCGACATTGGCCATCTTGATCGCCATGAACACCTCGTCGAGGCTCACCCCGTAGGCGCGCATGGCGTCCGGATCGACATCGATCTGGTATTCCCGCACAAAGCCGCCGACCGAGGCGACTTCGCTCACGCCGTCGACCGCGAGCAGGGCGTAGCGCACGTGCCAATCCTGGACGCTGCGCAATTCATCCAGGTCCCAGCCCCCCGTTGGATTGCCCTCCGGATCCCGGCCCTCGATCGTATACCAGTAGACCTGCCCCAGGGCGGTGGCGTCAGGACCCAGGGCGGGCTGCACGCCGGAAGGCAGCGTGCCCGCCGGAAGGCTGTTCAACTTCTCCAGGACCCGCGAGCGCGACCAGTAGAAATCCACGTCCTCCTTGAAGATGATGTAGATCGTCGAGAAGCCGAACATGGAGTAACAACGCACCGTCTTGACGCCGGGCACACCGAGCAACGAAACCGTGAGCGGATACGTGATCTGGTCCTCGACATCCTGCGGGGAGCGTCCCATCCATTCGGTGAAGACGATCTGCTGGTTTTCGCCGATGTCGGGAATGGCGTCGACCGGAACAGGATCGCGCGGCAGTCCGCCGACCTCCCAATCGAAGGGAGCGACCAGAATGCCCCAGCCTATGAAGAAGACGACGCCCAACAGGACAATCAGCTTGTTCCGCAGGCAGAATTCGATGAGGGCGGAAAGGGGCGTGGGGTTGGAAAGAGACGTGTTGCGTGTTTCGTGCAGCGTGTGAGCGTCGGGCTTGGCTGGAGTTTCGGATTCATTCATCGCTGAGCTCCCTTCCGAGGATGGATTCGGCTTCGCTCCTTTTCAGACGCGTTAGGCCGCGTTCCGACTCGAAGCCTTGAACGGACGGCCAATGGCGGCGGGAGCTTTCGAAAGTCAGCTGTCACCCTCGGGCGAACCCACCCCGATTCCATCCTCATTTTCCGCTGCGCTGGAGGATGAAATATCCCCTCCCGAGAGGGGACCAAAGACGCGCGCCGCCCCGTTCGCAGGTCCCCTCTCGGGAGGGGATATTCCGCCCCGCCGCCGCAGTCGGAGTTGAGGGGCGGAATCGGGGTGGGTTCGCCCGGACTTGCCTGTAACTCCCGAATGCCGATCAAACCCTTCATTGCGCCTCCGCCCCCCGCCCCTTCAATACCTCCACCAACTTCCCGCACCGATACATCTTCGCGCCGAAGTAGGGGTTCTCCAGTTCATCATTGGACTGCAGCCAACTGCCCCCCTTGTTTCCGAACGCCATCGGACAATGAAAGACATTGGCCTGGGCGTCTCCTGCAATCCCGAATTGTTGCACAGCCGCGATCATTTCGTTTGAAACCGTTTCAAACGCCTTTCTGGCGGCCTCCATGTCGCCCGCCTCCGCCGCGGCCTGCCCGGCCTGCTCCAACGGTTTCAGCCGTTTCATCCAGGCCTCATGCGCTTCGCCCTTCAGCAAGGTCATGTCGACCTTGGCCAACGCATCGACCAACCCGCGGGCGCCCGAACCGGCGGCTTCCGGAGCGTCCGAGCTCAACCCCTTCCCCAGTTTGACATACTCCGCGTAGACCCCGGCCAGTTGGGCCTGAAAATCCTCGGGAGTCTGCAGGCGCGTGAGCTTCATTGGTTCCGCGGGGGCGGGCCCGGCGTGTCCCTCGTGCCCATGGTGATGATGACCCGGAGCCGGACCGCCCCCCTCCGGATTCATCATGCTGGGCTTGGCCAGGATCTGAACGGCGCTGTCGATCTTGAAGTTTCCCTGCGTCACGACCTTCTCACCCTCCTTCAGCCCGTCCTTGACCAGGTAGTGATCGCCCGCGCGCGGCCCCAGTTCGACGACCCGGCCCTCATACTGCCCGGGCGACTTCTCGACATAGACCACCGCGCGCTTGCCCGTCAGCAGCGGGGCCGAGGCGGGAATGACCAACGGCGCCTCCTCCTTGCCGGCGTCAGCGCGCACATAGCCAAGTTTCTCCGCCTTCACCAGCGCCATGCCGCAGATGTCGCAATCGCCAGGCTCGTCCTTGACGATTTCCGGATGCATCGGGCTGATCCACTTGCCCGCCAGCGCCGGGTCCATCACCTTGCCGCCGGAAGCGACCCGCGAGCGCACAATCGCGCGGACAAACATCTCCGGCTTCAGGCGGCCATCCGAATTGTCCACATTGACGCGGACCTTCACCGTGCGCGTCCGGGAATCGAGCGTCGGGTCCAGGAAGGAAATCCGCCCCGAGAAAGTCTCGCCGGGATAGGCCTCGGTCTCGAATTCCACCGCCTGCCCGTAATGCAGCCAGG
This sequence comes from Verrucomicrobiales bacterium, assembly GCA_038126655.1. Lineage (GTDB taxonomy): Bacteria > Verrucomicrobiota > Verrucomicrobiia > Limisphaerales > JAYPEY01 > JAYPEY01. The sequence continues at coordinate 8,329 of JAYPGD010000238.1, forward strand.
CAAGGTCCGACTCGTAGGCGTCCAGCTTGACCCACACCTTGGAAAGGTCCGCGATGGTGTAGATCTTGGCGCCGGTCTGGACATACATCCCCTTTTCCGCGTTCTTGTGAACAACGATGCCGCTCATCTTGGCGTTGATCGTGATGTGATCCTCCGGCTTCTCGCTCGCCTCGATCTTGGTAATCTGCTCCGCGCTCAGGCCCCAAAGCCGGAGTTTCTCCCGGCTCGACGCCACCGTCGCTTCCGCCCGCTTCCGGGAAAACGTCATTTCGCTGTTCTTCAGCCCTTCCACCGTCTTGAGCGCCTGGATCAGTTCCTGTTGCGCCTCCAGCAGTTCCGGGCTGTAGAGGTGGACCATGTGATCGCCCTCCGAAACAGGCACGCCCGTATAGTCGACGTAAAGGCGATCCAACCGACCGGGAACCCAGGCCGTGATGTATTCCACCTTGCCCACCATCCGGATCGCAGCGTCGACAAACTTTCGTTCCACGACGGAGGTGCGAATGCCGGCCAGCTTTTGCGCTCCGGGGGAAAGCGTCAAATCGCGCGGCCCGTCATTCCCGCCGGACTTGTTCGTGACCGGAATCAAGGCCATGCCGCAGAGGGGGCATTTGGCTTTGGGATCCGGCAGCTTGATCTGCGGATGCATGGAGCAGGTGTAGAAC
>JAYPGD010000239.1:0-1513 GCA_038126655.1 Verrucomicrobiales bacterium
AAGCCGTTTCGGCAGCCAATGCCGAGCAATGCTCGGCACTCCGGATCGCGGGCTCAATCGCGCCGTATTGCCGTGACATTGGGGGCGGGTCTCCTCTATCCCCGGGCGCTGCGCCGCCTTGTTGCGCTCCCGGAAACCCCGGCGTTGCGTTCCTGGATCCCGTCTCCAGACTGGCGCGCCCAGAGCGGTCGCCGCCCGGAAACTTCCATGTTTTCTCCTGTCGGGCAGCGACTCGGCCGCGGGCCCTACGGTTTCGCTCAACATCGGCATATCCGGCATTCGCCGCTTTACCGCGTCGTTCGGTCCGGTTAGGAAGGAGGGGACAGAGCAACGCCGCAACCGATTCCATGAAAGCCGCCTACATCAAAGAAACCGGCCCCCCCGAGAACATCCAATATGGCGAACTGCCGGATCCCGGGATTTCCGGATCCCAGGTCCTCGTGCGGGTCGGAGCCGTCGCGGTCAATCCGATCGACACCTACGTGCGCGGCGGATTGATTCCCATGGAGCTGCCCACGCCCTACGTGCCCGGCTGCGATCTGGCCGGGGTGGTGGAGGCGGTCGGACCGGACGCGACGCGCTTCAAGGTCGGCGACCGGGTGTGGGGCAGCAACCAGGGCCTGATCGGCAGGCAGGGGACCTTCTCGGAGCTGGCGGCCGTGGACGAAGGCTGGCTGTATCCGACGCCGGACGCCGTTTCAGACGAGGACGCGGCCGCGACGGCGCTGGTCGGCATCACAGGGCGCCTCGGATTGTTTCGCGAAGCCCGGTTGCAGGCGGGCGAGACGGTCTTCGTCAATGGCGGCGCCGGCGGCGTGGGATCGGCGGTCGTTCAAATGGCGCGCGCGGCCGGAGCCCGGGTGATTGCGGCGGCCGGCAGCGACGAGCGCGCCGGCGCCTGCCTCGAACTCGGCGCGGAAACGGCGATCAACTACCGGACCCAGGACGTGGCCGGGGAACTCGCAAAGGCGGCGCCCGACGGCGTGGACGTCTTCTGGGAAACCGCGCGCATGCCCGACTTTGATCTCGCCGTCGGCGCGTTGGCGGAGCGCGGACGCATGGTGTTGATGGCCGGGCGCGACGCGCGACCCGAGTTTCCCGTGGGGCCGTTCTACGTGAAGGAATGCTCGCTCCACGGCTTCGTGATGTTCAAGGCAACGCCCGACGAACAGCGCGCCTGCGCCGACGACATCAACCGCTGGCTGGCGGGCGGGGAGCTGAAAGCGCGCATCGATCGCGTCCTCCCGCTTTCCGAAGCCGCCGAGGCTCATCGCGTCCAGGAGGCGAATACCATCCACGGAGCAGGCTCCCTCTCCGGCAAAATCGTCCTGCGGCCCTGATTTTGGCGGAGATTCCGACGATCTTGGCGACCGCCCAGACAGGGGTTGAATTTTTTTCCGGTGACGCTCAATAATCCCGCTCGTTTCCGCGTCGTCTATTGCGAACCCAACACGACTCATTTTATGAAAAGAACGAACTCATTCCTCCTCACCGCCGCCCTTGTCCTGGGACT
>JAYPGD010000239.1:1613-8977 GCA_038126655.1 Verrucomicrobiales bacterium
GTCGACGCCGAGATCGCCAAGCGCAACGAGGCCGCGGCCAAGAAGGCGGCCATGTCGATCTTCAAGGACAAGAACCTGGAAAAGGCGGTCCGGCGCTATGTGTTTGAAAAGCGCGACAGCGACGAGCCGATCGTCGCGAAGGACGTGGAGAACATCTCCACGATCAAGGCGACCGGGTTGGGCATCACGGATCTCTCCGGCCTGGAGCACTGCCGCAGCCTGGCGGCATTGAACATCGCCGGCAACCGCGTGTCCGATCTCACGCCGATCACCGGATTGAAGCGCGTGCAGACGATCACCCTGACCAGCAACCTGGTCTCCAACATCAAACCGCTCGGCACGCTCAAGGCGCTGCAATACATCGAACTCAGCGACAACAAGGTCGCCGATCTCAGCCCGCTCGCCGGTCTGACCAACATGGCGGCCCTCTACCTGACCCGCAACCAGGTCACCGACATCTCGCCGCTGCTGGGCATGAAGAAACTGAGCAGCCTCTACCTCGCCGACAACCGCATCAAGAACATCGACGGCATCAACAAGCTGAATTGGCTTTCCATCCTGGAACTCAATGGCAACCGCGTCAGCGACCTCTCGCCGCTCTACGGCCTGCGCCAGTTGTCCTTCCTCTTCATCCACGACAATCTGGTCACGGACCTTTCGCCCCTGGTGTTCATGGTCGAGGAGGACGCCGCCGGTGAGAAGCGCTTCGCGCCCTACGTGAAGATCTGGCTGGCCGACAATCCGATCCCGGAATTCCCGATGCGCCGCGCCGTCGCCGCGATGAAGCGCGCCGGAGCGCGGGTGCATGTCACCGGACCCTGATCCGGATTCGATTCCATCTTCAAACAACAACGCCGGCTTCGAGTTCATTCGAAGCCGGCGTTTTGTTTGCCTTGCGGGCTCGGTGGCCGGTAATCAGTGGTCAGGGGTTGGCGCTTCGCCATCTGCCATTGTCGCCGGCCAACGGCGGTCAGATGGTCCGGCCGGCCGCTTCGGCGAAGGGCTTCAATTCCTTCATCAACTTGGCGAAGTCTTCCAGCGACACCTGCTGCGCGCCATCGCTCCAGGCTTCGGCGGGATTCGGATGCACCTCGATCAGGAGCGCGTCGGCGCCCATGGCGACCGCGCCCTTGCAGACCGACATGACCAGATCCCTGCGGCCGCATCCCTGGCTGGGATCGATGACGATCGGACAGTGGGATTCGTTCTTCACGATCGGCACGGTGGAGAGATCGATCGTATTCCGCGTATAGGTCTCGAAGGTGCGGATGCCGCGCTCGCAGAAGAGGAGATTGGGGTTTTCATTGGCGAGCACGTACTCGCCGGCGAGGAGCCATTCCTGGATCTGCATGCTCATGCCGCGTTTGAGCAGGACGGGTTTGCCGGTCTTGGCGGCGGCGATGATGAGCTGAAAGTTCTGCGCGTTGCGGGCGCCGATCTGGATGATGTCCGTGTATTCGGTCATCAGGTCGGCGTGGTCCTGGGAGAGCATCTCGGTGATGATCTGGAGGTCGAACTCCTTGCGCGCCTTGGCCAGCAGCTTGAGGCCCTTTTCGCCGAGTCCCTGGAAATCGTAGGGGGAGGTTCGCGGCTTGAAGGCGCCGCCGCGCAGCACGGTGGCGCCGGCCTTCTTCACGGCCTCGGCGGTCTTCATCAACTGCGTCTCGCTTTCCACGGAGCAGGGGCCGGCCATGACGTGCACCTTCTTGCCGCCGATCTGGTTCCGGCCGACGCGGACGCGGGAATTGGCGGGATGCGCCTCGCGGCTGACCAGCTGGAACTTCTTCTGGACGGGCATGACATCCTGGACCTGCGGCCAGGTGGTCAGCGTCTCGAGGGTGTGATGCGTGCGCTCGTCGCCGATCGCGCCGATTACGACATGCTCCACGCCGCGCATGATGTGCGGCTTGTAGCCGAGCTTGCGGATCTCCTTGAGGACGGCGGTCTCGTCCTTTTTCTTGGTGTGGGGTTTGAGAACAATGATCATGGTCTTGTTGGCGGCCCTGTCCGCGGCGACAAAAAAACCGCGGCCGGAAACCGCGGTCTGGGTTGGGGTTGGTGAAAAAATTCAGTCACAGCCCGGCGCGCGGTTCGGAAAGGCCGAAATAATATCGGCCGCCCGTAAAGCAGATAAATCGCAGGCTGTCTTGGTTCATGAGCGGGCCACGTTACCAGACGGGGACAGGGCGTCAATTGCGCAATCTCCGGCCGCCTTGACCGGGATGCGCCCCAACCCTAGACTGCCCGGAATCAACTGATGACACGCATTCCCTCCATACTCGTGGCGCTTCTCTTCCTGTCGGCGCCGTTGTCCCTTATCGCGGCGCGCGCCCCCGAGCCGGTGAACGGCATCGCCGCCAAGGTGAACCAGGAAATCATCACCTACCGGCAGGTTCAGGAGATCCTGTTTCCCCTGTTGCGGCGCATGTCCCCGGAGGAGGCGGACCGTCAGGCGCCGCGCCTCCAGAAGGAAATCATCGACCAGCTCGTGGCGCACGAGTTGATCCTGCACGATTACAAGACCGAGGGCTATATCCTCCCGCAATCCGTCGTCGAGGAGCAGATCCAACGCCGCATCCGCGACCAATACGGCGACCGCAAGACGCTCGCCAAGACCCTGCGCGCCCAGGGCGACACCTACGAGAAATTCCGCGAACGCGAGCGGGAGAGCATCATCGTCCAACAGATGAGCCACATCAATGTGGCCTCGGACATCATCATCTCCCCCAAGAAGATCCGGGAGTATTTCGAGGCTCACCAGGACGAGTTCCAGCTCGAGGAACGGGTCAAGCTGCGGATGATCCTGATCAACCAGCCCGAGGGCGCGCCCGCGGACCGGGCCGCCAAGATGGCGCGGGAAATCCTTCTCAAGCTCAACGACGGCGCCGCCTTCGAGGAGATGGCCCGCGTCTACTCCGAAGGCGCCCACGCCAAGAACGGCGGCGACTGGGGCTGGGTCGAAAAATCCGTCCTGCGCGCGGATCTGGCCGAACAGGCCTTCACCCTCAAGAAGGGCGAGCACAGCGGCGTCATTGCCGCCAAGACCGCGGCGTTCATCATGAAGGTCGAGGACCGGCAGGGGAAGGGCGTCCGGCCGCTCACCGAGGTTTCGGAACAGATCGAGAACACCCTGCTCAGCGAGGAGCGCAGCCGCCTCTACAAGCAATACGTCGAGCGTCTCAAGCGGCGTCAATATGTCGCCTATTTCTGAACCAGGGCGTCGCGCGCGTCCGCGCAAGACAGGTCTTCATGAGTGAATCGCCCGAGAACGAACCGGAAAAGGATGAATCGTCCCGGGACGACGAACCCGGCTCCATGCCCTTCTTCAAGGACGTGCCGCCGCGTCATGTGAAGGGCTCACGGCGCGTGATCTTCGCCTTCATCGCCCTCGTCATCCTTGTCCCGCTCTTCATCGGCGGGCTCTTCTACCTCCTTCGCTCCCTGCAATCCCCCGGCTATTGATCCGGGGCGATCTATCAGAACGGCTCGTCGTCGAAATCCTCGTCGACCTCGCCGCCGAAGGAATTGGTCGATTGCAGATTCCATTCGTCGAGCAGGCCCGGGGAGATCTCCCCCAGAAAGCGCGAGGGGGACTGCATGTAATCCCCGCCGTAGCCTTGCGCCCGGATCAACGGATAACTGAGATACAACTCGTTGCGCGCGCGGGTGACCGCGACGTAGAACAGCCGCCGCTCCTCCTCTTCGCCGTCCGGATCCTCAATCGACCGCGCCGAGGGAAACATGCCGTCGCACAGCATGATGGCGAACACCACGTCGAACTCCAGCCCCTTGGCCTGATGGATGGTGGACAGCTTGATCTGCTCATCATCGGCCGCGGCCTGCTGGGCCTCGGCCTCGACGTTGGTCAACAAGGCCAGCTGCCCCAGGAACTCCTCGATGTCGTCGAACTGCCGGGCAAAGCTCTCCAGCTGCTCCAGGTCGTCGAGGCGACTGCGGTAGTTCTCATACTGCGCGCCCAGGTAATCCTCGTATCCCGCGTCGATCACGAGCCGGATCATGTCCGAGGGCCGGGAACGGAGCTCCGGCTCCTCCAACTGCTCCATGGTGTCGGCCAGCTGCGTCCAGGCCGACTGCGCCTTCTTCGGCGCCTTGGCTCCGACGCGCCGCAACGCCTCGCCAATATGAAGCGCCGCCATGGCCGGACCGGTCGACGCCGGGTCATCCTCCGCTTCCACGCTCCAGTCCGGATCGCCGTCATCCGAGGCGTCCGCGCCGGCGGCCAGGCCGGTCCGGGCTTCATGAAACAGGGACCACAACTTGTCGGCGCCCTTGGCGCCGATGCCGCGCAGCAGCATGACCGCGCGCTTGAAGGAGACCTCATCCAGCGGATTGCAGACCAGCTTCAGATGGGCGGCGACATCCTTCACGTGCGCCTGTTCGAAGAAGCGGATGCCGCTGGTGATGGCGAAGGGGATGTTTCGGCGCGTCAGTTCCAGCTGCAATTCCAACGCGTGGAAGTGCGAGCGGTAGAGCACGGCCATCTGGTTCAGCTCGACGCCCTCCTCGCGCAGCTCCAACGCGCGCTGCGCCACAAAGGCGGCCTGTTCGTTGCCGTCCTCGCAGGCGACCAGCGCGGGCCGGATCCCGGCCGGCCTGGCCGGCTCCAGCTCCTTCTCGAATTGGCGGACGTTGGCGCGGATGACGGAATTGGCCACCGCCAGGATCTCCGGCGTGCTCCGGTAGTTGACCTCGATCTTGAAGGTCCGGGCCCCGGGATAATTCTTCGGAAAGTCGAGGATGTTCCGGTAATCCGCGCCACGCCACGAGTAGATGCTCTGCGAATCGTCCCCCACGACCGTGATGTTCGTCGGACGTTCGTCCCCCGGCGGCGGCGCCGCGAGCATGTCGATCAATTCCGCCTGCAGCTCGTTCGTGTCCTGATACTCGTCGACCAGCACAAACCGGAAACGCCGTTGGCAACGCTCGCGGACCTCCGCGTCATCCTTCAGCAACCGATGCCACAACCCGAGCAAATCGTCGAAATCCATCACATTGGCCGCGCGCTTGCGGTCGGCGTAAAGCGTGGCCAACCGTCCGATCGGCTCCGCCAGCTGCGCAAAATTCGAGTAACGCTGTCCCAGCAACTCCGGAATCGGCAGGCTCATGTTCGCCGCCATCGACAACACGTTCTGCAGCACGTCCGGCTTGGGAAAGCGCGTCTCCTTCGGATCAAATTCCAGCGCGCCGATGCAGGCCTTGAGCAGGTCCTTCGAATCCTCGCGATCGAGAATCGTGAAATCGCGGCGGAAGCCGACGCGTTCGGCGTGGCGTCGCAGCAGCCGGTGTCCGATGGAATGAAAGGTGCCGCCCCAGAGGTTGGCGAGGTCCGAGCCGAGCAGTTCGCGGACGCGGCCCATCATCTCCTTGGCGGCCTTGTTGGTGAAGGTGAGCAGCAGGATGTTCTCGGGCTTGATTCCGGTTTCGATCAGGTAGGCCACCCGGTAGGTCAGTGTCCGCGTCTTGCCCGAACCGGCGCCGGCGATCACCAACGACGGCCCCGGAGGCGCCGTGACGGCCGCGTGCTGCTGCTCGTTCAACTCCGCCGCGTAATCGATCTGGAAATCGACCTTCGGCCGGAATTGCTTGAGCTGGTAGTCGCGCGGCATCCAGGGATTGAACGGCCCGCGCCCGACCGCGAAAAGGAAAATCGCCTCCGGGCGCGCGGCTGTGTCGAAAACCAGCCGCGCGCCGCGCATTGTCAATCGCGCGACACAAAGAAAACGGGCCCGGGACAAGCACACGACAACTTGCGTCCCGGGCCCAGGTCCCCGCCACCCGGCGGGAACCAGTGGTTCGAGTGAATGCAAACACTGCGGCGCCGGAAAGGTTGCGCCCGGAAGGGGATAAGCGACCCGCGCCCGCGCGGGCGGGCTCTTTTGTCTTTTCATTGCCCGCGAGGCCGCGCAGATTCCTCAAGTCGCTGGGAAGGAACCATCAACAGCGACGAGACAACAACAACCAGCCCAGAAGAGACACCATGATTCTGACCAACGTTGAATCGATACCCGGACACACCATCACCGAACACTACGGCCTCGTGCAGGGCAGCACGATCCGCGCGAAACACGTCGGCCGCGACCTGATGGCCGGGCTGAAGAACATCGTGGGCGGTGAATTGAAGGGCTACACCGAACTCATGATGGAAGCCCGTCAGGAGGCGACCAACCGCATGATCGCGCAGGCGCAGGAACTGGGCGCCAACGCCATCATCAACGTGCGCTTCACCACCACCTCCGTCACCCAGGGCGCCGCCGAGATGCTCGCCTACGGGACCGCCGTTCAGTGCCAGTAACCAGGAGGCGTCATGGAACCGCAACCTCAGGAAGACGTCCCGATGATCTTCATGATCATCGGAATGCTGATCTACACCGCGCCGATCTGGATGCTGCTTGGCACCTGGATCATCGGCAAGATCACCGAGAAGAAGCACTACAAGAGCATCCGCGAACGCGAGGCCGCCTGGGTGCAGGTCCCCGCGTTGACCGGCAAACAGGTCCCGGACCTGCCCAACGCCTACGACAGCCAACTCGTCGTCGGATCCGTGGTCGTCTCGGTCGATCACTTCAAACGCTGGCTGTCCAAGTTCCGGATGATCTTCGGCGGCGAGATGAAGAGCTACGCCTCGGTCATCGACCGCGGCCGCCGCGAGGCGATCCTGCGCATGAAGGAGGCCTGCCCCGACGCGGACATGTTTCTCAACTGCCGCCTCGAGACCTCGACCGTCTCCAACGGCAAGGGCAAGGCCGTCGGCTGCGCCGAGGTGATCGCCTACGGCACCGCCGTGCGACTGCATCAGGCGGCCGAGTAGACCGTCGCTTTTCAACCACCGCCTGTCGCGCCGCGGCAGGCCGTGGTTGAACCCGCCTTCCCATGAAGTTCGTCCCCAAACAGCTTGGTGAATCGGCCGAGGCCTCCAGCGGTCACGAGCATTGGAAGGAAAAGGTCAAGAACGTCGTCATCATCGTGGTCGGCATGACGCTGGTCTACCTGCTGCTCGGGGCCGTCGCCGAATTCATGGTCACCCGGATCAGCGAGGAGACCGAGGCGCAGCTGTTTCAATCGATGGAGTTCCCCGAGGCGGGAAACCCGCCCAAGGAATTCGCCAAGGCGGAGGAGGTCTTCAACCGACTGCTGCAGGAGCCCGGACTCCGGCCGCTGCCCTACAAGCTCCGCTACATGGCTTCCCGGGAGCCCAACGCCTTCGCCGCGCCGGGCGGCACGGTGATGGTGACCCAGGGACTGCTCGACGCCACGACCAACACCACCGCCCTTGCCTTCGTGCTCGGCCACGAACTCGGCCATCACCAACACCGGCACACCCTCAAGGGCATCGGCCGCAAGGC
>JAYPGD010000240.1:0-8971 GCA_038126655.1 Verrucomicrobiales bacterium
AACCGCCCGCCCCAGCCGCAACCCACCCCACGCCGACCCCACCACCGACCGCGGGAGCGCGGTGAATTGCTCGGGGGGAACCCGCGACCAGCGCCAATGCCGAGCAATGCCCGGCGCTCCAATCTTCCGGTTCCCCGGCGCCCTTGAAACCCGCCGTCGCTCAAACCGCGCCCAAGATCGCGAAACCTGAATCTGAACCCGAACCAGCGCCCCCGCCTTCCGAGGATCCCGAATCCCCAAAACCCTCCTTCGAATTTGCGCTCGGTTCCTATTGGTTTGTCCGCATCGGCATCGTGCTGTTGCTGACGGGAATCGGATTTCTGGCCAAGCTCGCCTACACGCATTGGATCGTGCCCATGGGCCCCATCGGCAAGGTGGCTGGACTCTACTTCATCAGCGGCGCCCTGCTGGGCGCGGGCGCCTGGCTGCAACGAAACCGGAAGGAACTTCAGAACTACGGACAGGTTCTCTTTGCCGGAGGGCTGGCTTCGGTCTACTTCACAACCTACGCCGCGCATTACATCCAGAATGTGCGCGTCATCTCCAATGAGTTCATTGCCGGCGCGGCGTTGCTGGCCTGGGCCGGCTTCATTGCCTGGCTGGCCGACCGAAGGAAATCCGAGATCATGGCGCTGTTCGCCATCGGACTCGCCTACTACACGAGCGGCGTCAACGAGACCGGCGCCTTCACCCTCTTCTCCAACCTCGCGCTGTCCCTCGCGGCCGTCTGGTTCCTCGTCCGCAACCGCTGGGCGATCCTGTCCTTTGTCAGCCTTGCCGGAACCTACGGCGGCTGGGCCTTCTGGCGGTTTCACCATCACGGGATCGAAGTCTGGGACCGCGGATCGCTCGCGACCGGCGACTACTGGATGGGCCTGGGTTTCCTCGCCTGTTACTGGATCGTCTTCACCGTCGCCGTCTTTGTCTCCCGCGCCGGCGAAATGGAGAAACAGAATCGAGCCTTCTTCCTCACCGCGAACAACGCCCTGCTCGTGCTGTTCGGGGCGCTGACGACCAACCTCGCCTACCCCGACCACTTCTGGGCCTTTCCGCTGACAGTCGGCGTTCTGCTGCTCGGCCTCACCCAACCGGCAAAGCGGCTTCTCGCCGATGAACCTACCGCGGAGAACAGCTACCTCGTCCAGGGACTGCTGCTGGTCACCTGGGGCATCCTGGCCTGGTTCACCGGCGCGCAACTCGCGCTTTCCCTCGCCATCGAAAGCGTGGCGCTCATCCTCCTCGGCTACAACCGCGACAGCCGCTTCATGCAGGCCGGAGGCTATATCACCGCCGCGCTCGCGGTGGCCCTGGCTTTCGACGACATCCGCCCCTTCGAAGCAACCGGGCTGGCGCTCGGGATCTCACTCGGAGCCCTCCTGCTGTTCAACGCCTGGTCGCTGAATCGCTTGAATCTCCGGTCGCTCGCGACGGCGTCAGGGAACAAATCCGAGTCAACCGATGAATCCAGATCCAAGCCCGACAAACTCCCCGCGCCCGAGGACGGCATTGTCTTCTTCTCGATGGCCGGATTGATCCCCTGGTTCTTCGCCACCTGGCAGAACTTCGAAATCACCGCGCGCCCGACGGCGCTCGCCTTGACCGCGCTGGGCGTGATCCTGTCCGTTGAAAAGCTGCGTGTACGGGTTCTGAGCCTGCTTGGATTCGTGTACCTGCTCGGCGCGCAATCGCTTTCCTTCATCTCGTTCAACCACCCGGGGCTCCCGCACTGGATGCACGGCGTCATTGTGATCGCCGTCACTCTGGGAGTCCTGCTCTGGCAGCAACGCCGCCAGGTCCTGAAATTGGAGGAGGAGCATGAGAACTTCCTCTACGGCTGGAACTCGCTGGCCATCTGCGCCTTGGCGGCAGTCGTCAGCTACCAGCATCTTCCCTCCGAATGGCGCGGGCCGGTCCTGGCCCTCGAAGCGGCGGCCATCGCGCTTTCGCACCTCAAACTGCGGATCAACATCCTGAGCCAGTTCGGCGCCGGCTACCTACTGCTGGCCCAGGCTGTGGGCTTCGCAATGGCGCATTCGCAGGCCGCCGACGCGTCGCTCTGGAGCCCGATCGCCACCGCCGGCATTACCCTCGCCATCCTGACCTGGTGGCAACGCCAACAAACACTGCCCATGGACTCAGACTGGCGGAAGGCCCTCATCGGTCTGGGTTCGATCGGCGTGGTCGGTTTGATTCACGTCGCATTGGCGACGCAGTTCTCCGACGAAGCCTGGCTGGCCATATCCGCGCTGTTGGCGATCCTGTTCGCCGTGGTCGGCGGCGTCCTGCGCCTGTGGCCGCTGGCGATTTGCGGGCAGTTCTTCCTCGCAATCAGTGTATTGGAGTTTCATCGACTGATCTTCGACGGTCATCCCGCCTGGTGGGCGGCGATCGTTCCGGTCCTGACCTTGGGCGGCTACGCCATCGCCAGCAGCGAGTGGATCCACCGGTTTGGCAAAGACAACCAGAGACTCGCCGACAAACTGACGCCCGCGGTCGTCATCGCCCGTGTCGGCCTCGTCCTGATGTCCACGATCTACGCGGTCGAATACTTCGAGCCCGAACTGCGCTTCCTCGCCCTGGCGCTGATCGGGACCATCGTCTTCCTGCGCGGCACCTTCGACCAGGTCGTCGGCCGCATTGAAACCGGCTCCGCCTTCATTGGCGCAGGCTGTCTTTTGTTCTGGATCCACGGATTCGACAAGGATCACGCCCACGCCGCCGACCTGATCGCGATCCTTGTTCTCATGGGCCGCCACATCGTCGCCTCACGGATGAAGGAAATGTTTCACCTGACCCGCCGACACCACACATTCATCATCCTCGCCGGCGGCGCGACGCTCTGGTTGTGGGTGACCAGGGCCTCGCTGCACGCGCAGGAGAACGGCTTCGTCATGACCCTCGCCTGGGGACTGCTCGCCTTCGCCCTGACCGGCATCGGCTTCTGGCTCAAGGAACGCGAGTACCGCCGCCTGGGCATCTGCATCCTCGTCCTCGCCATGGCCCGCATCTTCCTGATCGATGTCTGGGAACTGACGCTCCCCTTCCGCGTCCTCAGCTTCATGGGACTGGGGCTGGTGTTGATCGGATTGGGATACATCTACAACCGATTCCAAGAACAAGTGCGGGAGTGGATTTGAAGAGAAAGCGCCGCGACCTCAATCCCGTAGCCGCAACCTTTAGGTTGCGCCCCGAGTCCGTACGGACGAGAAGTGAGAATTCCACGTTCCCGCTTCTCGCGCGGGACGCGCTCGGTGCGCAACCTAAAGGTTGCGGCTACGAGCTTGCCGTCCCGGCGCTCCGATGACACATTCATCCCGTGGCTCGAATCAGGGAGCAGCGCCATCGTTTGCCGGCAATCTGTTATCGCGGTCAGGTCAAGGCCGCCTTTACGATCAACACATCGCCGCCGTGTTCAGCATTTTTCGCCGACGAAGAAATTGTGGGCATCGCTTCGGATGCGTTATCGGAGGCGTTTGTAAACAACGGCGGTCATGTCGCGGTCATTGTCTTCATGCCGGATCATGCGCACCTCATTGCCTCTGGAACCCATCGCGATTCCGACCTCCTCGCCATGGTGAAGGAATACAAACAGAAGACGACGTTCCGGGCGCGCAAGACATTGCCTTCGTTCGCATGGCAGAAAGACTTCTACGATCACATCATCCGCGATCAGACAGACTACGCGAATCAAGTGCGGTATATTCTACGGAATCCTGTTCGCGCCGGGCTTTGTGATCGCTGACAGGATTGGCCGCATCGATTCGTGTTGGGGCAGACGTGGGAGGACCTGGCGCAGAACATTGCGACGCATTGATTGCGCCGCGAGTCCCTTCGCCCGTAGCCGCGACCTTCAGGTTGCGGCTACGAGGCTGCGGCTACGAATTCTTCCAATGCCCCCTACTTCAACGCCTCGATCGCGAGCCAATTCACGCAGGTGTTTGACGACGGCTTCGTTGATCCGATCTCCACGGTCAACCGTCCATCCTTGACCTCAACCTCAACCGACTTCTCGGCAAACTGGCCATCCGCGGTCGTGACTTCATCGAGCGCCACCTTGCCCTCGATCTTCACCCATTGATCCGATTGTTCGTGACCGGAATCGCCGACGCAGATGGTCACCCGATAACGCCCGTTCTTCACCGCGCACTCCCAGGTGTCGCGTTGCCGGGTGAAGATGAAACTGTCGCGCGGGCCCTTGAGTTCATTGCGCTTGCGGTTGTTCTTGGAAAGATCGTTGAGCCAGCCAAAACCACGTTTCGCGTCGAATTGGCGACCGTGATCGGCTTCGCCCCCTTTCGCCAAAGTAACGCCCGATCCGCAGAAGTTGAAGAAGCGCGCGTTCCCCGATCTCAATGCCTTGTCAGGTTCGCCGTCCGAATGTGGCGTCAATTCGGCCTTCGTGATCGCCCAGACAATCGGTTCATTCGCCGTGAACAAGAGCGCATCGTCGCGGTCGGGAATGCCGTCGCCGTCGGTGTCAGTTGACTGGTTGAGATTCGCTTGAAGTGAATCTCCGCCGAAGGTCGGCATGAGCCATCCGCGTATCGACTCACAAAACTGACCGCGTGTTCCGGTTGCTGAGAAGCCTTGCGGCAATCCCACAATGACTTTTTCGATCCACTCGGGCGTCACTTTGCGGTCAGGTTCGAAATCCACAGTCGAACCCGGCAGGCGAAACAGCCCGCGAGCAGCGCCGCGATTGATCGCCACAAAGCTCGGATGATCCGCCGGCAGGTCCCGAAACGGCCACAACTGCAACGGAACCGCTCCTTTTGTATCACCGCACAAGGCGCCTCTCACCGCCTCCAACAATCCGAAATCGTAAGGCATCTCCCGCGGCTTCACCTTCTTCTCCAACGCAATTGCCGCCACCGCCCCGGCCGCCTGGCCGATGTGCACGCGTTGGTCGTGCAGTCTCACCGCCGCACTCACGATGCTGCTGAATCCGACGTTCCCCTGCGCGCCCAACAGGCCGTCCATCTTCTCCGGCACCAGGCTGCGCAGGGGAAACACGCAACGGTCGCTGATGAACTTCGTGTGGCGGTTCGGCTTGTGGTAATCAATCCACGGTCCACTCGCGCCCTCTTCCTTCAGGTAGGTGCGGCCGGTGCGATGAAAGTCGTAATGAAACTGCCAGGGAAACAGCCCGTCCGGATACATGACCTTGGAGAAGCGCGGCTTGGCGCGGGTCTTGTCGACGCCGTCGCGATTGCGGCCATCCTGCTCGCGCATCATGTAGATCGCCTTGAGACGCAGCCCCTCGCGGATGTAGGGCTTGGGCGGAAGATTGTCGGGCGTGCCGAACTCCGGGCTCAGGTGAAAATTGCGAAGGCTGTTCTGTTTATGCTCAGCGCGCTCGTGCACGAAGTTCTGCATGTGGTAGAGCACACAGGTGGAATGCCGCTTGGCGTCATCGAATATGATCTGCCGCTGCTCGCGCGTCATCACCACGATGTTCTTCTTCGACGCGCCCGGCTCCGTCGCTTCCAAGGCATCGACCACATGCTGCGGCAAGCGCTCCAAGGGATAGTCCTGCCCGTTCATGTAATTCAGCAGGATCGAAGTCTTCCCATCCTTGCTGGAATAGCCGTCCACGATCCGCCTCACGGAGTAGACGCTGAGCTGACGTTTGGAGGCCTGTCCGTCAGGCGGCCAGTGGAGGATGGAGCCGCCGCCCGGATTCGAGACGTCCCACTTCAGCTTACCGAACTCCGCGCGACTGAAATGCGTGGCCCGCGGGAAATAGCGATCGTCAAACCGCGCCGGCTTCGCGATCGGCGTCTCGCCCTCCGACTCCGCGACAATCATGGCCCAGGTGATGGGGTTCATCTCGTTCTCGGGAAAGGTTCCTTCCTTCGGCGCGCTCGGCTCGCCATAGCGCGACTGCGGATCCGGCCCGCATTCAAACGCCGTTCCCGAAACCTGGATCGCGTCGCCCCAGTCCGAGGCGTCGATCGTCAGTTTCGCCGACACCTTCAGATCCGCTTCGCCCACCTTGCCGGTCTGTAGATCCACCGGCGCGAAGGTCAGGCCTTTCAACCGCGGATGCTCCGGGTCGGATTTGTCCACATCGGCCGCAACCGCGCAGCGTTTCCAGATCACCCGGATCTGACCGGAATCGACGTAGGGCTGAATCAACGAGCGAAAGGCGGCTTCGGCCTCAGCCGGCCGAAAGGTGGAGGGACCATGATGCGGCTTGCCCGGCATGGGCGATCCATACTTCGCGGTGTTCTGCGCCTCAATCCGGTCCATCAATTCCTTGAACAAGCCGCTGCGATGGAAGGCGCGCCTCATGGGATGCCAATCGACGCCCCAGCCCACCTTGTCCATGCCCTTGTTCTCATCCACGCAGGCAAGGGCCTGCTCGGTGTATTGGCCGCCGTACCATTCGCCGTCGTGGACGATCGTGATGGACTTCACTCCCTGCCGCGCCGCTTGGATCGCGGCCGCCCACCCGGATTCCGTGGCGCCGACAATGAGCAGGTCGGTTTGCAGGGAATCCATGCCTCGCATGGTCGCCGGGGACGCCAGGAGCAATGCCATACCCATCGCAAGACACGAAATCCATTGGCGCCGCCGGACACGCCATTTGTTGAACCCGGAGATCACGGAGGGAAGGAGGGCCACGGAGGAAGGCGCTGGAACCCGCTCTGTGGTCCACCTTCCCTCCGTGCCCGTTGTGTTGAAATCATTCGCCTGCATTGCCCCACTTTCACCCTGAAACAGGCCTGCGCGCCACCCAAAAGTCGTTACATGGACACAAGCGCGATCGATCAGTCCCGCATGGTTCAAACCTGTCGTCTCCGGACTTTGCAATGGGCTCGCCGGAGTCTCTCCCCAACGAATCGGACAAACCGTCCGGTTCGTGTCAGAGCCCTCGACAACAGCGACAGCGAATCCAAAACCCGGTGGGGAGAGACTCCGTCGAGCCCTGATCAAAACCCCGAAGGGGTGAAAGCGACCTCCGAGCAACCGGCGATTCGAGCGGAAACCGCCCCTCGAACCGATCGGGCTTCAGTGGCCTCCCCCAGCCAACTTGTCGTCCTTTCAGATCAGCGCGCCGCCAGTGTCGGGCGATCGAGTCGCACCGGGCTCGCAGCGCCGTCAATGAAACAACACAAAGTCCCCGTCCGGCAGGGCGACCGCGGAGAGGATCCCCCAGACCGGGATCGCGCCTCTGATTCTCTTCGGCTCGGTCGAGGCGCGCCTGTCGCCCTGAGTCATCTGCCAGACGAGCGCGCCGCCTCGATCCCAACCTGTGCCTTCGGTCCAGGCCAGCAGTGTCTCCCCTTTCCGATTGTTCGCGACGACAGGAAGCCGGGCGTTCTTGGATGCCGGCATGTTGATCGGAGCCAATCCCACCTTCCACGGATTCGGAACGCCGCTCAGCCTGATGCGGCCTTTTCTGCCCGTGACCACCAGCAATCGGTCGTTCGATTCCGCCAGGCCCGAGTCGCTCATGGGACAGGTGTCGATCTCCCAGCGACCAACGATCATGGATTTGAAAGACGCGCCCTTGTCCTGTGACGTCAGCAACGTCATGTCGCGAGATTTTCCGTTGGCGCTCCGATAGAGCAGCGCCAAACGTCCGGACTCGCCCGCGAATGCCCGCATCCCGCAGCACCCACAAGCTCCCATCTTCTGTTCATCCACCCTCCGCTCCCGGGCAAAGGTCTTTCCGCCATCGCGGGACGCCGCCAGGAAAACGCCGCGGGCGCCTTCGCCGGCGTCGTGCCCGTCAGGGCCGGCGTGCCATGCCACATAGACATTGCCGTCGCGATCCGCCGCCAGCGAACCGCCCCCATCCAACCCGGTCGCCCAGGTCACCAGATTCCGCTGCGCTTCAAAGGCGTCTCCGGCGGCATTCAACCGGGTGTACAACATCGGCGCGCCCGACTTCGGCCGGGGTTGCGCCTGATCCGATCCCATCCACGCCACGTGTGGCCGACCCTCGCCATCCACCGCCAGATGCGCGCCCCGGATGGATCCAATGGCCATCACGCTGCGCGGAGCGCTGTTGACGCGGATCGGCTTGGAAAGGGCGTCCACCGAAGCGCCGGAAACATACCAGACGTCGCCGCGGATCGGCTCGCCCTTGAAGTAAATCAGGTGCAATCGGCCATTCTTGCCGATCGCCGCCTGGGGCTGAATCCCGCCGTTGGGTGTGCGCACAACTCGCACCTCCGCGCCCAGCCCGACCGTCGCTCCCGCAAACAGGAAGAACAGGGCGACAATCATGGCCCGACGCTTCCCCCTCTTGGATCCTGCTGAAAACCGCATCCAGCATGTGTCGCCGGCGGCAACGGATTTGTCGAATCCAAATCAAGCCCTGAACGACGCTTGCCAATTCCTGAGAGGCCTGCAAAAAGCAACCTGTCATGAAGCCAGCAATCTCTTTCCTTCGCTCCGTCGCCATCGCCGGCGCGCTGCTCACCGGCGCCGGTTCAACCATGGCGGCATCCTCGCCTGAAGACCTCTTCAACGCGCGCATCCTGCCGATCTTCCGATCGCCGAATCCCTCGAGTTGCGTGCAGTGCCATTTGTCGGCGGTCGACTTGAAGGACTACATCCTCCCCTCCAGCGAGGCCACCTTCGCCTCGCTCAAGGCGCAGGAACTGGTCGATGTTGACGCCCCGGAAAAATCCCAGATCCTCAAGTTCATCAGCATGGGCGAAAAGGATTACGACAAAGGCGCCAAAATGATTCATGCCGATATGCGCAAGGCCGAACTCGAGGCCTTCAGCGCCTGGATCAAGGCCTGTTGCAACGACCCCAAACTCCGCAACCTCCCCGCGCCCAAGCAACTGGCCAAGCCGGCCAGCCCGGACAAGGTCATCCGCCACGCCCGCAAGAGCGGGCTCGTAGATTCCTTCAAGCGCAACATCTGGTCGCATCGCATGCGCTGCTTCCCCTGCCACACGCCCTATGAGATCGACGACAACAATCCCAAGCACAAGCAGGCCCGCCAGCG